>NZ_JBHLUB010000032.1:0-346582 GCF_042434215.1 Micrococcoides hystricis | reverse complement strand
GGCACCGCTCTGGGCTTCCGCAACCTGCTGCACTACATCACCAGAGCACTCCTGGACACCGGCGGATTCAGAACCAAAATACACTCATTTTTACGATGAGCCAGTAAAGCTGCCAATATAGGCTCCACAAAAAATAACCGCCGCAAGGCGGTTGCCTGCGACGGTTATTTCACTGTTTTTCTGACAGAGCCTAGGACCCCGGGATGCCCGCGTAGGAGTGCAGGCCTGGGAAGAACACGTTGACGACCGCGAAGTTGAAGATCACGGCGGCGTAGCCAATGATGGACAGCCATGCGGCACGGGTGCCGGTCCAGCCGCGGGTTGCCCGTGCGTGCAGGTAACCGGCATAGATGACCCAAATGACGAAGGTCCAGACTTCCTTGGTGTCCCAGTTCCAGTACCGGCCCCAAGCAGCTTCTGCCCAGATGGCACCGGCCACGAGGGTGAAGGTCCACATGGCGAAAGAAATCGCATTCAGCCGGTATGACCAGTTCTCCAGAGCAATGGCGGAAGGCACCATGCGCAGGAAAGACCATTTGGTCTTGCCTTCGGCCTCCCGTTTGGTTGCGTTGGTCTGCAGCAGCTGCAGCACACTCATGGCGAAGGTCAACGTGAACAGTGCTGTGGAGAGCACCGCCACGGACACGTGGATGATGAGCCAGTAGGACTGCAGAGCGGGCTGCAGGTGCGCAACTGGAGTTGGGAAGCCGATCGTTGCACCATTCATGGCCAGCACGATCAGGCCAACCACCACGGTGCCAAGGAAACGCAAGTCCTTCTTGATCAGTAGCGCGAGGTAAACAAGGGCGATCAGCAAGGCTCCGGTGGTGGCGAACTCGTACATGTTGCCCCATGGGACACGAGATGCAGCTACGCTACGTGCAACCACGGCGAACGTGTGCAACGCGGCGGCAAAGATGGTGAGCGCCACCGCCACGTTAGCGATAGGGCGTTTGTTGCCCACATAGTTCAGATCGTCGTCCACCAGATCATCAGCTTCGGCATGAACAGTGGGGGCTTCGCTGATGCTGGGGCCGCCGGCACCTACCAGTTGCTTGGCCTTGGCTTGCTCACGTGCGTTTTCCTTGGCAAGGTCAGCCTCTACCTGTCTGATGGTCTTGGAAGACTGGGCCATGTCCCACGCGAACACGATGAATGCCACCGTGTACACAAACGCGGCCAGCAACATAAATAAATCACTGAGTTCGGCTAGTTCCACATTGATGGGAGCCATTAGTTATCCTCTTCCAGATCCCGTTCCAGCGGGGAACGGAGTGTCTTTTCTGCTTGGTTCAGCACGGCTTCTGCTTCTTCAGCCAAACCAAAATCTTCCCCACGCGCCAAGAGCCCATACTCGGCTCGTGTTCCATTATCTCCGATCGGAACCCTGAAGAAAGCCCGTCGGCGACGAATAAAGAGCGATCCTGCCAAGGAAACCATGGCCAGTACGGAGAAGATGAGCGCCCCGTATTTTCCTGGATCGTAGTGAATGTCGATCGCAATGTAGCGCTTGATTCCCTTGAACTCGATCGAGCCCTTGCCTTCAGGCAGCTGATAGCTCTCACCCGGTTTCAGGACGATGCCGCCGTGCTCGGTGGATCGAGAGTTCAATTCCGTCAGCTCGTCGGTATCAAGCACGTACACGTTACCCGGGATACCCTCATCAAGGCCCAGATCCCCGTAGTAGGAGTTCAAGTTGAGCTCCGGGTTCAACAACTCAGGGTCCCCGGAGAATGCGACCTGGTCTTCGCCCATCACGGAGGTCGGCAGTAAGAAGCCGACGAATCCAAGCTGTTCAGGTTTAGCGTCCGGGGCTTTGATCACGATCAAGGATGTGTACACCGAGTCGGTCGGACGAGCAATGACGGTGCCATCCATGGCCACATTGCCGTCTCCATCCTTCACAACTACCTCTGGCGCGTAACCATTGCCCACAAGGTAAAGGCTGGTTGCGCCCACAGTCAGCGGTGAGTTGACCTTCAGTGTTTCCTGCTTTTCCTCGGCGTCCGGCCCTTCCTGCGTGGTCAGATAGGCGGTGAAGTCCAAAGGCATGCCGAAGTTCGAAGTGTCTTGGCGGTCAAAAACAGCTTCGAAGTCGTCCAACCGCATACGGTACTGAGCCAGCGCGTTCTCGCTGAAGGCCGAGCCCGGGTAGAAGTTGTCGTAACTAACGAGTGTGTTCGCCCATGACTCGCCTTGGGTGATGATGCGTTGGCCGTTGTAGCCAAAGAGCCCACCAATACCTACGGAGATCAGCACTCCCAGCATCGACACGTGAAACAGCAGGTTCCCGACTTCACGCAGGTATCCGCGCTCACCCGAGACGGTGACAGCGTCTTGTTCTTCTCGAACCACGGCACGGTAGTTGCGCTTACGCAAAGCCTCGGCGAGTTTCTCCGCGGTCTGTGTGGCGCTCGTTCCCTCCGCGTAGGAGAAGGCCCCATTGACGGGCAGCCGGTGCAGGTACCGAGGAGTGCGCACCGGCTCTGAGCGCATGACTCGGTAGTGTTTGATCGTCCGCGGCCAAATGCAACCGATCAGAGAAATGAACAGCAGTAGGTAAATGGCTGAGAACCAGACGGAGGAATAGACGTCGAAAAGCTGGAAGAAATCCAGAATCGGCCCAGCTGTTGGGTAATCCTCCAAGTATTTGGCCACACCGTCAGGATCCGCTGGTCGCTGCGGAAACAAGGAGCCCGGCACTGCCGCAACAGCAAGCAACAGCAACAGCATGATCGCTGTGCGCATATTTGTTAGTTGGGCCCACGCCCAACGCAGCATCCCCAGCGGGCCCAGAGCAGGAGCTTTGACCTCGCGGCGGGGGTCAAGCGGTTCACGTTTGGTCGTTTTCACTGTCACTAGATCGGTAACCTCACTTCATTCGTGAACCAGTCTTGGAGTAGGCCCACCCAGTGACCCCACAGCCCAGAGACCATCAAAATGCCGAGCGCGACCAGCATGATGCCCCCAAAACGCATGACCGCAAGACGGTGGTCCCGGAAAAACTTCAACGCACCCATCCCGCGGCGCAGCCCAAGGCTGAGCAACACGAACGGCAATCCAAGCCCAAGGCAATACATGAGGGTCAAAAACACGCCCTTGCCCATGTTAGCGCCGCCCGCTGTGCTAATCGCCAACACGGCCGCTAGCGTGGGCCCGATACAAGGTGCCCAGCCCAAACCAAACGTCATGCCCAATACGGGAGCTCCCCACAACCCGGCAGGGGCTTTGGCGTGGACGCGCTTATCATTTTGAAGCTTGCTGAAGCCGCCCATGAAAACGATGCCCATCATGATGACCAGCACCCCCAGCACCCGGGTGACCCAGTCCCCTTCAACCCGCAGCCAAATGCTCAGCTGCGAGAAGACCACCCCGACTAGGACGAAAACAACAGAAAAGCCCAGCACGAACAGTCCGATACCGGCGAACATGCGACCATGCTTGTGCTGTTGAAGATCTGCTCCGGTCAGACCCGTCACGTACCCCAGATAACCGGGAACGAGAGGCAAGACGCAGGGCGAAAGGAAGGAGACGAGTCCGGCGAGGACTGCGACCGGCGCTGCAAGGAGCAGCGAACCGTCAAGAACAATCTCAGCGAACGGGTTATTCACGGGCTACAGAACAGACTCGATGAGAGCCTTCAGGGTACTTTTTTCTACCACGCCCAAGATCCGCGCAGATACCCGACCTTCTTTGTCGAAGACGAGGGTTGTCGGCACAGCCTGGGGTGGAACGTAGTCCGTCATGGCCAGCAGCATCTTCGCGGTGCGGTCCTCAAACGACGGGTATTCAATTTTGAAGTTACGTTCAAACGCCACCGCGGTACCGACGGTGTCACGGACGTTGACTCCGTAAAATTCCACGCCTTTATCTTTGTACTCGGCATGCAGTTCGGATAGATGTGGCGCTTCGATCCGGCACGGCGCGCAGGCGGCGTACCAGAAATTCATCACCGTGACCGAGCCGAGAATATCTTGTTCGGTGACGGTCGTTCCGTCGAAGAGTTCACTGCTGAACGTGACCGGGTCTTTGCGATTCTCCGGCGCGTACTCTTCTACGGAGCCATCACCGGCAATGTAGTTCTTACTGCCGCCAGCCTCAGCCTGTTTCGCCAAATCCGATTTTTCCGTACATGCAGCCAAGAACGCCATTGAGCCAGCTGCCGCTGCGGCCAAGAATCCGCGGCGATTCAACGGGGCAGAAGAAAAGAACGAGCGCATGCCTACTTTAGATTTCTTGAGGTTTCTACACTGTGCTGTGGAACAGATCCCAGTCTAGCGAACACAGCATTTGATGATTCGACGTTAGTGTTCAGCTGAAATTCAGCTTCTATTCAGCATGTGACTGAGACAACATGGGACGAGCCCGTCTAGGCTCCGGGCAGGTTCGCTGCGTGTTTGAGCAGCTCTGCGTTGGGCTCCGCGTAATCGACGCGCGCCAATCGTCCACTTTCGAACCCGAAACTCGTCAACGAAGTTAATGTGCATTCGCGCTGTCGCGGGTCATGCCACAACGGGGCACCCTCCGCTGCAAGACGGGTCACCCAGATGGGTAGCTGGTGGGAGACTAGGACCGCTTCGGCTCCGTCCCCACCTGCGGCATACGCCTGGGCATGAGCTTCGTGTATCGCTTTGACCATCCGTGCGACCTGTGCGCGATAAGGCTCTCCCCAGCTTGGCCTGAACGGATTGCGCAGCAACGGCCACAAGCGCGGATCCTTGAGCCTGGATTTGACGTTACTCAAGCCTTCAAACTGGTTCTCCGCTTCCAACAAGCGCTCGTCCGTCCGGATCGGGAGCCCTAGACGCTCCGCGAGCGGGGTCGCTGTTTCTTGTGCCCGCTGCAGCGGTGAGGACCCCACGACGACCGGCAGTTTTCCGGTCATGCGCTGGCGGTCGACGAAATAATCGGCAATCCGCTCGGCCATCTGCTCACCTAGCTCGGAGAGCCCAAAACCTGGGAGCCTGCCGTACAAGACTCGGTCTGGATTGTGGACTTCACCATGGCGCAGCAAATGAACGGTAATCGAGGTCATGGTTCCAGTCTGCCACAGCGTGTAACAGCTAGACTTAGCCACATGAGCCAGAACCCGCATAATCACGGACAGCAGTCACCTTCTGAACAGCCCCGGTATGGTCAGCGTCTGCCTGAATACGGGGAAACTTCCTCTTCAGCAACACCTCAGCCGCGCTACGGGGTTCCAGAGACCAACTACGGTCACCCCCGACCTGATACTCCTCAAACCGGGGCACCGGACCCTCGCGCAGGAGTCCCGATCCCACCTAAGGTCATGCTTTCGTTCCGGCTGATGATCGGTGCCGCCGTGGTCTTTATCTTGGCGAATGCTTACACCATTTTTCTGACTGCCACCGGCCAGATGGATGAGCAGTTGCGGGAGGCCGTGCAGACGATCGAAGAAGTGATGGGCGGCTCCTTCGCCGGAGCGTTGCCGCTGGGCATTGATCAGCTGCGTCAGCAACAGGTGATCGGCAATGCCGTCCTAGCAGTCATTGTGGGTGGTCTCTTCGTGCTGGTGGCCATCCTGATCAAGCGGGGCTTCGGCGCCGGACGAATCATCGCGACGATCTGTGCGGTGCTCACCATCTTGGCCGCGATCAGCTTCCCAGACTTCCTGTGGTGGCTGACCGGGCTGGTCGCCACCATCTTTGCTTGGTCCAAAGAAGCCACCCAGTACAACCAGGCTGCCGCCCGGGCACGTGCGCAGGCTAAATTTGGCCAGTGGACAGGTAAGTAAGAATCTGAAGTTCGTGCGCGAGATCGATCCCGCGCACCTGCACGCCCTCCGGCACCGTGAGCTCGACGGGCGCGAAATTCAGGATGCCCCTAACACCTGCGGCACACAACTGGTCGGCGACCGCTTGCGCAGCATGTGCGGGTACCGCAACGATCGCGAAACCAATCTTGTGCTCCGCTACCAAGTCCGGTAATTCTTGTGGACTTTGCACCCGCAAACCGGCCACGTGTGTGCCCCACAAGTTTTCATCAGCATCAATGATCGCGGCGATTTGGTAGCCGCGGGGGCTGAACCCTCGATAACCGGCAATGGCTTGGCCCAAGTGCCCGGCGCCAATGAGTACGACCGGGTGAACGCTGCCCAATCCGAGAGCTTTTTCTAATGCGGCTTTGACGGTGTCGACTTGATAGCCGACCCCGCGCCGCCCCATGGACCCGAGCGCTGAAAGGTCTTTGCGCAGAACATCCGAGTTGACCCCGGTGGCCTGCGCTAGCCAGGAGGAAGAGACGTGCTGCTGACCTTCATCAGCTACCGCATTGAGCACACGCAAGTACACCGGCAAGCGGGAGATGGTTGCTGCGGAGAGTCTCGCCCGGGTCATGGTTTCACGGGTCCTACGGCTAGTTCTGGTTGGCGCTGGACCGTGCGGAAAGGAGTTTGCGGACCCGGTCCGGGGAGATCTTTAGGAAGTCTCGCTGGACACCGTCCACCAGAAGAACCGGCAGCATTTGCCAGTACTGTTCGACAAGTTCAGGGTGGTCATCCAGCTGTTCGATCGACAGCTGCAAATCGAACTCTTCGCAGACCGGAGCGAGCTCGGCGGCCGCATCCGCGCACAGGTGGCAACCATCTTTGCTCAGCAGGACAACAGGAGAAGTAATCGACATAGCTCTTTACAATACGCTCTTAAACGGCAAAAAGGTGGGTAGCCACTTTCAGTGGCCCCCACCTGATCACGCAATTATTTTTTGTTACGACGCTGGTGGCGAGTCTTACGAAGCAGCTTCCGGTGCTTCTTCTTGGACATGCGCTTGCGGCGTTTTTTAACTACTGAACCCATAGGTCATCCTTACGATTGGTGAAGGCTACACAAAATCTTCTTGAACATCCTACCGCGATAACCGCCGGAATGATGAAATCAGGCTTGTTTGCGCTGCTGGTTGATGCCCTGTTGGATGTACTCGTGGACAGCATTTTCGGGGACTCGGTAGGAGCGACCGAATTGGATCGCGGGGAGGTCACCGGAGTGCACCAAGCGGTAGACCGTCATCTTTGAGACCCGCATCAGTTCGGCTACTTCTGCGACCGTCATGAAACGGGCTTCAGAGTAGTTAATCCCCTTAGTCATGCATTTCCTTTACCACCATGAGTGAAGATCACCCGGCATCAAAATAGGGCGGACACCGCCACCGGCGGTTCCCCCATTGTTACTGTAACGAGACTTTTGCGAAAGTGAAAGTTTTCACCGTAATCTGCATCAGTCGAACCATGGGTCAAGACCGTACAGGGGGAAGACTTCTTTGCGGGTGGCCATGATGGTCCGGTCCACGTCATCGTTCGGGTTGTACCCGACTTCCCATGAGCGCCACCACAGATCTACGTCGTCACCCATTTTTTCCGGGGCTTCTACCCCGTAGGCCTCTTTGACGTAGCGGCGCCACCGCTCGGGTGTTTCGACCGTGACGGGCAGTGGCTCATCCGCTGTGACTGCGATCAGGTGCGCCCAGCTGCGTGGGACCACCGCAACCGGGTTGTAACCGCCCCCACCACAACTCAGCCACCGGTTCTCGCAGACCTCTTTGGCGAGTTGTCCGATATCGATAGCGGCTTGCCGTTGAGCGTCCACACTCAGCTCCAAGTTCGTGAGCGGATCTTGGGAGTGGGAATCACAGCCGTGCTGAGAGACGATAATTTCTGGCTCAAACGCTCGCACTAATTGCGGCACGATCGCGTGAAAGGCCCGCAACCATGCCCCATCTCCGGTGCCCGGCGGCAAAGCCAGATTAACGGCAGATCCCAGCGCATCGGGGCCACCAATCTCATTGGCGAATCCGGTGCCTGGGAAGAGCGAAAGCCCAGTTTCGTGCACGGAGATGGTCAGCACCCGCGGTTCATTCCAGAACATGCGCTCGACCCCATCACCATGGTGGGCGTCAATGTCGATATAGACCACGCGTTGGACACCGGCGTCGAGCATCCGGTGGATCGCCATGGCTGCATCGTTGTACACGCAAAATCCTGCGGCTTTTTCCGGCATTGCGTGATGCATCCCGCCGGCAAAGTTCACGGCACGGGCAGATTTTTCGGACAGAATTTGTTCGGCCGCCACGAGTGATCCGCCCCCGATACGGGCCGACGCCTCATGCAGGGCCGGGAAGATTGGGTCGTCTTCTGTGCCTAATCCGCGTTCGGGCATGGACTCAAACTTGCCTGCGGACGCGTCCCGCACGGCTTGCACGTACTCCGGTTCGTGCACCCAAGCCAGTTCCTCATCCGAAGCAACGTAGGGGGCTTCGATACTGATTTGCGGCAGAGAAAAGAGGCCTAGGTCTTCAGCTAGCCGGGCGGTCATATCCAACCGCTTAGGGGCCATCGGGTGACTTTCACTGAATTTGTAGGCCAAGTAGGCTTCGTCCCACAGCACTGTGGTCGGAATCTTCTGGTCAGGTTGTACCTTCATCACTGATTAGACTACGTGGTTCGGCCTGCAGAACGGCACTGTTACAGCACGAAGATGGTTGAATTGGTGTTATGCCGCAGCGCGTATTGACTCCCCTCGGGTTTCGGATCAAGAAATCTCCGGTCCAGCCCATGAGTTGGCGTGCCCGGATCACCGCTGTATTCAGTGATTCTCCGGCACGTGGCGCGCTGCTGATCTTCTTGCTGATCACCCTGTTCTTCGCTGTCCTGTTGACGATGCCGTTCTCATCGGCGGATGGAACTATTACCCCGTTTCATGACTCGCTGTTTGTGGCAACCTCAGCAGTCTCTGTGACGGGCCTCAGCACGGTGAATACCGCCGATCACTGGTCTTTCTTAGGTCAGATCATCCTGCTCTGCGGTGTGCAAGTCGGTGGCTTGGGTATTCTGACTGTGGCCACCATGCTGACGATGAGCGTCAGCAAGCAGCTGGGGCTAAAACAGAAACTCATCGCCCAAGAAGGTATGACCACCGGTCGCTTGGGTGAAACCGGCGCACTGATTCGCGTGGTCATCACGACCACTTTGGTGATCGAAGCGCTCATCATGCTCGCCATGACGCCTCGCTTCATAGCCTTGGAAAAAGACTTCTGGCTAGGTCTCTGGCATGGGCTCTTCTATGCCGTCTCCGCTTTCAATAACGCCGGGTTCCTGTCCCACACAAACGGTCTAGCCGATTTCGGCAATGACGCATATATCTCCACCGTGATCGCGATTGCCGTGATGATTGGGGGCCTGGGTTTCCCCGTCATCATGGTTCTACTCAAGTACCGCTGGGACCTGCGCCGGTGGAATCTACATACCCGCATGACGGTAGAAGTTACCCTGATCCTGTTCGTGCTCGGGGCCCTAGCGTACGGTTTTTTTGAGTGGTCCAACCCAGCCACCATGGGAGACAAACCTCTGATTGAGAAAATCGGTTTGTCACTATTTGCTTCCACGGCCGCCAGGTCGTCTGGTTTCAATATCGTCGACATCAATGAACAGCTACCGCAAACCTTGCTACTCACGGATGCCTTGATGTTTGTCGGTGGTGGCGCGGCCTCCACGGCCGGTGGTATCAAAGTGACCACTTTTGCCGTGATCGTGCTGGCCATTGTGGCCGAGGCCCGCGGTTCCCAAGATGCCACCGCCTATCACCGACGTTTGCCGCAAGGCGCCATTCGTGTTGCCGTCGCCGTACTGGCACTGGGTTCGACCATGGTCTTGGTCGGGACCTTGGCGCTGACGACCATCAGCGGTGAAACCCTGCAGCGGCCACTTTTCGAAGCGATCAGCGCGTTCGGCACGTGTGGGTTGTCCACCGGGTTCTCAGCTGAATTGCCACCTTCAGGCAAATACGTGCTGACTGCCCTGATGTTCTTTGGTCGCTTGGGTACGATTACCTTTGCGTCCGCCCTGGCCATGCGCCAACGCCGCACCATGTACCGCTACCCGGAAGAAAGGCCGATCATTGGCTGAGAAAGAAAACCGCAAGCCGTTTCTGGTGATTGGTCTTGGCCGGTTTGGTCTGGCTGTTGCCGAACAGCTGACCCGGCAGGGCAAAGAGGTGCTAGCAGTCGAACGGGATCCGGAGATTGTTCAGCGCTGGTCCGGTCGGCTCACCTACGTCGTGGAAGCCAACGCGACCGACATCGAAGCGTTGCGTCAGCTCGGCGCTCAGGAGTTCGATACCGCCATTGTTGGTGTCGGAACCTCAATCGAATCCTCCGTGTTGATCGCTGTCAACCTAGTGGACTTGGGTGTGAAAGACATCTGGGTTAAGGCCATCACGCCGGCCCACGGCAAAATCCTGCGGCGTATTGGTGCTAACCACATCATTTACCCCGAACATGATGCCGGCGTCCGGGCTGCACACCTTGTTGGCGGACGGATGCTGGACTTCATTGAATTTGATGACGACTTTGCCATCGTGAAAATGCATCCGCCTAAAGAAACCCAAGGTTTCACCTTGGCCGAATCCCAAGTGCGGTCCAAGTATGGTGTCACGGTTGTCGGGGTGAAGTCGCCCGGGGAAGATTTCACCTACGCGCAGTCCGACACCAAAGTGACCAGCCGCGACGTGTTGATTGTCTCCGGACACGTGGACTTGCTAGAGCGATTCGCCGCTAGACCATGACCGTGCAACGCAAGAATCGGGCCAAGGGCGTTCTCATCGGTCTGCTCCTGCTGGCTACGGTTTTTCTGCTCACTCAAAACTTCTTCTTCCCACAGCAGGAGCCCAGTGCTGAACCCACGGATGAAACTGGTCAGGAACGTCTGACCTACCCCGGTTCGGATGCCGCGATACCGCTGTCTGAACTTAGCCAGAAACAAATCAATTCCATTGTGCAGCTCAGCGCTTCCGGCGAATCCGCTCCGAACTACTGCAGTCCCGACCAGATACAGCTGAATTTAGGCAGTTTCGACGCAGCTACCGGCAGCAGGTTCACCCAGTTGGTGGCCACTAACGTCAGCACGCGCGGATCTGCGCTCGCCCCTCACCCTGGCCTAGGAGTCGTGGGATCGGACGGACTCCGGCTGAAGGTTGAACTCGAACACACAAGTATCGATATCAACGGCAAGCCAACCACACCAAGAACTATCGTTTTGGAACCAAACGAGCAGGCGTGGACCGACCTAATGTGGACCGGGGCACTGGCGGGATCAGAAGAAAACCACGCCACCGCACTTGCGGTCCAGTTTGGCCCGGGTATGGACGCCGCACTATTCTCTCCGCCCGGGCAGGATGCCGGCCGACACCCAAATTTCCCGCACTACCCGCGCTACGACTGGGGCGCCGACCCGCTCCATGATCTGGGCTCCGGGACGAAGCTTCGTCTCGGACAGTGGAATCTCGCCACTCCCCCGGCTAAGGCGAAAGCGGCTTAGTCGAGCTCTTCTAGCTCTGCTGTTGGCTCCCCTTGGACGAGTGCCCATTACTGCGTCCCAAAAGGCTCAGTGGTTGGTTGGTCGTCGGTGAAACCATCGCTACCGAAGTAAATGCGATAGCAAGATGCACGATGAGTAACAACCCCGTGACAGTCTGACCCGCCACCACCGATTGCCATGTTGTCCCCAGATTCGCGTGCGAGCCGAGCATCCACACGATCCGTTTTGGCCCGAGTACCATGACCACGAGCAGCAATGCTGTCACACCAAACGTTAGACTCTCCGAAAATCTCCAAGGGTACGTCCTGAGCATGAGAAAACTCATTGGAATCAGGAGGGAGACCCAGACGGCATGATGGCTCCAAGTGACTGGAGAAATCAACAACATCAATGAAGCCACAAGATAAATAGAAGACAAATCGTATTCGAGAGTTTTCCGTCGTCTAAGTACAACGTACGTAACGCCGCAAAGAAGCAAGACTATAGTAAGCCAGATGAGAGAGCTGTCGTCGGCTGCTGGGGTTCTCGCTAACAAACCACGGATAGAAATATTGTCGGGATACCCAAGAGAACCCACCCGGGCAGGATCCGTAAGGACCGAGAACCAATAGGAGCTAGATTCGTTCGGTAGAAGTAGCCAGCCGACCAAAACTGTGCCACCGAATCCAGCCCCCAACCAAAGGATTGCGCGCCACATGCCCCGGGCAAGAAAGAATAACCCTAATGCCAGCGGTACCAACTTGATACCTGAGAATAGACCAATGAGCAACCCCCGCGGAACACGGGGCATCAGACCAGCGAGGTCCACATAGCAGACAAGCATTAGGAGTGGATTTATCTGCCCGAACCAGAGGGAGTCCCTCCAAGGTGCTAACACCACGCAAACACCTATGCCCCACGCCAACGCGATCCACCACAATCGCTCTCCAACAAGTCCCATAGTCCGTCGTAGAAGATCTTTGGCGATCACGAAAGCGGCTGACAGTGTGAAAATCGCCGAGAACCAGCTGGCCACTTCCCATGGCACAAGAGCTAGGGGAATAAAGGCCAACGCTGCAAAAGGCGGGTACGTGAAGGGTAAACCTGGATCATGGATCGGCCCGAGGTAAGGCGCATAAAGATCGTTTGGGTCCAATCCCAGCGCGACTTGCGCTCCGTGATAATAGACCCTCAGATCAAACTCTGCAGAATACAACATCCCAACGAGCGCAGATAGGCAAACAGCGAGCCCGAAACGGATGGCAAACCTAGCATCAACGTTTCGCGGGGGGGTAGGCAGTTTCAAATTATCTCAGCATTTCTACAGAGTGGTCATTCCACACCCGAAGCTAAGAAACAAGTTGCGCAGGGGGGGAAGGCTGGTTTCAGCATACAACATCAACCGTGAATCGGATTGGGCTTAGTCTAGCTCCGCGCTGATCTCCGCCGCACGATCGCGGGCTGCCAGTACCGCCTTTTCAACCAGTTCCCCCATTGGTGCGAGCTGTCTCAATGCCGCCTCCGTGGTGCCGTTCGGACTGGTGACAGCAACCCGCAAGTTTTCCGGATCAGCATTGTCTTGTTGCAGCATTTTAGCCGCACCGGCGATGGTACCAATGGCGAGTTCTTGAGCGGTCTGCTCATCTAGGCCGGCTTCCACACCGGCTTTGATGAGGGTCTCCGCGAAGTGGAAGACGTAGGCCGGTCCTGACCCTGAGACTCCGGTGAGCGCATCCATCTGGGCCTCATCAACGACCACCGTCTGTGCTGCCTGATCCAGCAGCTCCTGCACCGACTTCAACTGCTCTGCGTTGGTGTTGGTTCCGGCACAAAGACCAATGACACCTGCGCCAACCTGAGTCGGTGTGTTGGGCATGGTACGCACGACAGGCTGGCCGGGCTTCAAAACCGCTTCCATCTGAGCGACCGTCACGGCCGCAGCCACCGAGACCACAATCGTTTTTGGTTCTAGGTCTTCGGCGATCTCAGAGAGCAGCCCGGTCACCTGAGCCGGTTTGACACCGATCAACACAACGTCAGCGCTTTCAATGGCAGCCAGGTTTGCGTCCGGGTTCACACCGGATGCCTCAACCGTGATCTGGTAGGTTTCAGCTGCCCGCGCTGCGCTGGCTTCCGAGTGGCAGGTCGCCACGAAAGTCGTGTTGGGAAGGTTTGCTTGCTGCAGGCCATGCAGGATGGACCCGTTCATGGATCCTAGGCCCAAAAACGCGATCTTCACGATCCGGTGTTCCTTTCGGATGGGGTGCTACTGGCCAAGGTGAGTGTGCGCGAAGTCCAATGAGTAGCGCAACCACTCTTCCCGTTCGCCGGGGTTCTTTGCCTTGCGGGTGGAAACCTCTAGGCAAACGACCCCGTCGTAACCGTGGGTTCGGTGGTAATCGCCCAGCCACTCCATGGCGGCGGCACACCGTTGTGAGCCATATCCGGGGAGCAAGTGTTCGTCGCGGCCGTTCGGGAACCCATCGGTCAAGTGCACGTGGGCGAGCCGCTCGCGCAGTTTCTGGAAAGCTTCCAAGGAATCCACTCCGGCGATCGCGGCGTGTGAGAAGTCCCAGGTCACGTGTTCGTAGTCCCGGTCAATAGGACTCCAGTGCGGTAGGTACATGCGTGCTTCTTGTCCCCCGGCTTTCCACGGGTACATGTTCTCTACTGCAATCTTGATGCCGGAGCGGTGCATGAGCTCCTTGATGCCTTCCCGGAACTGGGAAGCATATTCGCTTTGCCAGCGGAACGGTGGGTGAACCACCACCACTTCAGCCCCCACGCGTTCAGCCAATTTCACCGACCGCAGGATCTTATTCCATGCCCCACCCCAGACCTGCTGGGTCAGCAGCAGGGTGGGCGCGTGAATGGAGTACACCGGCTGGTTGTACCGGGAGGCCAGTTCATTTAACGCGTCGGGATCCTGCGACGTCGGCGCGTTGGTCACCATGACCTCGACTCCGTCGTAGCCCAGGTCAGCGGCGATAGCGAAGCCATCGTGCACGCTTAACGGATACACGGAGGAGGTTGCGAGAGTTACAGGAATTGGTTTCATGGTCTTTAGTTCTGGGCACCGTTCTGGTGGCTGGCATCTTCCAACATCTTAGGATGCAAGGATGAGCTTTCCCGTAACTGTTCCATAGCTTGGTGTTCTAGCGGTGAACGTGAGTCGACCAGACACGGCTGCATGTTGAAGAAGCCGTCATAGACCAAGAAATCTAGGCGCCGCATGATCAGGCCCTCACGCATCGCCCACGGGCTGATCTGTAGGCGGTCGATCTTGAAAATGTCCATGGCTTGTTCGGCAACCATAGCCCCGGCCAACAATTGACCCGCACGTTCCACGGAAACCCCAGGCAGGCTCGCGCGGTCTTCGTAGGTCATGGCGGCGATTCGGTTCGACCACAGTTTCAGGTCTTCCAACTGCAGGTAGCGCGGCACATACGGGCCGTCCTCGTACGGGGCGGCCCCGGTGATCCGCGCTAGCGAGCGGAAGGTCTTCGAGCTGCCGGTGATCAGGGTCGGAGCCAACTCTGGCGCGAACTCTTGGTAGGCCTCTTTCAGGGTGCTCCGAATGTATTTGCGCAGCGCCTTGATGTCCTTGTGATTCGGCGGGTCCCCCGGTAGCCAGTCTCTGGTCAGCCGGCCAGCGCCCAAGGGGATGGACGCGGCTACTGTGGGCAGCTCATCAACGCCGACAGCGATTTCGAACGAACCGCCACCGATATCGAAGTTCAGGATCTGTCCGGCAGACCAACCGAACCAACGACGCACCGCGAAGAAGGTGACACCGGATTCTTCGACACCGGAGAGCTCAAAAATCTGGATCCCGGTGGTATTTTCCACCAGCGAGATCACGTGGTCGCCATTGCGAGATTCGCGGATCGCCGAGGTACAGAAGGCCAACAGGTCTTCGACTTTGCGTTCGGCGGCGAAACTTTTGGCTTCTTGGATGAAGTTGATCAGCTCCCGCTGGCCCTCTTCGTTGATGTTGCCTTCGGCGTCCAAATACCGCACCAGCGACAGTGAGCGCTTATGTGAGGCGTACGGTGTTGGGCGTGCGCCCGGGTGTGCGTCCACCAGCAGGAGGTGGACGGTGTTAGAACCGATATCTAGTACACCCAGGCGCATTCTCTAGTTTCCTGTCTTCTTAGCAGCCGGTTTGCGTGCCGTGGTTTTCTTAGCAGCCGGTTTGCGTGCCGTGGTTTTCTTCGCGGCAGGCTTCTTGGCCGGGCCCTTAGCCCGCTTCTCCGCTAGAAGCTCCAGGGCACGCTCACGTGTCAGCTCTTCCACGCTGGTCCCTCGCGGTACCGTCACGTTGGTCTCACCGTCGGTGATGTACGGACCGAACCGGCCGTCCTTGACCACCACCGGTTTCTCGTTGGTCGGGTCCGTGCCGAACTCGGCCAACGGGGGCTTGGCGGCGCTGCGGCCACGGGTCTTCGGCTGCGCGTAAATTGCCAGCGCCTCTTCCAAGGTGATGGTGAATAGCTGCTCTTCATCCGTGAGAGAGCGAGAGTCGGTTCCCTTTTTCAGGTACGGACCGTAGCGTCCGTTCTGCGCCGTGATGTCCACACCTTCGGCATCCTGTCCGACCACTCGTGGCAGGGACAGTAGCTGCAACGCTTCTTCCAAGGTGATGGTGTCCAAGGACATGGTCTTGAACAGGGAGGCAGTACGCGGTTTGACCTTCGGCGGTTTCTTAGCCGGTTTCTTCCGGCCGTTCTTGTAGTACTCCACCGGTTGAGCATCCATATATGCTTGGATCTCTTCTTCGGTCATCTCCGGGACGACTTCGGTGACGTACGGACCGAACCGACCGTCTTTCGCCACGATCTTCCGACCGGTTTGTGGGTCTTCACCCAGTTCTTTTTCCGGGGTCGCCGCGGTCGCGAACAATTCGTTCGCTTTCTCTTCGGTCAGTTCGTCTGGGGCCAGATCCTCGGGGACGGGTGCCCGCTCCGGATCGGTGCCTTCCTTGGCGTCGGCTGGCAGCGCCTTTTCCAGATAGGGGCCGAACTTGCCCACCCGCAAGGTGATGTTCTCTGTGATGGGCACCGAGTTGATGGCCCGGGCGTCAATATCGCCAAGGTCAGTCACCACTTGGTGCAGGCCTTCGGCGTCTTCTCCGCCAAAGTAGAAGTTCTTCAGCCAGGCGGTCCGCTCCCGATCACCGGCGGCGATCGCGTCTAGGTCATCTTCCATCCGGGCGGTGAAGTCGTAGTCCACGTACCGGCCAAAGTGCTCCTCGAGCAGGCGGATGACCGCGAATGCCGTCCAGCTGGGGACCAGCGCGTTGCCGCGTTTACGCACGTAGCCGCGATCCATGATGGTGGAAATTGTCGGCGCATAGGTGGACGGGCGGCCAATTTCCCGCTTCTCCAGTTCCGCAACAATGGATGCTTCTGTGTATCTGGCAGGCGGGGTGGTGACGTGTTCGGCGGCACCCAACTCGGCGGCGGCAAGGGTCTCCCCCTCAGCCAGCTGCGGCAGGCGAGCTTCCTTGGCTTCTTCATCCGCGTTCTCGGAAACGTCCTTGCCCTCTTCATAGGCGGCTAGGAAGCCCGGGAAGGTGATGACGGTACCGGATGCGGAGAACTCTGCTGCCCGGTTATCACTGGCTTCACCGGTGACCTTGACCGTCGCGGTGAACCCAACGGCGTCCGCCATCTGGGAGGCAACCGTGCGTTTCCAGATCAGTTCGTAAAGGCGGAACTCGTCTGCCGAGAGCTGCCCCTGAACTTGTTTCGGTGTACGGAATTGGTCACCGGCGGGACGGATCGCTTCGTGCGCTTCCTGCGCGGCATCGGACTTGGCCTTGTAGAACCGTGGCTTCTCCGGGACGTAGTCGCCGCCGTAAAGATCGGTGGCCTGCTTCCGGGCGGCGTTCAACGCCTCTTGGGAGAGCGTGACCGAGTCGGTACGCATATAAGTGATGTAACCGTTTTCGTACAGTCGTTGCGCCACCTGCATCGTGACCCGGGACGAGAAGCGCAGTTTGCGGCTGGCTTCCTGTTGCAGGGTTGAGGTGGTGAAAGGGGCGGCCGGCCGGCGACGGTACGGTTTGTCTTCAACGCTGGTGACAGCGTAGTCGGCATTTTCCAGCGCTGCGGCCAGTGCGGCTGCGGCTGCCGCATCCAGATGTAGCGCCGATTTGGTTTTCAGTGTGCCGTCGTCGTGGAAGTCACGGCCTTGAGCAACTCTGGCGCCGTCAACGGAGCTGAGTTTTGCTTTGAACTTTTCACCGTCGTTGGTGACGAACTCGGCGGCCAAGTCCCAGTATTCGGCGGCTACGAAGGCCATCCGTTCACGTTCTCGCTCGACCACGAGTCGGGTTGCGACGGATTGCACGCGTCCTGCAGACAGACCCCGGGAGACTTTGCGCCACAGTACCGGTGAGATTTCGTAGCCGTAGATCCTGTCGAGCACACGACGGGTTTCTTGGGCGTCGACCAAGTCTTGGTCGATGTCGCGAATGGCCTCGAGGGCACGGGTGACACCTTCTTTGGTGATTTCCGTGAAAGCCATCCGGTGCACCGGGACCTTAGGTTTGAGCACCTCGTTCAGGTGCCACGCAATGGCTTCACCTTCGCGGTCGGAGTCAGTGGCCAGATACAGTTCGTCGGCGTCTTTCAACGCCGCTTTCAGTTCTCGGACCTTGCTCTTTTTTTCGGGGGCGACCACGTAGTACGGATCAAAACCGTGTTCGGTGTCGACCGCGAACTTGCCGTAGGGCCCTTTCTTCATGTCTTCGGGCAGCTCAGAGGGCTGAGCCAGATCCCGAATGTGCCCTACGGACGCATCCACGACCCATCCTTTGCCGAGGAATTTGGCAAGGGATTTGCTCTTGGCAGGGGACTCAACGATGACCAGTTTGGTTCCGTCCCCAGGGGTAATCTTGGCCTTAGGTGGCACGTGACTCCTTTTGGGCTGGCGTGGCACATTCGCCAGTGTTGTTAGTCGGCTTTCTCAGGCTGATCGGCCAGATCAGGCACCATGGATACCATATAGTACATGCGTTCCCCGTCGACCGATCGCTGCTCTTGCGGGGCTCGTTTCTCAAACTCTTCTATCAGAGCGAACATCCGGTCAGTAAATTCTTGACGGGCGTCTTCATCTAAGAACAGCAGCCCTGTCGTCAACACGGGGGCCCGGTCTTCGTCCGGGCCGTGACCGCTGGCGTCTTCGGCATCCCGGCGCAACATTTCCTTGCGGATTCGTTCACGGAAAGCGTTTATTTGGACATCAAGGAACGTATACCGGGCCGCTGGGGATTCGCCGAACGACTTGACCACAATGTCCTCACCGGCTGCCTTCCACCGCCGTTCCCGGCCGTCGCCTTCAGAGGCCGCGCGTTCCACGAATCCGTATTTCTCTAGGGCTCGTAGGTGGTAGCTCATGGCGGAAGGGGTTAGCCCGCACCGGGTGGCCAGCTCCGTTGCTGTCCGTGTGGTTTGGGCGGAAAATAGCTCTTCCAAGACGGCCAAGCGAGCTTCGTGCGCCAATGCACGAATTGCTTGCGGGTCTGAAATCCGGACGAGCTCACGCGGTGGCACTTCAGGTTGGGTCACCACTTCACCTGCTTCCATAAATGTGTCTAAGCCCTCATTCTAGACCGAGAGGTCAGTGGCCTTCACAAAACCGTCCACGTAAAGGTGAGTTAGCTCACTCAGCAGGGCTTGGGCATCAAAGCTATCTCTGGCCTCTTCCGGAAGCAGAGACTGATACCCGGCGATGAGCTCTGCCACGGTGTAGCTCCCGTCGAAGGCGGCGACCAACCCGGCCGCGGCAGAGGAAACAGCTTGGGCGCGTGCGAATCCGCTACCTTGGCGCACCATGATGATCTCCGGGTCCGTGGCGCCCAGCCGCCGGTACTGCTCATAGGTGACATCAGTTGCCGGTTGCAGGCGCAGCTGGGCAACCTTGTTGAGGGTTTCCGGTGCGAAGCTCACCGTATCGCCGCTAACGCCCAATTCATTCATCCGGGCCACAGTGCTGGCAATGGCTGGGCCTAGGGGCGGGTTAAGTGCAGCGGAGTATTCTTCCCAGCGCTGCCAAACCGGATCAGTGGTCGTTGGCCGTTGCAGTAGGACCAGCCCGAATCCGATGGATTGAACATCTCTGGCAGCAAAGTCTTCTAAGTATTCCTTCAGTCCCTGCCGGTAGTAGCCGGCTTCCCGGCTTTCGGCGGCATCACGCAACCACAAGCGGGCATAGTCCGGGCCACTCTGCTCATCACGTTGCACCACCCAACTGGAAACGCCTTCTGGCACCCATGCCTGCAGGCGCCCGTACCACAGTTGTTGTCCCTGTTTGATTTCCCAGTTGGAGAGCATCTGCGCGATCCCACCGGGGTTCAAATGGTTCGGCAGATTGCGGATCAGCTCAGCAACGATCGTGTCCCCTTCGGCTCCACCATCCCGGTATTCGTACCGGCCGGAAGCTTCGGTCCGTTCCGTGCGTGGGGTGATGACAAAGGGTGGGTTGGAAACAATCAGATCAAACCGTTCGTTGGCGATGGGTTCGAGCAGGCTGCCGCGACGGAAGGTGACCCGGCTGAGCTGTTCGTCCAAATCCAGGCTTTTCCGGTTCAACGCGAGATTGAACCGCGCAAAACTCAAGGCACGCGCAGATATATCGGTGACGGTGACCGTGGCGGCGTGCGACAGTAAGTGGATCGCCTGAATCCCGCAGCCGGTCCCAATATCGAGCGCAGATTCAACGGGTGTCCGAACCGTTGCGTGCGCGAGCGTCAGTGAAGCTTGTCCGACCCCCAGCACGTGGTCCGCGCGCAGCCGACCCTGCTGCTGCATTGCGCCCTGGTCAGAGCTGATCCACAGCAGTTCACCATCGACATCATAGGGCCGCAGATCCCAGAGGGCACGGACCGTTGCGGGCGACGATTCCGCAACCAGGTTCAGGGCTTTCAGCCCCGTCACTCCGCAACCGGGGAGCGCACGTTCAATGTCCTCGTTGGCGACTTCTTCGCCCAACAGCCACAGCCGGATCAGCACTTCGATAGGCCCATCCCCGCGGTTTAGCAGCGCGACTCTGGCAGGTTCTGGGTCGTCATCAGCCAGTGCGTCCGCCGCGCTGGCCCCTAAGACCTGCTCGATTGCGGCGTTGGAATAATCGATGCCGCGCAGTGCGTCCGCGAGCGCGTCAACCGCCACTAAGTCATCGCTGTGAGGTGCATCTAGGGAAAACAACTGCGCGTCCATGGGCTCCATCTTACTTAGGGGTATGAGGGTTTGGGGTTTAACGGGGCAGAAGTACCGACCGTCTAAGGTGGGGGTTGGGTAATTTTCGAACCTCATTGTCGATGCCCAAGAGACTGCGCATTTGCAGCGCCCGGTCCTACTGCGGCACAGTAGCGATAGACCCGTTCACCATTGGAGCCCGACATCGACAAAATCACGAACGGCAGTCCCTCTGGGCTGCCTCTTTCACGTCAGCAACGACTGTTGCTTACGTCAAATGGCACCGATGCTGCGAGTCGATCGCTTTCAGACTTTCTGATCAACGTTATTTTTGTCAGCACGCTTGGCGCTAATGCTTTCGAGCTGGGATTGATGAATGCTTTAGGCACTCTTGGGTTCGTCCTCGTTTCCGTGCCAGCCGGATATTTAGTCGATCGTTTCACTGGTTTGCGAGTGCTCCGGTTCGGCTTAGCAGGGAAAGTGGCCATCGTCGTTTCCCTGTTCATCTTGGTCGTCTCAGATTCGTTCAGCGTCCCGGTCGGCATCGCATTGGCCACGGCCATGGGGATCTGCAACGTGTTTACAGAGAACTCACAAGTCAGTGTTGCCGCTGACATTTCCCATAGAGAAGTTGGACAGGCAAAACTGACTAATCTCATTTCTCAGCTGACGGCTGCCGACCAAACAATCGGCATCATCGCTCCTGCCGCAGCTGGGGTTCTCTTCGCGGTGATGGGCGCTCCACCCTTACTAGCAGCTGCAGTGACGCTGGGCGGCCTAGCCCTGGTTACAGCAGGGGCAATCAAAACCCTGGCTACCGCCTCGAACTCGGCAGCCCCGACCACCGTGAAGTTTTCTGGGGCGTTGGCAGGAATCGGCTTCATCAGAGCGAATCGCAAGTTGCTGGCTCTGACAGTTCTAGCGACATGCACGAATTTCGGTCTGGCAGTCTTCTCTGCCGTTGAGCCCATATTGATTATTCGCTTTCTTGAGCTCGGTCCGGCCTGGTATGGCTACTTGACTGCACTTGGTGGGGTTGGCGGTGTCATAGGTGCAGTGATGGCCCCCGCTATGAGTAGAAGATTCTCTCACCGCTTCATCACAGTGCTGACAACAGTCATCATGCTGAGTCTGGCTTGCTTGGTTGTGCTTGCGGCCTTTACATCCCAGTTTTGGGCCATCTTCCTACTCGCAACACAGTCCCTTCTCTGGGGAGTATTCGTCGTTGCGTTCTACGTCGCAACCACCTCGTGGGCCACCAACCTAACGCCTCCAGAACTGCTGGGCCGCACGACGAGTGCACGTAGGCTCTTCACCTTTGGCGTGGTGCCACTCGGTGGGCTTGTCGGTGGTCTCATTGGGACCGTTTGGGGTCTCATCCCGGCAATCGTGATCTGGCCGGTAACGATCCTAGTGGGGCTTATGATCTACCTTGGCCTGACACAGAGACCCGAAACAGCGTGAGTCGTGCCTGTAGTTCTTGGACACGGTGAAGTGCTTCCACAGGAAGACAGCTCGGTTACCCCGGCACTCTTCTCTTAGATGTGTGCCGACTCAACGCAGTCCGGGCAGCGCAGCGCTTCTTCGTCTTGGGCGCACTCCGCACAGAACAGGCGTAGGTTACGGCATGAGGGGTTGGAACAGTTTTCAAACTTGTTGGTCGGCGCCGAACAGTTCACACATTTGCCAATGGTCACCGCGTCCTCGGTGAACTCCATGTGCATGCGCTGGTCGAAGACGTACAGGGACCCCTCCCAGAGCCCGGAGTCACCGTACTTCTCGCCGTAGCGGACAATGCCGCCGTCAATTTGGTAGACCTCTTCAAAACCGCGGTTTTTCATCAACGCGGAGAGCACCTCGCACCTGATCCCACCGGTACAGTAGGTGATCACCGGTTGGTCTTTCAGGTGATCGTATTTGCCGGAGTCAATCTCCTTGATGAAATCTCGGGTGGTGTCCACATCCGGCACGATCGCATTCTTGAACTTGCCGATCTGGGCTTCAAATGCGTTGCGACCATCGAAGAACGCGACCTCTTTACCTTCAGCCTTCGCCGCGTCCACAACCTCGTGGACTTGCTCCGGTTTGAGGTGAACTCCTCCGCCGATGACACCGTTCTCGTCGACTTTTAATTCCCCGGGTGCACCGAAGGAAACGATCTCATCGCGCACCTTCACAGACAACCGCGGAAAATCCTCGGCACCGCCCTCAGACCATTTGAACTCCATGGACTTGAACGGCGCATACTCCCGCGTCTTCTTGCGGTACTGTTTGATCGCGTTAAGCTCCCCACCCACGGTGCCGTTGATCCCATCCTTGGAGATGATGATCCGGCCACGCAGCCCCAGCGACTCGCACAAAGTGTGCTGCCACAGCCGCACCGCCTCCGGGTCGGCAAGCGGGGTGAATTGGTAGTACAAAAGAATTCGGTTCAAAGCCACGGCATCAAGTTTATCTGGTTCTGCTCTTCGGCTGATCCGACCCAAACTTCCAGCAGGTTCCCAGCTTGTGCACATATCAAAGGAGGGGAACCGCATAAGTGACAATTCGATGACAATTGAGCGCGCGGACTACCCCGCGTAGCGCAGAACTGGATAGGGTCAAGGTTATGGTCACCACTCTCACAGAAGAACTTGTCCGCACTTGGGTCCGCGGATGGGCACGCTCCCACGGCTACGATGTCCACCGCGAAGGCAACATTCATGCCGCTTTGCGCTCCGACACCACCGGGGACTGGGAGTACATCCTGCTCTCCCCGGATCAAGAACAGCTGTCCTCCGTTGCCGCCACGGTTGCGGAGAACCCCTCCCGCACCGTCATGGTGATCTCCCCGTCCGGTCAAGAGCTCGACGGCTTCTCCTTGCCTGAGCCACTGCGTATCCAAGCATCCGGGGAAAAGCTGATGGTCACGGACATGGCGCAGCATGATGTCGAAGATCCGCTGGTACCGGAAGGCTTCGAAGTCGACACCAAGGTGATGGAAGAACAGCAAGCCATCGTCACAGTCACGGATGCCGAAACCGGTGAACTGGCCGCCCGTGGCCGCGTCGTCATTGAAGACGGGGTTGCGGTCTTCGACCGGATCTTCACCTCGGACAATTACCGCCGCAAAGGGCTTGGGTCTTTCGTCATGCGCTCCTTAGCGGCCACTGCCCTGAACTATGACACTGACACGGGCCTGTTGATCTCCACCCCCGAAGGGCTCTTGTTGTACCACTACTTGGGTTGGACCACCCTAGGCAACGTGTCCGTGCTCGGTACGGACAAGACTGTGGATCAGCACCTGACCCACTCGGATGACCAACGCTAGCCCCAGCTTTACCGATGCCGCGCCCCTGCTAGCAGCGTTCAATCTTGAACGGATCCCTGCCGAGCTCAAAGGGGTGCGGCATTTTGCTGCCCGCACCGGTGAACACGGGCCTTGGCCACAAGCCCTGCCGCAACCCGTGCGTCGTGCACTGCAAAAGGTTCTGCGTATCGAGCAGCCGTGGTTGCACCAGAGCAACGCCCTAGAGCTGATCCTGGCCGGAACCGACACGATCGTAGCGACCGGCACCGCCTCCGGTAAGTCACTGTGCTATCAGGGACCAATTTTGGCTGCGGCCCACGAGGCGGGAACCGCCCTGTACCTTGCACCGACCAAGGCGCTGGCCGCAGACCAGCTGACGGTCTTCAACCAGCTAGCAGCAGAATTTCCTGAGCTGCGTCCGGCCAGCTACGACGGAGACACCGACCAACAAGTGCGCGCCCATATCCGCCAGCACGCCAATGTGGTGCTGACCAACCCGGACATGCTGCATCACGGGATGTTACCGAATCATCCCGGTTGGAGTCGGTTCTTCAAGCGTCTGCGCTACGTCGTCATCGATGAAGCCCACTCCTACCGCGGTGTTTTTGGCACCCATACCGCACTCGTCTTGCGGCGGTTGCGACGGATCTGTGCCCACTACAACGCCCAACCAACCTTCATTGGCGCCTCAGCCACCAGCGCGGATCCGGCCAGCATGTTCTCCGAGCTGACCGGCGTGGATGCTTCTGCCGTCGTAAAGGACCACTCAGCCAAGGGCCCAGTTACCGTCGGGCTGTGGGAGCCTCCGGTCACGGATCGTCGCGGTGACGGTGGGGTGCCCCTACGCCGGTCCATCCTCGTTGAATCCGCAGACCTACTCACGAATCTTGTAGCCAACCAGATACGTTCACTAGATTTTGCGCGCTCCCGCCGGGGCGTGGAGGCCATCGCAGCGAACACCCAACGCAATCTGGAAGAATTCAGACCCGATCTGGCGCAGCGAGTCCGTGCGTACCGCGGCGGTTACCTGAAAGACGAGCGACGTGACCTCGAGCAGCAACTCAAATCGGGTGACCTCCTAGCTGTAGCCAGTACCTCCGCCTTAGAGCTGGGAGTGGATATTTCCAGTATGGACGCTGTACTGATCAGCGGTTGGCCCGGGACCCGGGCATCCTTCATGCAGCAACTCGGCCGCGCCGGTCGCGCCGGCCAAGGCGCTGTCGCGCTCTTCATTGCCGGAGACGACCCACTGGACGCCTATCTCGTGAACACCCCAGAAGCGATCTTTGATGCCCCCGTGGAAGACTCGGTGTTCGATCCGTTCAACAAGCATCTCCTAGCTCCGCACCTGTGCGCAGCTGCCGCCGAGGTACCCTTGACCACCGAGAATCTGAGCGAATTCGTGTCCTTGGCACCTAACCGGATGCCAGAAGTTCTCGGGCTTGTCGAACAACTGGAACAGCAGGGCCTGTTGCGGCGACGGCCAGCCGGATGGTTCTGGGTGGATCCGCGCCCACCTGCCAGCTTCATCTCCCTCCGTTCGGCCGGTGATGGGCAATATCAGATCATCGACGTTGATGACGGGACCGTGCTCGGAACCATGGAATCTGGGCAAACCCACGCGCAGGCACACCCAGGTGCCGTGTACGTGCACCAAGGACAGAACTTCTTGGTGCACGATCTGGATTTGGAATCCCGGATGGTGTTCGTCCAGCGCAAGGCAACCGACTATTACACCCAAGCTCGTTCCACGACCTCCATCAGCATTCTCGGGACCAGCGAGAAGCTCCGGCTCGGTTCAGCTGAGGTGTTCTTAGGGCCGGTCCGCGTAACCCAGCAGGTGGTGTCCTTCCAGCGCAAAGCATTACTCACCGGTGAGAACCTCGGCGAAGAAGACCTCCTTCTGCCCCCGCACCATCTGGAGACAGTCGGTTTCTGGTTTACGATCCCGGACAAGGACCTGGCCGCGTTACGAATCGATCCGGCATCAGTGCCGGGGTCTTTGCACGCCGCCGAACACGCCATGATTGGTCTGCTGCCCCTCATCGCTTCGTGTGATCGATGGGACATTGGAGGCGTCTCCATCGCGCTGCACCCCGACACCAACCAGCCCACCGTGTTCGTCTATGACGGTCACACCGGAGGCGCCGGATTTGTCGAACGTGGCTTCCATCGGCTGGAACGTTGGTTACGGGCAACCCGCGACCGGATCAACAGTTGCGTGTGCGAGTCCGGTTGTCCCTCCTGCGTGCAATCACCAAAGTGTGGGAACCGAAATCATCCTCTGGACAAAAACGGTGCCCTGCTGATCGTGGCTTGGCTACTGGCTTTGGCGGAGCAGCGCGACGTCACCGGCTCGAGAGACGGCTCGCAACCACCAGAGTTGAACGGTCACCGTAGCACTCCGATCCCCTAGCTGGCAGCTGGTCAGCTCCGCGCCATTGTGGCTGACAAGCTGCCCGGCAATCGCGCACGGGGCATGCCCGGTCAACCCACGATGAGCGTCTGCGGCCGCTAGGGCACCTAGATCCGCCGCCCTTTGAGCTTGAACTTGCAACACAATGGCCTGAATCCATAAACCGACTATGGCCACCAAGAACAAGGCAAGGGTGACCGCGAGCGCAATCGATACCGTAGCTGAACCCCGTTCACCTCTGGTGCTGCTCCTTGGAAGTATCATTGCGCTTTCGAAGCTAGTCATGGTGTTCCGCAACCGTGTAGGCTTGGACTTGGTGCGCCGGGAGAACCCAGCCTAGAAGCGGGACCGTGGAGTCGGCGAGCACACTCACCTGTACGAACTCGGCTGCTGTGTCCGTACTGATTGAGATGCTGCCGCCGAAGACCTTTTGTGCCGCCGCAGCGGCTTGGTTCTGATCATCTCCGCGGGCAATCATTCTGGCTGCTACCCGGGCGGCTTCTTCGGCTCTTATTCGCTCGATTCCGACACTGCTGGCACCCAGAATCAAGGCAAGACAGAGGACAATGACCGGAAGCAGCACCGCGTACTCGGCCGTGACAGAGCCCCGCTCTGCATGATCTGCTGCCAGGGTCTGGTTTGACCGCGCAGGTTGGTGGAGACTTCCGGCCATTGTCGTGTTCATCGTTTCATCCTCAAACTCTGTAGCCCTCAGACGTTGAGTGCGCGCTGGATGAGTTCGGTGAGCATGCCGCGGACCCCGTCTGATGAGAGCACGAGGGTCAGGACCCCGGCAAAACCGACCGCGGCGAGCACCACGACCCCATATTCTGCGGTAGATGCGCCGAGTTCTTCTTCGTGTAGTTCTTTCAACAATGTGTGCATGAGTGTTCTCCCTTAGTTGCACGGATTTAAGTTGTTGTTCTGCGTAATCACAAGCGTGAGTGCTGCTCTCACCTCCTACCCCGTTCCGATGCGTCCAAACAGTGCCAGCACCGCCGGCATGATGCCCCAACAAATGAACGCTGGCAGGCTCAGCAAGCCGGTAGGCAAGACCAATTTGCTAGAAAGCTCTTGGGCGCGTTCTTTGAGGTGGTGACTTTCGTACTGACGCAATTGGGCGGCGGCTGCAACCAGCATGGTCGCGGTGGGTGCGGAGGATACGTACACGAATCTCAGTTCCCTACTCAGCACAGCCCAACCGCGGTGCGGCGTGTAGCGTTCCCACGCTTGGTGCCAGTTCAAACCGTGGTCAAGACTTCTGCCAACGTGTTGCAGCGGCCTCAGCTGCCGCTGCTGATCGCCGATAATCCGCAGAGCCTGCGTCAGACTCGCGCCGGATCCGATAAGAGCCGACATCATCTCCAGTGTCAGAGCGGCATCAGAAAGTGTCAGCTGTGGAATGTGCGCGTCTCGTGTTGAGTTCTCGTGCGGGCGCTTGCGTCGACTCTTGTTCGGTTCCTTGCGCAACACGAGTAGGTACACGCTGATGCTCGCGCAGAGCACTGCGGCCGGGATGATCATTGTCGCCGCCCCGCTTCTGCGATGATGCGTTTGCTCGTCCGTGCCGCCAACAAACTCAGTACCGCCCCTAGAACCAGACACAGGAGCCCCAGCGGGTGACCGAAATAGATGCCCACCACGTCGACGCCCAGCAACAAACTCATGCCAATGCCGCCGAACGGTAAAAGGAGTAGTAACCGTTGCGTCATCTTGGCCCCAGCTGCTTCGACCACGATCAGCTCGTCAAGGCTCTGGTCTTCTTGCACGTGGTTGCTGTAACGCTCCAACAAGTCCGCCAGCTGCATTCCTTGTCCGGCTGCCATCCGGAAGCAACTTGCCAACCAAGGCCACTGCTCTTGGAAAGCCTCAGCCGGATTTTCGCCACGATTGCTGAGTGATCCAGCTTGTTCCACAAACTGATGAATCTCTGTGACACCGTCCTTGTCAGCACGGTTGTAGAGTTCGGACAGTTCTTCCCACAACTGCTGGCTATGCCTGCCGGCTTTCAGTAACGCAGCCAACTGGCGCAAAAATTGCTGTCGGTGCACCAACCGGTGGATGTGCTTGCGGTTGAGTTTGTTCTTGATCGCTTCCAAACGATTTTGCACCGGAAGTGTTGAAACCCTTCCCTCTCGCCTTAGTGCGTGCCTGTCCCGGCAAAAGACTGAGTGCTGATGTCGGTGCTGACCAATCAGCATGAAGGTGGCCATTGTTGCCAAAGCGGCTGCGTAGATGCTCATCATGTCGCATACCTGTCCATGCTGCGGGCAAAATCTTGCCAGTCCTTGCCGCTACTGAGTCTCTGTTTTTCGCCTGGCTCTGCTGGTTGGTAACGCAGGAGTGGATGTACCACGAGGCGGTGCTGATCGACCGCTAACTTGGCGAACTCGACCGGACGTCGACCTTGGGCTGTCCTGTCCACATGGAGCACAAATTCGAGCGCTGATCCCGCCTGCAGGGCCGTCGTTTCTGGGCTCATTCCCGCTAATGAGCCCATGGCGATGAGCCGTGCCGGCACCGCTGCGACGCTATTGGCATGCAGGGTGCCTCCGGCGCCGGCGTGGCCGGTGTTCATGGCGGTGAGGAAGTCTTTAATTTCAGCTCCACGGCACTCGCCAACAATGAGTCGGTCAGGGCGCATCCGTAATGCCTGACGAATCAGTTCTGACAGTTCGATCGTGCCGCTGCCTTCAATGTTGGGCGGGCGAGTCTGCAGCGACAAAGTCTGGGGGTGAGCCGGTCGCAGCTCTAAGGCGTCCTCAACAATAAGGATCCGCTCCGCCGGAGCAACCAGCGACAGTGCGGCCGCCAAGAGCGTTGTTTTCCCACTTCCCGTGGCTCCAGAAATCAGGAAGTTGTGACGGCCAAGCACGAGGGTCTGCAGCACGGCGAGCCACACCTCACGATCGGGCCAGCTGGCCTGCAACTCGGCCAGCGTGGGGCTGTCCTTGCGGTGGACCCGCACGGAGATCGTGGTGCCGGTTGGGCTGATCGGTGGGATGACGGCGTGGAACCGGTACCTACCGCAATTCACATCGGCGAACGGGACGGATTCATCCAAACGCTTTCCGGCGTTCGCGATGATCTTCACCGCCAGTCTTCGACGCACGACTTCAGAAAGCGGACTCTCCTGGGCCAAGCTGAGACCTCGATCTGAATCAACCCACACTTTCCCGTCCGGGTCGACCAACACATCCGTGACGCAGGGGTCTGTGAGAAACTTTTCCAGCGGTCCCAGCCCATTGAAGTCCGCATCAAGTTCTCGGTACAGCTGGCGGGTTCCGGTCAGTGACATCAATTGATCGAGCTGACCGATCTTGTTGGCGATCGTCTCTGGATCAGGATGTCCGTCTTGTCCAAGAGAAATCTTGAGCTCTTCATGCAGGACAGCGTCTGGCTGTTCGTGTCGGGCACTCATGGCAGCACCTGCAGCCGAGCTTGCAACATCTTCCACAGTGATGGTGAAGGATTTTGCGGTATCCACGGACGTTCACGATGACTTACTGTGACCCCAGTGTTCGTGGCGCGTATGGGCTCTTCCTCAGTGGTGCGTCGGGCAGACTGTGGTGTCACAGGCTGCCGTTTCACCACCGGCTCGCGGACACTGTCCGACTTTTCGGTCGTCGACTGTGTTGTGGGTGGCCTGTGTGTTGGGTCGAGAAACGCTAGCGATCTTCGCAGCGCCACTTTGAGTAAGGTCCGACCGTCCAACGTCAACGGTTTGATTCGTCCCAGCACAGGATGTCCCGACGCTTCGGCGAAGCGACTTGGCGTCCAGTTCCGAGCCGGAGTTCCGTTAAGAACCAGATTCCACCTGGTCGTTGTTTTCTCCAGGAAAAAGCAGGCTGCATCAGCTTGGTCGGTCATGCCCGTGACAAGCAGATACCGGTCGGCTTCTAGAGTTTTTGCTCGGTCAGCTGCGCCTGCATCAATGATGATTTGATCAAAATGGTGCCGATACCTACGTACCAACGCCGCCAGTTGGCAGACAGGCAGTGTCAGTCTGTCCTGATGGGCACTGATCCACCAGAGTTTTCCGGCCCTGACCTCTTGATGTGCGACGTGCTGCCGCAGGTTCTCCGCGGTGGGTAATTCGTGAAGCTGTAAGATCTCATCCCAACCGGCGTCGTGCGTAGCATGCGCATTGAGCAAAGATGCGACCCCTACCTGAGGTGTCGGGTGAGCAGTGCCATCTACTAAGAGCATGCGATTACCTTGCGCTGCGGCGCGCACCGCGCACAGGGTTGCCACAGTGCTGGCACCTGAACCGCCAGTGCTTCCGGCGACAACCGTAACCAGCGCAGCTGAGGTGGTCTGTTCCTCACTCAACGCTGACAACAACCACTCGGTGGCGTCCGGGATGACCACTACCTGTGCCTCCACTAGGGCTGCTTGGCGATACAGCTCAGCGATTTCGGTGTGGTACCCAACTAAGAAAACCGGTTCCCGGCTAGGCTCGCTGGGAGCAGTGATCAAGGAGTAGAAGATCGCCTTGGGTTGACCTGCTCGCTTGTTCCGTTCGGCAAGGGGCAGCACATCTAGCTGGGCCGTCGCGCACACCGGGGCAATCTCTGCCAATAGTTCCGGCTGGAGTGCGTGCAAGCAAAACCCTTTGCCGGTGGTGAGGTGTTCTTTCTCCATGCCGCCAGCATCTGTGGGCTGGCGGACGTTCCGCGGGCCTCACTTCCCGCACTGGGGACAACGGCTCAGCGGCCGCCAGACTGTGGAGTGGACAGGTCCTCCCCGTTTCCTACCGCGGTGGCAGCGTTGGGCTGGACTGTGACAGCGGTGGGGTGATGGTCCGGTCCCGATCCCACGGTTGCGCCCACCCTAGATCCGTCAGCAAGCGGTCAACGAGGAAACCGGTGAACCCCCAGATCAAGGTTCCGCAGACGTCGAACCCCGGGGATTTGTGGGTCATTTCCCCGCGTTGCAATGTTGCCGTGTACCGTTTGGCGGGGTCAACAAGATCAGCAACGGGCGCCCGGAACACCCGCTGCGACTCGGTCTCGCTGACGACAAAGATGTCAGAGGGTTTGGTCCACCATCCCAGCACCGGGGTCACCAAGAAGTTAGTGACCGGTAGCGGCGTCAAGGGTAACGAACAGAGCACTTCGACCCCGTCAGGATCCAGGCCGGTCTCTTCTTCCGCTTCACGCAAGGCTGCTGCCACCGGTGAAGCATCAGTGGGGTCAACCTTGCCACCGGGGAAAGCTACCTGCCCCGGGTGCTTTGAGAGGGTCGGGGCCCGCTGGACGAACAAGAGGTCTAGGTCAGAGGGCACTGCGCTATCACGGTAATCGGCCGGGACATCATCTAGCGCCCGAAACAAGATCAGCACCGCGGCCTGTCGTGCGGTGTCCAGATCCAGTTGATCGAGTTGCCATTGCTGCCGCACGTACACAGACTTGCCATCAACACGGTCGGCCCCGGCAATCATTTCCGCGAGCCGGTGGCGGTCTTCCCCACTTTTGTACCGTTCCGCTAAAGCTGTCAGCTGATCAAAGGCGTTCGCTTCCAACGGGGACATCAGGCCTCCAAACCGTAGCCCATGGCCCGCAATTGGCGCCGGGTCAAACCGTCGTACATCAGCTGGTGCAGTTCCTCACGACCAGGCGCCAGTTCATAGCGAGCTAGCAGGGCTGCTTTTTCTGGATCAGTTTCACCGGCACCGTAGCTTGGACAGTACCGTGCCAGCGGGCAAATCCCGCACGCCGGTTTCTGGGCGTGACAAATCCTGCGCCCGTGGAAAATCACGCGGTTGGAGAGGATCGCCCGGTCTTTTACCGGGAACAGCTCGTTGACGTCGCGTTCAATCTTCACCGGGTCTTTTTCTTCGGTCCAGCCAAACCGCTGGGCCAACCGCATAAAGTGCGTATCAACCGTAATCCCGGGCTTATCAAACGCGTTGCCCAGCACCACGAATGCGGTCTTCCGCCCCACCCCGGGCAACGTGACCAGGTCCTTGAGCCTACCGGGGACTTCACCGTTAAAGCGTTCCACGAGTGCTTGGCTCAATCCCAGCAATGCCGCGGCCTTGTTCTTGTAGAACCCGGTAGAGCGCACCAGCTCTTGGAGTTCGCGTTCATCTGCCAAAGCCATGGCGTGCGCATCGGGGAACCGCGCGAACAGGGCCGGGGTTATCGAGTTGACGCGCACGTCTGTGGTCTGTGCAGACAAGACGGTGGCCACCAACAGCTCGAAAGGGTTCTCGAAATCTAGTTCGGCAACCGCGTACGGGTAGAGCTCCCCGAGCATCCGGTACATTTTGCGGGCTCGCCGCACCTTCCCGATCTCAGTCTTGTCCCCTTTGAACTTACGGAAGCCCACCGGTGCGACCGGTTTGACCGCTTGGGGTTTCTCCCCGGTTGGGAGAGGCTCTTCGTTAGGCACGTTCAATGTTTTGAACATCCCGCATCAGTCCAACTGCACCTGAATCTGAGCGCACAATGAATCCATCCTCACGCTCCGCCAACGCGAGCACCCAATTGCCCGGTTGCACCGTGAAAACATGCGCTCCGGTACTCTCGGTGACCACCGGGCGGGCGTATTGAACCGCAAACCAAAACGCTTCCTCAGGACGGTAGCGTGGCTCGTCGAATGATGCCGACCGTTGCGCGGAAATGACCGGTGTTTCCTCTCGCCGCCGCTCGCGCACCGGTTCGATGGCTTGGGTTGCATCCACCCGGCCAGGCTCTGCTTGGTTTGCTTCTGGCACAGAGATCGCCTGGGTCCGATCTGCGGCAGGCTGCGGGTTTTCTGTCGAATTCTCTTCAGTCTCTACCGCTTGGGTCTTCTGATCGGCAGGCTCATCTGCTCGGCGGGTTTCTGTTGCGCCGTTGGCTTTCTTGGCTGCTGCGGCCAACGCGTCCTCCGCTGCGATAATCGGCACGCCCCCGCTGGTTGTCGGTTTCGTCGGTCGTGGAGGCTCTTGGGCTTCGCGCTGCTGGATGTCGTCAATCGTCTCGGCTTGGGTCTGCATGTCAGGCTCCGGCACAGACTCCGTCTTGGACTTATCCGGCTGCGGCAGCAAGGTCACATCCGATTCGCGGATCTGACCCACGTTGGCCGGATGAATTTCCCGACCAAAAATCTGCCGGTCCAACACCGTGATCAAGACCAGCCCCACAGCGCCGACCAGGCCGATCAACAGAATCGGGCTCAAAGTGGTCAATAGGTGGATGGCGAAGTATGAGGCAGACAGCCAAGCAGCAACCTGACCAAACTGGCGGGCGGAGAGTGAACCAATCTTCATCTTCTTCGCCCGCGCCTGAACGGCTTCTCGCCAGGACCGAGCCGTGGCCCCACCGGAGTGCTTCTTAGACCCGGCCCACGCGCTCAGGGTCGGTGTGACCATCATGACGGTGTACACGATCGGCAACAGCACACCCACGCCCAACATGAACAGGCTCGTAGAGTTCCACAGATTCATGGGGTAAGGCACCAGCGTCCACGGCAAAATGGAACCCAACAAGATGGTTGCGGTGCAGCCCATGATGGCCCACTCAGCAGCGCTGAACTGCAGTTTCGCACGCGAACCGCTGTTTGTTTGCGTCGACTTCTTATCCACCGGAGCGCCTTCCTTGTACGTGATGCTCGGTCTTGCTCTGCCCCAACACGCTACCACCTGCTTCTGAACAGCTCCTAGATAGACCAATATGACGCGAATGCGCCCCGGTTGTGCACCTCAGCTCTCTTGCCCGTAAAGTACTACTGAAACGTGTGACCGCCATCACGAACCAAATTCAAGGAAGGTGCCCGCTGATGACTACGTATCCCCCAACACCAGAGTTTGCTGCTGACGCCATCGCCCAACCGGGCATCTACGAGCAAGCCAATCAGGACCCGCAGGCGTACTGGGCCGAACAGGCTCGTACCCGTCTGCACTGGGACAAGGAATTCACCGAAGTCCTCGACTTCTCCGATGCGCCCACGGCCCGCTGGTTCGGTGACGGTGAACTCAACGCCGCCTACAACGCGCTGGACCGTCACGTAGAAGCCGGCCATGGTGACCGGGTTGCGATCTACTTTGAAGGCGAGCCAGGCGACTCTAGGGCCTACACGTACAAGGACCTGCTCGCAGAAGTCAGCAAAGCCGCCAACGCCTTCACCGAGCTTGGCGTTGTCCAGGGCGACCGGGTGGCGGTCTACCTACCGTTGATTCCCGAAGCCATCATCACCATGCTGGCCTGCGCACGGTTAGGTGCCATCCACTCCGTTGTCTTCGGTGGCTTCTCCGCAGACGCCCTACGCTCCCGTGTTGATGATGGTGAAGCCAAACTGCTGATCACCGCCGACGGTTCCTGGCGCCGGGGCAAACCAAGCATGCTCAAACCGGCCGTGGATGAGGCCCTCAGCGCCGAAGGCCACACCGTGGAGACCGTCCTAGTGGTCCGCCGCAACGGGGAAGATATCAACTGGGTCGAAGGCCGGGACCGCTGGTGGCACGACGTAGTGGACCCAGCCAGTGACCAGCACACCTACCAGCCGTTCAATGCCGAGAACCCGCTGTTCGTGCTCTACACCTCCGGAACCACCGGCAAACCCAAGGGCATCCTGCACACCACCGGCGGATACCTCACCCAAGGTGTGACCACATTTGTGCACTCCTTCGACATCCACCCGGAGAAAGACGTCTACTGGTGCACCGCTGATGTCGGTTGGATCACCGGCCACTCCTACGTGGCCTACGCCCCACTGGTGGCAGGTGCCACCCAAGTCATTTACGAAGGCACCCCCGACACCCCGCACCGCGGACGCTGGTGGGAGATCGTCCAAAAATACGGTGTCACGGTGCTGTATACCGCGCCCACCGCTATCCGCACCTTCATGAAGTGGGGCGAACAGATCCCCGCCGAATATGACCTGTCCACCCTGCGGGTTTTGGGTACCGTCGGTGAAGCTATCAACCCGGAGGCCTGGCGCTGGTACCGAGATGTCATCGGCGCCGGCACCTGCCCGATCGTCGACACTTGGTGGCAGACCGAGACCGGCGCACACATGATCGTGCCGCTGCCGGGCATCGTCGCCACCAAACCCGGTTCTGCGCAGCGCGCTGTTCCAGGCATCAATGTGGACGTGGTGGACGAGTTCGGTGAACCGTTAGAGCCGGAGAACCCTGGCCTGTTGGTCGTTCGTGAACCGTGGCCCGCCATGGCCCGCACCATTTGGGGTGATCACGAACGCTTCAAACAGACCTACTGGTCTCGCTTTGACGGCATGTACTTCGCCGGTGACGGCGCCAAGCGTGATGAAGACGGTGACATCTGGCTGCTCGGCCGCGTCGATGACGTCATGAACGTGTCAGGGCACCGTCTGTCCACCACCGAAATCGAGTCCGCGCTGGTAGCCCACCCGCTGGTAGCTGAAGCCGCCGTGGTCGGCGCGGCCGACGCGACCACAGGTGAGGCCGTCGTGGCGTTTGTCATCGTCGGTGAAGACACCGGCGGCCTTGACACGGCTGCGGCATCAGAGGAGCTACGCCAGCACGTGGCCAAAGAAATCGGGGCGATCGCCCGTCCCCGTAACGTGCTGATCGTCCCGGAGCTGCCCAAGACTCGCTCCGGCAAGATCATGCGCCGGTTGCTCAAGGACGTGGCCGAAGGCCGGGACGTGGGCGAAACGACCACACTGGCCGACGCCTCCGTCATGGATGAGATTGCCGCCGCCATGCAACAGCAGTAACCAAGGCCAATCGGTCACAGACCACAACTGCAACGGCGGGTGAGGGTAAGCTCAAAAGCATCTACCCCCACCCGCCGTTTTGGATGGAGCAACAATGACGGAGCACACCTCAGACAAGGCACAACTGCCATTGTTGGTGATCAACGGCCCGAACCTGAATATGCTCGGCACCCGTAATCCCGAGGTCTACGGACGCCAAACGCTGACTGATGTTGAACAACTGTGCCGCGAAACCGGCAGCGAGGTTGGCTACTCGGTGGACTGTTTCCAAGCTAACTCAGAAGGCGCGATTATCGATCGGATCCACGCGGCCCACCACACCGGTGACGCACCGGCAGCAGCCATCGTGATCAACCCCGGGGCGTACTCGCACACCTCGGTAGCCATCCGGGATGCCCTCGAAGCGGTCGAGTTGCCGGTTTTCGAGGTTCATATCTCCAACATCCACGCCCGGGAAGAGTTCCGCCACCACTCATTCGTCTCCGCCATTGCCACCGCGGTCATTGCTGGGGCCGGCATCAACGGATACCGCTACGCCGTGGAACAGGCTGCCGCCGTCCTAGCTAACTAAGCTCTCGCCGCCGGCTAGTTGCCCACCATGCACTGACCTGCCGAGACCGGCTCGGTCAGTTCCTTGGCCTCGTCAATGACCGGGGTGACCTCTTTCATTGTCAACGCGTACCCGGTCCGATCGGTGCCTTGCGCCTTGGCGAAGACCAGTGCGGCCATCTTGCCCTGCTGGCTAATCAGCGGACCACCGGAGTTGCCGTGTTTGATCTGACCGGTGAACTGGTAGATCTCAAGGCTCTTGGCTTCACCGCCATAGATGTTCGGAACATTCGTCTTACCCGAACCCTGAATGGTGGCGGAGTTAGCCCGGAACGGTCCACCGGCCGGATATCCCATCAACACAGCCTCAGCGTCGCGTGGCAGCGCACCACCGGGTTCGATCGGGGCAAACTCGGCGCCCGGAACATACAACACGGCCATGTCCTTGGAAGCATCAAAGAAGACCACGGTTGCCGTCTCCACCACGCCGGTGTTGGTCTCAATAACCGGTTCGTTAACCCCGGAAACCACATGGGCGTTCGTCAACACATGGGTCGGGCTGATCGCCACACCGGAACCGAACTGGTTCTGCCCGCACTCGAACGCGGTACCGGTAATCCGCACCACCGAGCGGCGCGCGGTAGCCAGCGCATCTTCGATCGGCACATCTGTTGGGTCCGCAGTAGGTTCGGTGGTCGGGAAGAGCGGTTCCACCAGTTCCGGGATGTCACTGCCCTGAACGGTGGAGCGAAGGTTGGCCAGCCATTCCTTGGTTGGTGTTGGCGCCACCGCCGTGATGGCGCTGACCACCTTAGATTGGCTGATGGCCGTGGTCAGCCAGGGCACACCCAGCGAGGACAACGAGTAGGCAATGACCGCGTAGGCCACCACGGCGACCACGGAGTTGATGAGTCCGCCCATAAAGCGGTCGAGCTTACGCAGCCCGGGAACATTGAGGCGGAGCCGAATGACTTTACCCAGCGCCGCACCAACGGCCTGCCCCATGAAGATCAGCAAGATCGCAACGATCAGCACTACGGCTAGGCGCCAATACGGATTACCCACCCATTGCGACACCAAAGGGATGGACAAGAAAGATAGCGTCGCGCCAGCAACAAAGCCGACAAGGGTCCCCAACGTCACCCAGAAGCCACGACGGGCACCGGAGACGAAGAAGCTGATCATCACGACGATCAACAGCAGATCGACGACTAGGACAAGAAAGTTCACAGACCTCGGCATTCCGTTGGGGTGGCGCAAACAACCACTTAAGCCTAGCCGCCGGCACCGACACGACTGGCCTAAAAGCGATAGATGACGCTAATGTTCAGGGAATTACCAGCATATTTTCCTCTACCACGCAGTAGTTACGTTTCCGGTTCCGCGCGCCGATGTGTAAAGTGTCACATAGTTAGAACATTCATGTTCGTATGCAGTTTCGGCATGAAATAAGGCTCAACCCCAAGGAAGAACTGTCGATGGATACTGAGGTGCTGCGCAACGCGCCCCTATTCGCCAATCTTGACGACGACGTTTTTGCTCGTCTGACCGCCGAACTTACTGAGATCGATCTGCCTCGCGGTGCTTCTCTCTTCCGGGAAGGGGACCCAGGAGATGAGCTGTACTTTATTGTTTCGGGCAAGATCAAGCTCGGTCGCACCGCCACCGACGGTCGTGAAAACCTGCTCGCCATTCTGGGCCCAGGTGAAATCTTCGGCGAAATGGCCCTGTTCAACCCGGGTCCGCGTAACGCGTCGGCCACCGCCGTTTCCGAAACGCGTTTGACCGGGCTGAAGCACGCCCGGCTGAAAGAAATTATTCATACCACCCCTGAGGTTTCGGTTCAGCTGCTGCAAGCGCTGGCACAGCGCCTGTCCCGCACCAACGAATCGCTGGCCGATCTGGTCTTCTCCGACGTGCCGGGCCGCGTGGCCAAGGCCCTATTGGATCTGGCTGACCGCTTCGGTCGCCCGGCCCCGGATGGCATCTTGGTCGCCCACGAGCTGACTCAGGAAGAATTGGCTCAGCTGGTTGGCGCCTCCCGGGAAACCGTGAACAAGGCGCTGGCCGAATTCGTCCAGCGCGGCTGGCTTCGCCTAGAAAACCGCGCGGTGGTCATTTTGGATCTGCAGCGGATGCGCCAGCGCTCCCGCTAAGACAGCAAGCTTCTCTGCAAGCGGCTCCGGCCCATTCCGCGTCACCAGACAGCGGAGGGAACCGGGGCCGCTTTCGCTTTAAGTTGCTGATTGTGGCGTCCGTGGAACACCCCGGTCAGCGGGCGAAGACCTTCATGAGTTCTTGATACTGGGGTTGGCTTCGCAAGCGTTCCACCGGAACCCGCCGCCCTGCTGCATCGGCTACGGGCACGCACCAGTTCGGGTACTGCCAGCTCGTGCCTGGCTGGTTCTGCACGATCCGCTGACCGACCATATCTACCACGGAAACGCCCAGCAATTGGCTCGGTGCCCGCAACATGTCCCGGTGACATGCCACCATCAGTTCCTGCACCGATTGCTCATCATCAGCATCAAACACATAGTCTTCCAGCAGGAAACCACGCTCTTGGGCGTTCTTGATCAGCCCGTCTCGTTGGGCAGCCAAACCGTCGTATTCCACGCTCGCGTCCGTGGTCAACAGTTCCAACCGTTCCCGCAACCGGATGTGTTCGCCGCTGAGGTAACCTGCGGCCGGCGGCAAATCATGTGTGGTGACCGAGGCGAGCGCACCGGTACGGTAGCCGGCCGCGTCTCGCGGCCAGCCCTGGTCTTGCTCAAAGAAGTAGATGGTGGTCCCCAGCAAGCCCCGGGAAGCAAGGTAGTCCGCAACCCAAGGCTCGAAGGTTCCCAGATCTTCGCCAATGAGCATGGCATCTGATTCGTGGGCGGCCAGCAAGGCCAAACCAATCAGCGCCTCGTGGTCGTAGTAGACATACGCCCCGGCTCCGGGTAGCTGTCCCTCCGGGATCCACCACAGTCGAAACAGCCCTAAGATGTGGTCGATCCGCAATCCGCCGGCATCCCGGATCGAGCTGCGGATCACGTCCCAGAACGGTTTGTAGCCCTGTGCGGCTAGCTCTTCCGGGTGCCAAGGTGGTTGACCCCAGTCTTGGCCGAGCTGGTTGAACATGTCCGGCGGGGCTCCCACGTGGATGCCTTTGACCAGCGCCGCCGCCAGCAGGTCCGCGTCGGCGCTGCGAGAATCCACACCCACCGCCAAGTCATGCACAACGCCGAGATCCATTCCGGCGGCCTGCGCTTGCTGCTGGGCTTGGGCTAGTTGTTCACGGCAGTTTAGCTGCAGCCAAGCGTGATAATCCGTCTCCAAGAGTGTTGGCTCATCGGTGCCGGCACCATGGTTGGCTGCCTGCTCGGCGAACCACGCGGTGAAGTCGGCCAGCTCTGTGCCGCCTACGGTTTGGAAAGTTTCTAGCTCATGTTTGCGGCTGCGGGTCATGCCCTCGGTGTACAGCAATTGCAGGGCCGCAGATTTCAGTGCCCAGGCCCGGTCCCGGTCGAGCAGTTCCAGCTCGTTGAGTTGCTGCGCTTGGGCGGCGAGTGCGTCCACGCGAGCACGCGCGGCTGGTGTCAGCTGCGTGTATTCGGGGCAGGCCTGCGGACGCAAATACATGGGGTCCACGAAGCGGCGGCTCGTGGGCGAGTACGGGGAGGCGGTGACTTGAGGATAATGATTAGCAGCGTGGACCGGGTTAATGAGAACGAAGTCAGCGCCGTCTTTGGCTAATTCTTGGGCCAGCAGCGTAAGGTCCGCGAAATCCCCGGTCCCCCAGGAGGATTCCGAGGTGGTGGCATACAACTGGACCTGACCGCCCCAGAACTGTTGCGCCCCGCCCTCAGCGTTTTCGCGGCGACGGGCGTACTGCGGGGTGATGGCCACCGTCCCGGTGACGGTGCCGTTGACCGTGTGGGCGCGCAAGTCATACCAGCCCAGTGCCAGCCCTGCTGGGATCGCGAAGGTGGCTCGTCCAATCAGCTCATCATCGAGCTGCTTGGGATCCACCCAGTGATCCAACTGCTCCAGTGGTGTTCGTTGACCGGTTTGCCGGTGAACGACGTCCACGCTGACGTGGCTGCCATGAGGCACGTGCACCAAGACCTGTTTCTCTTCGCCTTGGTGGGCAACCGTGCAGCCAGGCACTGTCCGACGCCAGGGCGCCGCTTCGGCCTGCTGCAGCGCGTGCTGTTGAGCCTGCTCATCTGAGGCATCCACGCCCATGGCCGCCAGTATGGCCATCAAAGACTCGTCGCTGATGTCTCTGGGCTGCCCGTCGAAAGCAACGTAGTCGGTGCCGATCGCGTGGGCTTGAGCAAGTTGACGAAGCAAAGTCATGTAAGTCCAACCGGGTTGTGTTGACGGGTAAGGCTAAGGTTCGTTGAATCCGGACAGCACGGGAGTCGCCCACATACTGTCGCGTGCGCTTTCCGGAAATTCCACCACCAGTTCGGGTTCAGAACCCTCACTGAGTTGGGCCTGCAGGAAAGGCACAGCGGTACGTGGGAAGACACTGAGCAGGAAGGCCACCGAACCGGAGTAGCGGTTCAGCGCCTCACAGAACAGTTGGACTGCCGGTGTGGTGATCTGAGCCATGTTCAGTCCGCGGGTGTGTTCGGCGTTGACCATGTCTCCTAACCAGGATGTGTGCTGGTGTTGTATCAATTCAGCCACATTCACCCACTGCAACCAACTTTGGAGTCCTTCTGCAACTGAACATGACTGTGCCGGTGGCGCGGCGGCCACAAAGTAGTGGGTGTTGAAACGCCGGTGGGCGAAGTCCGGGGAGGCCCACCGGCCAATGGGCCTGATCAAGTCGCTGCGGATGCCCCAGCCCCGCCGATCCAAGATCTGGGCCAGGGACAAGTCTTCGTTCGCCAGCGCTTGACGGGCAGCGATGGCTTCTTCGCCCCGTAGGTCTTCGGCCAGTGTGAACTGGTCGGCACCGGCTAAGAGGTATCCGGTCTCTTCAAAAAGCTCACGCACGCCAGCTACGACGAACCGGCGCACGCGGCCGTAGTCGGTTTCGCCCAATTGCTGGGACCATTGCGACAGTGGCCGACCGAACCAGCCCACCGGGTCCTCATCGGCGGGAATGCAGACCCCGCCGGGGAACGAGACCGCACCCAAGGGTGAGTCCGGGCTCCGGCAGGTGAGGAGGACTTCCGGGCCGGTGGCACCGTCGCGGACCAGCACAATCGTGGCCGCGTCCCGGGGATGTAATGGTCTGCGGGTGCCGTAGTTGCGCCAGCTTTCCGCTGCCGGGGCAGCAGCCGGTGGCAGCGGAAAGCGGCGAGTGAGATTCCACGTCACGGTGGTGGGGAAAGGTTAGTCCGCCACCCGCACGGTGACTTCTACTTCCACGGGAGCATCCAGCGGAAGAACGGCGACGCCCACGGCGGAGCGGGCGTGGACCCCCTGCTCACCGAAGACTTCCCCGAGGAATTCGCTAGCCCCGTTCACCACGGCCGGCTGGCCGGTGAAGTCTGGCGCTGAGGAAACGAAACCGACGACTTTGACGATCCGTTCGATCTTGTCCAAGTCCCCGATGGCTTCCTTGATCGCAGCCAGCGCGTTGATCGCGCAGACTTTGGCCAGCTCTTGAGCCTGGTCGGCGGAAATGGTTCCGCCAACCTTACCGGTGACTGTGAGTTCGCCATTAATCATCGGCAATTGTCCGGAGGTGTATACGAGATCCCCGTCACGCAGGGCCGGCGTGTAGGCCGCTACCGGTGGGACCACCGGCGGCAGCGTGACGCCGAGTTCGTTCAGGCGTTGTTCAATCTTGCTCACAGGGGCTCCTTCAGCGTGTTCGCGCTAGTTCTTGGGGCGTTTGAAGTACGCCATGGGCAGTTTGCCCTCGCCACCGGAAATGACGGTGACCAGTTCCCAGCCCTCGTCGCCCCAGTTGTTTAGAATCGGACCTTCTTGGTGCAGCATCAACGGTGTGATGGTGTATTCCCATTTGCTCATGTGAATCAGCATAGTAGAGACGGGTAAACTAGTAGCCATGGCTCAACGCAAGTCCCCCTTTTTTGACACCGCGACGACCCTTGGAAAAGTCGTCGCATTCTTCGGAATCAGCGCGCTGGCAGGCGTGTTGGTCGCCGGGTTGTTCACCCCATTGGCGGCCGTCGTCGGTGCCGGTGCGACCACCGCGAGCAGTGTTTTCGATGAGCTGCCTGCGGAGCTTGAAGAGGAACCCATGTCCCTGCCATCGGAAGTTTATTCAGCCGATGGCAAACTTATGGCAAAGTTCTTCGAAGAGAACCGCATCCCGGTGAAAATCGATGACATTTCGGAGAACATGATCGACGCGATCGTCTCGATCGAGGATGAGCGTTTCTACGAGCACCACGGCGTTGATGGCCAGGGCCTTGCCCGCATCGTCGTGCACAACCTGACCTCGGACACCACCCAGGGTGCCTCCACGCTCACGCAGCAGTACGTGAACAACCAGCTGATTAACGCCGGTTTCTTGCGTGGGGAAAAGCGGCTGACCTACTCCGGTACCAAGACCGTGGGAGACAAGCTGCGCGAAATGAAACTTGCGGTGGCCGCTGAGAAGCAGATGTCCAAAGAGCAAATCTTGGAGGGCTACCTGAACCTGGTGCTGTTCTCCCGGACCACCTACGGCGTTGAGGCTGCGTCCAAACTGTTCTTCAGCAAGTCCGCTAAGGACCTGACTGTCCCAGAGGCCGCCCTGCTGGCCGGTATCGTGCAGTCCCCGGGCGCACACGATCCGATTTCCAACCCGGAAAGCGCCAAGAACCGTCAGAACCAGGTACTGCGAGCCATGTACCGCAATGACAAGATCACCAAGGAAGAGTACGACGAGTACGTCGCCGCTCCCCTGAAGCTGAAGTACTCCGAGCCGAAGCAGGGTTGCTTCAGCGCGAACTTTGGCCCGTATTTCTGTGACTATGTTCGCCGCCAGATCCTGGCCGATAAGACCTTCGGAAAGGACGAAGCTGCCCGTGAACGTCTGCTGTACCGCGGCGGTTTGAAGATCACCACCACACTGGATTCCCGTTTGCAGAAGATGGCCCAGAAGCAGGTGGAGAAGTCCGTCCCGATCGGCGATAAGTCCGGTGTGGGCGCCACCCTAATCTCGGTTGATCCGAAATCCGGTGACATCAAGGCCATGGCTCAGAACACCAAGTTCGCCATTGATAAGAAGCGCGGTTCAACTGCCGTGAACTTCAACGTGGACAAGAAGTGGGGCGACTCCGGTGGTTTCCAGGGTGGTTCTACCCTGAAGCCATATGTTGCCGTCGCCTGGCTTGAGTCAGGCCGCACCATGGGCACCCGCGTGAACGCCCAGCGTGACCACTTCCCGCAGTACGACACCTGGAAAGCCTCCTGTGCTGACGGCGGTTCCATCCAGATTCTGGATAACAACGGTTGGAAGGTCAACAACGCGATCGGCAACATGAAGAAGCCGATGACCATGGACTACGGCCTGTACTGGTCGATTAACACCGCCACCGTCAATGCTGCCAAGGAACTGGATCTGTGCAAGATCACCGGCGTGATGGACCGTGTTGGGCTCCACCGGGCCGATAACCAAGAAGGCATCGACCCGACCACCCCGTCCTTCCTGCTCGGCGCGCAGCCAATCGCCCCTTTGAGCCAGGCCACCGGGTTCGCGACCTTCGCTAACGACGGTAAGCGTTGTAATCCACGCGCGATCACCAAGGTGACCGACGCCGCCGGAAACAGCTACAAGGTGCCTGCCAAGAAGTGCGAGAACGTCATCGATTCTGACGTTGTGGCACAGCTGAACACCACCATGAAGCGCATCGCCTCAGACCGTATTGCCCAGGGCGCCATCAACTTCCCGATCGCCGGTAAGACCGGTACCAACGACAACGAGTCCTCCACCTGGTTCGTCGGCTACTCCAAGGGCCTGTCCACCGCCGCCTGGGTTGGCCGTACCACCGACATCAAGTCCATGGTCGGGCTGAACATCAACGGTGTGGTCTTCCGCGACGTGTGGGGTTCGATCATCGCCGGTCCAATGTGGACCCGCTACATGACCGAAGCCGGCCCACTCTATGACACCGGTGCCTTCACTGCCCCGCAGAAGAAGGTCCGGATCAGTGAGCCGTCCACCCGTCAGGATTCTGATTCCAGCAGCGACAGCAACGACGACTCAGATTCGACGAACTCGCAGAGCAGCAACGCTGACGCCGATAACTCCACGCGCAGTGAGCAAGCCTCCGAGGCCAGCAGCGAGTCGAGCCGTCCAGCGAATGAGAATCGGGGCAGCTCGCAGCAGAACTCCTCAAACAATGGGAACCAGTCCCAGAGCGATAACCGTTCCAACAACAATCGGGACAACAACCCCGGCCGCTCCCGCAACAACGACTAACCAGCGCTAGGTCACTCAGACCCTAGCGTCCCCCGACGAAAGCAGCACACCCCTATGAAGTCCGCACCCAGCTCACTGACGACCACCGTCAAAACGGCTGGGGCAGGCCTCTTGGCTGGTGTTGCTGCCGCGGGTGCGTCCCTGCTGGTCCGGGCCACCTACGAGCACGGGCGCGCCCTCGCCGAACGCGGTTTCACCGTTCGACACGAAACCTTCCCCGTGCTCTCCCCCGGCGCGGAGCCCATCAAGGTCCTGCATTTGGGCGACATTCACCTCACCCCCGGCCAGCACCACAAACTCGCTTGGCTGAAAGCACTGGCCGCGCTGGAACCAGACGTGGTGATCAACACCGGCGACAACCTCGGCCACCCGGAAGTCAACGCCGAACTGTTAGACGTATTGGAGCCACTACTCGCCGTTCCGGGAGTCTTCGTGCCCGGCTCCAACGACTACTACGCACCCATCAAAAAGAACCCGCTGCGGTACTTCCTCACCCCCGCCGCCAAGGTCGGTGCCAAAGATGATCACCCGGTGCTTCCGTGGCAGGAACTCTTCGCCGGGTTCAGCCGAAACTGGTTGGATCTGACCAACCGGACCGGCCGCCTGCAGATCAACGGCACAGAATTACTCTTCTCCGGTGTCGATGACCCGCACCTACGCCGGGAAGCGTTCCCAGGCTTTCCGATCACCGGGCGGGAGTCAGCCAAAACCGGCCGGGCCCCGGTGCGTATCGGCGTGCTTCATGCCCCCTACCAGCGGGTCCTGAACCAGATGACGGCCCAGCGGGCTGATGTTCTCTTTGCCGGACACACCCACGGCGGTCAGATCTGCCTACCCGGTTCCCGGGCCCTGGTCAGCAATTGCGATCTACCGCCCTCCCTCGCCTCCGGCGCTACCCACTGGAACGCAACCGATGCGACCGGGCAGCAGCGCTCCGCCTGGTTGAACATCACCGCCGGCATCGGGTCGGCACCCACCGTGCCCCTGCGGTTCTTCTGCCCACCCGAAGCCGTGCTTGTCACCCTCACAGCCGGGGCTGAACCGAGTGCTCCATGATCGAATCGATTCGCCGGCTTGGCCGGTACATGGAGGGCTTCGCTAAGTACTGGATCGCCGGTCTCATCGCAGCCCTCGGCGGCAGCATTGTCGCCCTGCTCATCCCGCAGATCATCCAACGCACCCTGGATGAGACCCTCCAGACCGGGGCCGACGTCTCCGGTCTCATCAAGATCGTCCTGCTGGTTCTGGGCTTGGGCATCCTTGAAGCGCTGCTGGTCGCGGCTCGACGCTTTGCCGTCATCCCGGTCTCCGGCCGGATCGAACAACGAGCCCGGCAGTCCCTCTACGAGCGCCTGCAAATCCTGCCCATCAGTTTCCACGACAAGTGGGAATCCGGTCAGCTGCAGTCCCGGGCCGTCGCAGACCTCGGTTTCCTCCGCCGGTGGATCGCCTTCGGATCCCTGCAGATCGTGGTCGTGTTTGTCACCATTGTCATCGGCTTGGTGCTCATGTTCTCCGCATCCTGGCTGCTCGGATCCCTCTACCTGCTGTACGCCATCCCTATGGTGTTCAAATCCCTGAAGTTCCGCGACGAATACCGCACCGTGTCCCGCCTCTCCCAAGACCAAGCCGGGGATCTGGCCACCACCGTGGAAGAAGCCGTCCACGGCATCCGGGTGCTGAAAGCATTCGGTCGCGGCAAGCACGCCCTCAAACACTTCGGCGCCCAAGCGGACCAGCTCAAAGACACCGAAGTGCACAAGGCCTCCGTCATGGCGAACTATCTGCTCATCGTCATGATCGTCCCCCGGGCGCTACTAGCGATCGCCCTGTTCGTGGGCATCTGGCAGGTCGCCCACGAACAGCTCAGTGTCGGCGCGCTGGCCGCCTACTTCCTCACCGCTGCCATCTTGGACGGACCGGTGGAAATGCTCGGCATGATGCTAGGTATGACCATGACCGCCAAGACGGCCATCGACCGGCACTTTGAAGTCATGGATTCCGAGACCACCATCACCGACCCGGACAAACCAGTTGCGCTGCCCGAACGCAGTGGCGCACCCCGGCTCCAATTCGAGCACGTGACGTTCAGCTTCCCCGGCACGGACCCAGCAGAGGCTCTGCTGAAAGACATCGACTTCACCGTGGCCCCCGGCTCCACGGTGGCCTTGGTCGGTGCGACCGGCACCGGCAAATCCACGCTGCTGCAGCTGGTGCCGCGCCTCATCGACCCGGTCTCCGGGGCCGTGCTAATCGACGGGGTGAACGTCAAAGACCTCTCGCTAACCCAGTTACGCACACTGGTGTCCATCACCTTCGAAGATCCCACCCTGTTCTCCTCCTCCATCCGAGAAAACGTCCTGTTGGGCGCCGGGTTCGACGACCTGCATAGCCCGGCAGCTCACGCCGCACTCGTCCAAGCCCTCGATACCGCCGAGGCGGGTTTCGCCTACGAGCTGCCCGACGGTCTGGACACCCGCATCGGGGAAGAAGGTCTCTCCCTCTCCGGCGGGCAACGTCAGCGCCTAGCCTTGGCCCGGGCCATCGCAGCCAACCCCGGCGTCCTGGTGCTTGATGATCCGCTCTCCGCCCTCGATGTTCGCACCGAGGAAAAGGTCAGCGCCAAGCTGCGTGAGGTCCTAGCGAACACCACAACCCTCATCGTCGCCCACCGCCTCTCCACCGTGGCCTTGGCCGACCACGTCGCGTTCCTCCACGAAGGGGTCATCGAGGACTTCGGCACCCACCAACAGCTCTTGGCGCGCAACCGGCGCTACCGCGATGTCATCTCCTCACTGCCGCAACACAGCGACGATGAGTTCGACGATGCCGATCTTGATGACCCCGCCACCAACCAGAGGGGGCCGCGAGAATGACCCAGCAACATCCAACCCCCTCCTCCCTGCACGGGGTCGCCGGAGAAGACCGTCTAGATCTGAGCAAGGACGAGCAACGCTACGTGCGCCGCCGCTCCTGGCGGCTCTTGGGCCGGCTCGCCAAACCGGTACGCAAACAACTGATCCTGACCATGGTCACCGTCATGGCCTCCTCGGCCATGCGTGCCTCGTTCCCCCTCATCGTTGCGCTCGGCATCGACTGGGCGTTGCCCCTGATGGTCGCCGGCAACAACGGACCCGCCTTCCTAGCGGCGGGCGCGTACTTGCTCGCCGGCATCCTCGCCGGCGTTCTCACCGCCTGGTACACCGTGCTGACCGCGAAGCTGTCCCAAGCCATGCTGCTGGATTTGCGTTTGATGGTCTTCCGGCACACCCAGCGCTTAAGCTTGGAGTTCCACGAAACCTACACCTCCGGCCGGGTGATCTCCCGGCAAACCTCAGACCTAGAGGCCTTGCGTGAACTCCTCGATCAAGGCGTTGCCGGGCTGGTAGCAGGTTTCATGACCATGGCCTTCACCGTGGCCAGCGTCTTCATCCTCGATGTCCCGTCCGGGTTCGTGGTCCTCACTGCCATTGTCCCGATCTACTTCATCACCCGCTGGTACCAGCACCGCTCGAGCATCCAGTACCGTTCCTCCCGGGTCACCAGTGCCCGCATGATCGTCCACTTCGTGGAGACCATGACCGGGATCCGGGCGGTCAAAGCGTTCCGCCGTCAGCAGGCGAACAATGTTCGCTACGACGAGCTCACCAACGCCTACCGCAAGAACAACATTGCCGCGCTGATGCTCAACAGCATCTACCAGCCCACCCTGCTGGGCATCGGCAACATCATGGTCGCCGCCGTCCTGTTGGTCTCCGGGCTGCGCGTGCTAGACGGTAACCTCGAACTTGGTGTTCTCATCGCTTTGGCAATGGCCACCAAGCGTGTCTTTCAGCCCTTTGAACAGCTCACCCAGTTCTACTCGGCGTTCCAATCCGCCACCGCGGCACTGGAAAAGGTCTCCGGTCTGTTGGAAGAAGCCCCCTCCGTCACACCGCCGAAAGACCCGCAACCGCTGGCTGCCCCGGCCGGGGCCATCGACTTCACGCAGGCCAGCTTCGGGTACGGAACCGGCCCGGAAATTTTGCCGAAATTCGATCTGCACATTCCGGCCGGCCAGACCGTCGCGATCGTCGGCTCCACCGGTGCCGGCAAATCAACGCTGGTGAAACTCATCGCTCGGTTCTATGACCTGACCAGCGGTTCGCTGACCTTAGACGGCGTCCCGATCAACCGGCTCTCAGATGAAGATCTGCGCCGGGCAGTGGTCATGGTGACTCAGGAGTCGTTCCTGTTCTCCGGCAGTATCCGGGACAACATTGCCTTAGGAAAACCGGAGGCCAGTGACGAAGAGATCGTGTTGGCCGCACGCGCCGTGGGCGCCCACGAGTTCATTTGTGCCCTGCCGGATGGTTACGACACGGATGTGAATAAGCGCGGCGGGCGGCTCTCAGCCGGCCAGCGCCAGCTGGTTTCCTTCGCCCGGGCTTTCCTCGCCGATCCGACGGTGCTGATCCTGGATGAAGCCACCAGTTCCATGGACTTGCCCAGCGAGCGTTTGGTGCAGGCGGCCCTCGACCAGCTGTTGGGCAACCGGACCGCCGTGATCATCGCTCACCGGCTTTCCACGGTCGCGAATGCGGACCGGGTGCTGGTGGTGGATGCGGGCCGCATCGTCGAGGATGGTTCCCCGGCTGAACTGATCGCCGCCGGGGGCCGCTTCGCACAGCTGTATCAGGCGTGGGAGGAGTCCCAGCAGCAGGAGAACTAACCCCTTGTGGTTAGGCGGTGAACTTCCGTCCGGTCAGCTGTTCGTAGGCTTGAACGTAACGATCGCGGGTCTTCGCCACAACTTCTCCGGGCAACGCCGGTGGTTGTTCACCGGAGTTCTTGTCCCAGCCGGAAGCGTCACTGGTCAGCCAGTCACGGACAAACTGCTTGTCGAACGACTTCTGTGACTTGCCCGGTGCGTAATCGTCCGCGTCCCAGAACCGTGACGAGTCCGGGGTCAGCACCTCATCACCAAGCGTGATCTCGCCGGTGGCCGGGTCCGCCCCGTACTCGACCTTGGTGTCGGCTAGGATCAGACCGCGAGCGCGCGCGATCTCCTCGGCTGCCGTGTATAGCTTCAACGTCTTTTCCTGCAGTGCGGCCGAGACCTCTTCGCCGACCCGCTGAATCATCTGCTCGTAGGAAATGTTCTCGTCGTGCTCGCCCACCTCGGCCTTCGCCGACGGGGTGAAGATCGCCGGTTCCAGCTTTGATCCGTCAACCAGTCCGGCCGGCAACGGCAGGTCGCAGACGGTGCCGCGGTCGTTGTATTCCAGCAGCCCGGAACCGGTGAGGTAGCCGCGGGCGATGCACTCGATCGGGTACATCTCCAGCTTCTTCACGACCATCGCCCGGCCGGAGACCTCGGCGGGCACGTCGGTGGAGATCACGTGGTGGCGCAAAGTCGGATCCTGCTCCGCCAGCACCTCGAACCACCACAGGCTCAACTGGGTCAGGACCTTGCCCTTGTCGGTGATGGGGGTTTGTAGCACAAAGTCGAACGCGCTGATCCGGTCACTAGCAACCACTAACAGGCGGTCATCCAGCTTCGGGTCGGTGGGCGCATACAGGTCGCGGACCTTACCCGAGTAGATGTGCTGATAGCCCGGCAGCTCTACAGCCTGCTCACCGAGGTTGTCGATCGGGTTGGTGCTCACTGAGATGTCCTTCACGGTTAGTTGGCAGTGGGGATGACGATCTGCCCGGCGATGGCCTTGGCCGCGATATCGGTACGGTACTGGCCGCCGTCAAGGCCGATCTTCTCGATCCCCGCGTAGGCTTTCTGCTGTGCTTCAGCCAAGCTGGCGCCTTCACCGACCACGGAGAGGATGCGGCCGCCGTTGGCGATCAGCTCACCATCCTCGTTCGCCGCCGTCCCGGCATGCAGCACGGAAACATCAGCCATGGACTCAACTTCGTCCAATCCGGTCAGCACCCCGCCCTTGCGCGGGGACTCGGGGTAGCCTTCGGCCGCTAGGACAACGCCGACCGCGTAGTTTTCTTCCCACTGGAGCTTGGTGCCGGCGGCCAGGTTGCCTTGGGCGCAGGCTGCCAGCACGGAGGCAAAACCGGACTGGGGTTTCAGCCGGGCCAAGACCGGCTGCGTTTCGGGGTCACCGAAGCGGGCGTTGAATTCGATCACTTGAATGCCTTTGGCGGTGACAGCCAGCCCGCAGTACAGCACCCCGATGAAAGGCATGCCGCGCTGGCGCATCTGCTCGATCGTCGGTTCGGCGACCTTGGCCACAACCTCGTCGACAAAGTTCTCCGGCAGCCAATCCAGCGGGGTGTAGGCACCCATGCCGCCGGTGTTGGGGCCCTCATCGTTATTGAAGATACGTTTGAAGTCTTGCGCCGGCGTCAAAGGCAGACAGTTATCCCCGTCAGAGAGGACGAACAGGGAAACTTCAGGGCCGTCGAGGAATTCTTCGATCACAACCTGCGACGAAGCGGTGAAACAGGCGTTCGCGTGGGCGAGCGCCTCGGCCCGGTCGCTGGTCACCACGACACCTTTGCCGGCAGCAAGCCCATCGTCCTTGACGACGTAGGGGGCACCGAACTTATCCAGTGCGGCGGCGGCCTCTTCTTCGGTGGTGGCGACCACGGAGCCACCGGTTGGCACTCCTGCTGCCGCCATCACATCTTTGGCGAAGGCCTTGGAGGATTCCAGTTGCGCGGCCGCCTTGGACGGACCAAACACGTCAAAACCGGCATCGCGCAGCCCATCGCAGACACCGGATGCCAGCGGGGCCTCCGGACCGACGACGACCAGATCGACGTTGAGTTCCCCGGCCAGCTCCACCACAGCGTTGGGGCTTTGCGCATCGACCGGGAAAACCTTCACATCGGTAGCGATCCCCGCGTTACCCGGGGCGGCAAACACCTCGGTCACCTCAGGGTCTTGTTTCAGGGCACGAATAATGGCGTGTTCACGGCCGCCGGGGCCAAGCACAAGTACTTTCACGCCCTCAAGCTTAGCCTAGGGCCGAAGCTGGCGGCAGCTTAAGAACCGTCTAAACTAGCTGTGGAGAACCACACGTGAGGGAGCTAACAACCAGTGCAGGATGTATTTACCGCTGACGCCGCAGCAGAGCTGGCCGTGATCACCCGCGGCGGACTCGTCGAGTCCCGTCACTACGGGGCCGCCGTCGTTGTGGACCCCGCCGGCAACCCGATCTTCGAACTCGGGGACACCACCACACCGGTCTACCCGCGCTCCAGCCTGAAGCCGTTCCAAGCCATCGCCTCCCTACGCACCGGGGTGCTGCTTAACAGTCAGCAAACCGCCCTCGCCTGCGCATCCCACACCGGGGCCACCATCCACCAGCAGGTGGCCCTGAGCATGCTCTCGGCCGCCGGGCTATCCGAGGCTGACCTTCAATGCCCCACCGCGTGGCCTGCGGACAAGACCACCCGCCGCGAATGGACCCTCAGCCAACGCCAACCCAACCAGCTGGCCTTCAACTGTTCCGGAAAGCACGCCGGTTTCCTTGCCGCCTGCGTCCATGCCGGCCTAGACACCAACACCTACCTGGAGCACGAGCACCCGCTGCAACAATCCGTCCTTGAGGTGTTGACCGAGTACGCCGGGGTGGCGCCGGAACACGTCTCCACTGACGGCTGCGGTGCACCGGCCCCGACCCTACCGTTGCTGCCCCTGGCCAAAGCGGTCAGCCAACTGGCCACCGGCAGTGAGCCCGCCGCCCAGCAGGTCTTCTCCGCCATGCTCGCCCACCCGGAGCTGGTTCAAGGCCCCGATGCGGAGAACACCGTGGTCAGCCAACGCCTCGGCATCCTCGCCAAGCTCGGGGCCGAAGGCGTCCTCATCCTCGTCACCAAGGATGGCCATGCCGCCGCCATCAAGTCCCTCGATGGCGCCCACCGGCCCACCACCTTGGTCGGGCTGCGCCTGCTAGCCGCTGCCGGGGCGTTGGAACGCACCAGCGTAGACGCCGTCTTGGCGGACATCTTGCCGAAGATCACCGGCGGAGTTGAAGCCATCATCGTGGGCCAGGTCGAACTGGGCCGTGACGTCCTGACCGCTCTTTCCTAAACCATGTCCCCTGCACCTAAAGCCTCCGCCACCCCGCGCCGCCGAGTCCCCATCGCCGATGGCATCGCAGCGGTTCAAACTCTGCGCGCCCAGCTCAACACTGCCGCCACGGACCCGGCTGACATGTTCACGGGCCTGCCCCGCCAGGTCACAGCCACCGCAGTGCGCTACCTGTTGGAAGAGCTCGCCGCACGCGCCCCGGGGAACGCGGTGGAGATTCGTGTCCCACCGTTTGGGGTCACCCAAGCGGTGGCCGGGCCCCGGCATACCCGGGGAACCCCACCGAATGTGGTGGAGATGACCCCGGCGGTGTTTCTGGCCGTCGCCCTGGGTCTGGTTCCTGCCGAGGACATCTGGGATTCCATCACCGCTTCCGGTATCCGCGCCGATCTGCGTCAACTGTTCCCCCTGGTGAATCCCGCCCACCCAGACCCGGTTCGGCGGGAAGATTAATACCGGATAAACTAGTTTGCATGAGTGAGCAGCACCAGGTCCCCTTAGATCCACTTTCTGAACCGATCGAAACCGAAATGACGGTTCGACGGGCACCGCGGATCTGGCCCTTCCTGATCACCGGAGCATTGCTCGGCGTGCTCGTCGCAGTGCTGGTTGTCACCATCGGTGGCACCGCAGAGAACTACACCACCGGCGGTAGCATCGGCTACTTCTCGGTGATCTTTGGAATTATCGGTGTGGGTCTGGCCGGGGTCGCGTTCATCATCGCGGACCGCCGCAGCCTGAAGAAGGCCACCACCGCGACCGCCCAAGCGGTCGAAGCTGAACCTGCGAAAGTGGAAGAATAACGCACATGGCTCGTGGCGATGGAATGCTCAATCATGACCTCCTCGATGAAGACAAAGGCCCGAAAGACGAATGTGGTGTCTTCGGTGTCTGGGCCCCAGGTGAAGAAGTAGCCAAACTCGCCTACTACGGCCTGTTTGCCCTGCAACACCGCGGCCAAGAATCCGCCGGTATCGCCGCCTCCGACGGCACCCGCATCAACGTCTATAAAGATATGGGCTTGGTCTCCCAAGTCTTTGACGAAACCACCCTGAACACCCTGACCGGGCACATCGCGGTCGGCCACTGCCGGTATTCCTCCATGGGCTCCAAGAAGTGGTCAAACGCCCAGCCGACCCTCGGGGCCACACCAGAAGGCGGCGCTGTCGCCATGGCCCACAACGGCGCCTTGACCAATAAGAAAGACTTGGCGGCCAAAGTCCGGGACTTGCTCGGTGACAAACCTGCCGGTGAGATCGCCCAAGGTAATGACACCGACACCGCGCTGGCCACCGCCCTGATGGGCGCGCAGGAAGATGTTTCCCTCTTCGACGCGGCCATGAACCTGTTGCCGCAACTGAAGGGCGCCTTCTCCTTCGTCTTCATGGACGAACACACCCTCTACGCGGCACGTGACCCCTACGGTGTCCGCCCGCTCGTGCTCGGCCGGCTTGAGCGCGGCTGGGTCGTTGCCTCCGAACAGCCCGCCTTGGCGACCGTGGGCGCCTCATTCATCCGCGAGGTCAAACCGGGTGAGTTGATCAGCATCGACGAAGACGGTATCCGCTCCGAGATGTTCGCCGAACCCAACCCGGCCGGCTGCATCTTCGAATACGTGTACCTGGCCCGCCCGGACGCCTCCATCAACGGCCGGAACGTGTACGAATCCCGCGTGGAAATGGGCCGCCAACTGGCCCGAGAAAACAAGGCCGACGCGGACGTGGTCATCCCCGTCCCCGAGTCCGGCACCCCTGCGGCGGTCGGGTTCGCCGAAGAGTCCGGGATCCCCTTCGCCCACGGATTCGTCAAGAACTCCTATGTGGGCCGCACCTTCATTAAGCCGTCGCAGACGCTGCGCCAGCTGGGTATCCGATTGAAGCTGAACGTCCAAGAGTCCGTGGTGCGCGGCAAAAAGGTCGCCGTGGTGGATGACTCCATCGTCCGCGGCAACACCCAGCGCGCCATCATCCGGATGCTCCGCGAAGCCGGCGCAGCCGAAGTTCACGTGAAGATCTCTTCCCCACCGGTGAAATGGCCCTGCTTCTACGGCATCGACTTCGCCTCCCGCGCAGAGCTGATCGCCAACGGCGCCACCATCGAGGAGATCACCAAGTCCGTCGGCGCTGATTCGCTGGCGTTCATCTCCGAAGACGGCATGATCGAAGCCACCGAGCAGCCGCGCGCCAAGCTCTGCACCGCATGCTTCACCGGCGAATACCCGATTGACCTTCCGGACCAAGGCATCACCGCCAGCCGCGGCTGCGAACCCGGCCCGGATGCCGAATACGAAGACCTCGTCGCCGACGACCCGGCGGCAACCACCCCCTGACAGCACACCCCTGTTCCGGGGTCCCGCACCAGCTAGAGAAGCTTCAAGAAAAGGACTGTTGATGTCTCAGCCGCAAACGCCAGAGCAGGCAGAACACGTAATCACCTATGCCGAAGCCGGCGTTGATGTCGAGGCCGGCGACCGGGCCGTCGAACTCATGAAGGGCGCCATCAAGGCCACCCACACCGCTAACGTGGTGGGCGGGGTCGGCGGGTTCGCCGGGCTCTACGACGCCTCCGCGCTGCTGAAGTACCGCAAACCGTATCTGGCCACCTCCACCGACGGGGTCGGCACAAAGGTCGCCATCGCCCAAGCCATGGACATCCATGACACCATCGGTTTCGACTTGGTCGGTATGGTCGTCGACGACATCGTCGTGGTCGGTGCCGAACCGGTCTTCATGACCGATTACATCGCCTGCGGCAAGGTCGTCCCGGAACGTATCGCCGCCATTGTCTCCGGCATCGCCGCCGCATGCCAGGTCGCCGGCACAGCGCTCGTGGGTGGGGAAACCGCCGAACACCCTGGCCTACTGGGCGAACACGAATACGATGTGGCCGGCGCTGCTACCGGCATCGTGGAAGCCGATGAGCTGCTCGGCCCAGACCGGGTCAAAGACGGAGACGTGCTCATTGCCATGGCCTCCTCCGGGATCCACTCCAACGGCTACTCACTGGTGCGCCGGGTCATCAACCACGTCGGCTGGTCGCTGGACCGGGAGGTCTCCGAACTCGGCCGCACGCTTGGCGAAGAGCTCCTCGAACCAACCACCGTCTACACCGCAGACTGCCTAGACCTGATCCGCACCTTCCCGGGCGATGTGCACGCCTTCAGCCACGTCACCGGTGGCGGTCTGGCCGCCAACCTAGCCCGTGTCCTGCCGACCGGGCTGATGGGCGTTGTCGAGCGTGACACTTGGTCGCTGCCTGCCATCTTCTCCCTCGTCGGCCAGGCCGGCAATGTGCCGCTGGCAGATTTGGAACGCACCCTGAACTTGGGCGTGGGCATGATCGCCGTGGTGGACGGCGCGATCGCCAATGACGCGGTCGCACACCTGAACAACCGCGGCATGAAGTCTTGGGTACTGGGTCAGGTTGGCCCGGTGACCGACGCTGCTGCAGCCGCCGGTACCGACTTCGTCCAAGGCGCCAAGGGCGTCGACGGTGGTGCCGTACTCATGCAGGGTAACTACGCCAACTAGTCTCAGCCCAATTCTTGGTGACCCGCCGATGAGGATCCTGCTGACCGGTTTTGAACCGTTCGGCGATCAAGCGCAGAATCCCACCGCGCAGATCGCCGAAGAACTAGTCGGATGCACCATCGGTGGGTCTTCTGCTGCCGGGACGCCCGCGCAGTCTGCCACCATCGTCTCGGCCGTGCTTCCGGTCGAGTTCGCTGCGGTGGGCCTCGCCTTGGAGCACCTGCTGCAGACCCATCAGCCTGAGCTCGTGCTGTCTTTGGGCTTAGCGGCCGGCACACAAGCGCTGCGTTTTGAACGGGTCGCGATCAACCTGATTGATGCCCGCATCCCGGACAACGCCGGCGCCCAACCGGTAGATGTACCGGTGCTGCCCGGTGCGCCTAACGCCTACTTCACCACCTTGCCAGTGAAAGCAATGGCCGCCGCGGCCCGGCCCGTAGCCGCCACGACGCTCTCATATAGTGCCGGCAGCTACGTGTGTAATGCGCTCATGTTCCACGCGCTCCACGCCACCAGTGTTAGTGCGGTTCGTGCCGGATTCCTGCACGTACCCACAGCCGACGTCATTCCGGTGAAGACGGTTAGCGCAGCCGTGGTGAGCGCGCTGGAAGCTGCACTGACCACGCTCTCTGACGTGGCTGAACCCGGCGGCTCGATCTACTAAGCCGCCCGGGTCCGGCCCATGGTTTAGGCAATGACGCGACGCAACGTCGGCGCAGCGGCTTGCACGCCACCGGCCAGCAGCGCTAGGCCTAGGCCGATGCAACCGAACACCACCAACATGGTGAGCGGATCCAAGACCATCGCAGCACCCACCACGGGCAGCGCGGTCACTGCGGCTCCGATGACGGCAACAACCAGCACTACCCACACCGGGGTAAAGACGGCCCGGCGACGGATGCTGTTCATCGTGGGAACGGCCATGCCGATCTTGTCTAGGCCCTGGTACAGACCGGCCCGGTCCAACACTTGTGCTGTCTGGGTGATCCCGACCGAGCACGCAACAAGTAAGAAGGAGATCAGCAAGGTCAGCAGGACACCGTTTTGCACGTCGGTGAAGAACACCGCGTCCTGTCCGTTGCCGAAACCGTCCGCGGTGGCAGCTCGAATCATCGCCATCCCGGCCCCACCAACCAGACCGATGTAGACCGTGGCAGCAAGCCCACCTACTTGTCGCCAAGCCTGCTGGGGTGATTCTAAGACGGTGCGGGCTGCGACCAGCATCCGAACGTCCTTGGTTTTGCGCTGGATACGGGCCGCCACAATCTTCAGCAACCACGGTCCAAGGAAGTAGAGCGCGACCAGCGGGACCGCGAGCGCTGCCAGCGTCAACGTGACAGCTACGGCAATGTCGAACGCACCAGCCGTCTTCGCAAGAATTTGGGCTGCTAGGAAGATGCCGAGCGCTAGCAGGATTCGCACCCAATGCACTTTGCTGGCTTGCTGACGAGTGCGCACACCCAACGGGGTGACGTGGATTTTGCGCAGTCCAGTCATGGAAGCGGCTGCGGCGAAGAGGATCAGAGCGCCCACGGTGCTAGCCAGCCAGGGGAACCCCAGCCACAAACCAGCCACACCCATGGGTTGGCCACCGAAACTGAGCAGCCCTACCAGCGGCATGAGTGCTAAATAGCCGAGCACACCCAAGAGAATACCCGTGGTGGCCAACACGACGGCTTCGCTGAGTGCCACCAGGTAGACGGTGAAGCTGCTGGCCCCGAGGAGCCGGAGGGAGGACAGGCGTTCGTCACGACGTCGAGCTAGCAGCTTGGCTGCTGCACCGGTCAGTGCGCTCATCGGCACCGCCAAGAACAACACCGCAAGGACGGCCATCGAAATGTACATGACCGCAAAGTCGCCCGGTATGTGGGCAATGAAACGGGCTCCCGCTATGACGATCAGCGCCAAGGCGCTGACGATGGCGAACGCTGTTACGGGCAGCAGCCATACGGCGCGATCGGAAAAGAGTTTACTCAGGAAGAGTCGGATGACAGGTAGTTGTTTCACCGAGTACCACCGGCTTCTGACATCCGGGCGTTCGGCACATGCTGGGTGGAGTCTGACACGATCGCACCGTCTTGGACGCGGATGATCCGGTCACAACGAGCCGCTGTCGCTGAGTCGTGGGTGACCATCACTAGGGTGCCACCGCGTTGAACAGTGGAGCCGAGGAGAGCATCCAGGACAGCCGCGGAAGTGACCGAATCTAGGGCTCCGGTCGGTTCGTCAGCGAAGACAACTGACGGTTGCGACACCTGGGCTCGAGCAATGGCAACACGTTGGGCTTGTCCACCCGACAGTTCCCCGAGTCGCCGATCATGCATACCGGCAAGACCCAGTTGATTGAGCTGGCCCCGCGCGTACTCTTCTGCGGCCGCCCGGGGCATACACGTCAGCATCAGCGGCAGGGCGACGTTTTCTTGAGCTGAGAGTTCCGGCAGCAGGAGGCCCTCTTGGAAGACGAAGCCAAAACTTTCCCGGCGTAGTTTTGCTCGGAGCTCTTCACTCAGCATGGTGATCTCGACTGCTTCGGTGGGCCCGCTAAAGTTCACATGCCCGCTGTCGGGCAGCAAGATCCCGGAGAGCACATGCATCAGCGTGGTCTTACCGGAGCCGGACGGGCCCATGATGGCAACCGATTCTCCCGGTGTGATGCGCAAGTGGATGTTGTTGAGGGCACACGTGCTTCCGTAGTGTTTAGAAACCCCTGCTGCGGATAGGACTGGCTGTGTTGGTTGTGCGTTGGTGAACATGATTTCACTGTAGAAATCTCGGCCCCAGCACCGCGTCGGTCCCAGACCTGATCTTTCGCCGGGTCTTTACACCGAGGGGCGGAAGCTCCCCTAAGACCCGGGGATGAGAGGCCGGTCCACTATGGAGTTTTCAAACAACAGTTTCCGTGTCTAAACACGAAACTTTTGCGTCACCTAGCTGCACCACGATTTCGGCTAGAAGGGAGGTTCGGCCAGCTGTGCTTGATACTTCTGATGTGGTTCCCATGCAGCAGCTGCCAGTGGAAACTCCGGTGTACTGAGGTGTTCTTCACCGCTTTGTTCGTTGGCAAAACTCATCACACCATCCCCGAGTTCTGGGTGGAGCGTGGCTGTCATCCAGCGGGCACTTTTATGCATGTGATGAGACTTGCAGAGGTAACTCAGTGATGAGTAGTCGGAGCCACCGCCATCACGCCACTCGACCACATGATCCAGTTCGCAATTACTCAGCGGCTCCCGGCAGCCAGGATAGCGACAATGTCGATCTCGGAAGGCTGTTAGCATTCGCATCCGGGCACTTGGTCGAGAGGTCTTTCGACCGACTCCAAGTGGGTATCCTTCTACTGGATCAGTCAGGATCATGCTCATCATGGAAGCGCTGGCGATGATGTCGGCTGTGGCTTGGGGACTGAGCACGGTGTCGGTTCCTACTGAACAGGCGCCACTCTCAGCGTCGTCCACCCCAACCGGATACCTACGGCGACGTTTCAGTGGGTTTTCTTTGTAGAATTCCTGGTTCTGGCGAGCGAGCTCGTAGAGTTCGGGGTAATGCTGTCGGGTGAACCCCATGGTTTCTTCATCGAGGCAGCCGCCATGTTTGACGAATTGTTCAAAATCCATCGTCACGATGACATGGGTAAGCACCCCGGGTGGCAGGTTGTGAAAGCCGACACCCACCGCATCTTCTGCGTGAGCAGTGGCGCCACCTTCCCTGTTCAGTAGACCTTGGGCGATGGTCGCGCCGGTGTCCTCATCGACTATGACACCACCAGGTTGTTCGATCCCGTCTCCGCTCTCGGTCTGGCGTTGTTGCGCTATCTGCATCGCGTGCTTGAGATAAGGATTGTTCTGCACCAAATCGATCAGGAGATCGGCCATCAAATTGTTCCGACTACGGCCGTGTGCTTGACCCAACGTGCGGTAGCTGGCGGCAAGTGCCGAAAGAATGTGGTGCAAGAAGAGACCCGCGTGTGAAGGGATGTAACCTTCGACCCGCGTCATCCCGTCGTCGGCAGGAATGAACTTTATGTAGCGCTTGGTCGCCGCCCGAGCTGCCCGCTGCGCAAAAGACTCGGGGTGTCGAGCGTCGCGCGCACGCGCGGCTTGCCTATTAAAGTCATTTTCACTGTGCGTATTCCCTGCAATAGCCGCCAAGTCCGTCGCTAAGTTTTTGCGGGCTTTCTCCGTGGCAGTGGCGGCCTGTTGAAACTCACCGGGCTGCCAGGGTTGCCCGTCAGGCTTTCCTTCCGGTGAGGGCGGGGGTAGAGATTTCAGCTTTGCAACAGCACTATCGAGTTGACGTAGGCTCAGCGTTCCTGAGATCAGGTGAGCAAGGAGTTCAGCGCCGTGTTCATGCAGGATAACCGCGCTCATGATTTCGTGTTTAGCTTGGGCGGTCTTCATTCCGGATACGGCAGAATAGGCAGCAGCCGCACTTCTGATGAGCTTGCCCTTATTTTCATGCATTAGGAAGCTTGAAGTCAGATCATCAGCGCCGAGGTGTGCGTGGTCTTGGCGGGCAAACGACAGAATCTTCTGAAAAAGAATTCGATATTTGGCGGCTATAGAAATGCGCTGGACCTGTTCCACAGCGGAGGTGTCCCAATCGGGTGCGGGGTTTGGTTCGCTGAGTTGAAGGGTTACTTCATCAACGCAGCGACGGAGGTTCTTCTCGAGCTCATCCTTGTCAGCTACATGAGTTTCTGACTGCGGACCGACCACTCTTGACACCTCCCCAAGAATTCGAAGATGCTTCTATTTTATCGAATAATAGGAATCTAAAACGGTAATACTGAGCGGTATTTAAATGCTAGACAAATAGGTTTTCCTCCACATGGCGCCCATCTTTTGGGAATACCCACAGCTGTCATGTTGCAGGTCATTGCTGAAGGCGAGAACACACTGTATCCGGGGCTTCCGAGCACATCACGACAGACTATGGTTGAGGAGGCTGCGCAAAGACGCTGCGGTATGCCCACAAGATTTCAGTATCTATTCATCTAGTCTTCCGAGAGACTAGACCCACCAGACCCCGCACATGCTTCAAGGAAGAAGTCGCAGGGATCTTCTATTTCCCAGTACTCCCACGATCGCCGGTGGCGTGGGCGAGGGCTCCTTGCAACTTTTCGAGGGCGGGAATGACTTTGCTGCGCCAGCGGAAGGGCACCCGATCATCGGCGCGAGTGGGGCCACCGTTGATGAGGGCGACCGGTTTGCCTTGTTTCTGGGCGTCGAGGACGAACTTGAACCCGCTCATGACAGCCAGCGAGGACCCGATGACGAGCAGCGAGGACGCCTCTTCTAGGGCCGTCACGGATTGTTGTTTGCGATCTTCTGGGACGTTCTCGCCGAAGTACACGACGTCCGGTTTGAGGGAGAACGAACCGCAGACGGGGCAGGGCACCTAGTTGAAGGTGTCGACGAGTTCTTGCGGCAGGCTCACGTCCCCGTCGGGGTTCACTTGCTCGCGCGTGATTCTTGCGGCTTCCGCGAAGCCGGGATTGGCCTGGGCTAGGGCGGAGGAGTATTCACGTCGGGGCATTCGGTGCCCGCAGTTCAGGCACATGACGGTGGCAAGGTCGCCGTGCAGTGGGATGACGTTCTTGGAACCGGCTGCGACGTGGAGGCCGTCCACGTTTTGGGTGATGATGCAGGAGACGTGCCCGGCTTCTTCGAAGTCCGCCAAGATGTGGTGGGCGAGGTTGGGTTGGAAGCCGGTCATGATGTTCCAGCCGATGAAGGAGCGGGCCCAGTAGCGTTGCCGGGCTTTGTCGTCGTAGCGGAACTCTTGGTAGGTCATCGGCCGGCCGCGGTTGAGGCTGCCGCCGGGGCTGCGGTAGTCCGGGATCCCGGAGTCGGTGGAGACGCCGGCGCCGGTCAGCACGAGGACGTTGCCGGTGGCCAGCTGGGCGGCGATGGCGGTTGCTGCGGTGGCCTCGTCTTGGAGTTCGGCACGCTCGTTGACAACCCGGGCGATGGATCGCAGCGCCGACTGGTGGGCGTTGGCGATGTGGTAGCTGGGGAAGTCCGCGGGCGTTTCCTGACGGCTCACGAAGACCTAGGAGTTGTCCTCGTCGTCGTAATCAGCGTATTTGTCCGCGTAGGCAGAGTAATCGGGTTCTGGAAAATCATCTTCATAGACTGCAGTTCGCTGCTTTCGCGCCGCGCCTAGCTCCCGTTCCAACGCTGAAAGGTCGGTTTCTGGGGAGAAGTACTTGATATCACGTGCTTGTCGTGCAGCTTTTGCCCGTTGACGGCCGCGCCCCATGAGCGTGACCCCCTTCTCTGTGGTTCCGGCCGGCAGCCGCTTGCTAGGCGGGGCCCCGGTGATGCTGATCAAAATGGTTCGTGCTAATAGATTACATGATCAGGCGCGCACAGCGGCAATAAGAGCGGGCGCTGCTGTGGATATCACAGTGGTTTTCGGCATGGGCTTAATGGTCGCAAGCTTATCTTCCATTAGACTGTTATTGATCATATCCGGGCAATGTGAGCCCGGGAGCACCAAGATTGAGGGTTTCGTCAGTGGCGACAGAGCGCGATCATCACAACCTAGAGGGGACGGGGCTACCTGACTTGCAGGCGCATAGCCCGCAGCCAGAATGGTTACCTGCAGCGAGCGATGAGGCTCGTTTTGATCAGCTTTTTGACGCACTCGAGCATGAATCCACCGCCAGCACCGACTCAGCTGGCAACACCTCGACCGGCACCGTCCCGACCAGCATTGTTCCCGTGAGCGGTGACGCTGATGTGCCGGAACCGGTGTCCGCCCAGCCTGATGTTGAGGGTGCCGAGGACGATGTTGATGCGCAGGAGCCTGCCCCTGCCCCGGCTGTCGCGGCGATGCCGTCGCGTCGCCAGCGTCGCTTGGAAGAGCAGGCCCGCAAACGCCGCGGCACACCGGTCGGTAATGCGATTTGGGCGGTGCTGGGCCTGATCGGTCTGGTGCTGCTGACCCTGTGGCTGGTGAACGTCTTCAGCGGCGGCAACGAGGACCCGTCGGCTGAACCGACCGTGGAGCGTAATGCGACCCCGGACGCCGATGGTGTGATTGCCCGGGATGTGCCGCCGAACCAGTTGGAATTGGGCGACTGCCTGACCGATTTTGCTGGCGCCACTGAGCCGGCAACCGTGGTGGAATGCACCACCGAGCACCAAGCCCAATTGGTGGGGCGCAAGGAATACGCCGAGGACGACTCCTACCCGGGCGATGACGCGCTGGTCAATTCGGCTCAGGAGTTCTGCACCTCGCTCGATACCAACATCCCGCAGGATCTGGATACCGAGACCACGCTGACCCGTCCGACCGCCGACACGTGGAAGCGCGGGGACCGCATCGTGGATTGCTTGATCATCGTGAAATCTGGTACTGCGGATCAGTCGTTCTTGCCCGAAGACAGCGACGACGAAACCGAAGGCCCGATCCAGAATTCGCCATCACCAACCCGCAGCAACTAAGACCCCTTACAACAGCCCGTGGGCGGTGACCAGTTGATACCGGTCACCGCCCACGGGTGCATTATGGCGGCGAGTGGCTCGCCGCTGCGGGGTTAGTTGTTCAGGTCCGTACCGAAGTCGGAGACGTCGATGACGTCCACGCTCGGGTAGACCAGCAGTCCGCCGTCCTCGTCGTCGGTGTCCACCTTGACCCGCTGGCCGTCCCCGATGCTGCCGGCGAGGATCTCCTTGGCCAGCTTGTCCCCGATTTCCCGTTGCACCAGTCGGCGCAGCGGGCGGGCACCGTAGGCCGGATCGTAACCGTGCTCGGCCAACCAGTCTTGTGCGGCGTCGGTGACGTCCAGCTCCAGTCGGCGGTCGGAGAGCCGTTGGGCCAGCGCCTCGACCTGCAAGCCTACGATGTGGCGCAGTTCGTCCTTGGCCAGGGGTTCGAACATGATCACATCATCCAGCCGGTTTAGGAACTCCGGTTTGAAGGATGCGTTGACCACGTTCATCACGGCGTCCTCGCGGGCCTTCTGCTCCATGGACTGGTCCACCAGGAACTGGGAGCCCAGGTTCGAGGTCAGGATGAGGATGACGTTGCGGAAGTCCACGGTGCGTCCTTGCCCGTCGGTGAGTCGACCGTCGTCGAGCACCTGCAGCAGGATGTCAAAGACCTCTGGGTGGGCTTTTTCCACCTCGTCCAGCAGGATGACCGAGTAGGGCCGGCGGCGTACCGCCTCGGTGAGCTGGCCGCCCTCCTCGTAGCCGACGTAGCCCGGAGGGGCACCGACCAGTCGGGAGACGGCATGCTTCTCCGAGTATTCGGACATGTCGATGCGGACCATGGCGCGTTCATCGTCGAAGAGGAACTCGGCCAGTGACTTGGCCAGTTCCGTCTTACCCACACCGGTGGGGCCCAGGAACAGGAAGGAGCCGGTCGGCCGGTTCGGGTCGGCGATGCCGGCGCGGGCGCGGCGCACCGCGTCAGAGACCGAGGCCACGGCCTTGTGTTGGCCGATGAGCCGGGCGCCGATCTCGCCTTCCATGTCCAGCAGCTTCTGGGACTCGGTGGCCAGCATGCGTCCGGCCGGGATGCCGGTCCAGGCGGAGATGACCTCGGCGATGTCGTCGGCGGTCACGTCCTCGGAGACCATGGTGGATTCGGCCGCGCTCGCCTCGGCGGCGTCAGCGGCAGCCAGTTCGGCCTCCACCTGCGGGATCTCCCCGTAGAGGATGCGGGAGGCTTCGCCCAGATCCCCGTCCCGTTGGGCCTTGTCCGCGAGCGAGCGCAGCTCGTCGAGCTTCACGCGCAGGTCACCGGACTTGTTCAGCGAGGCCTTTTCGGCTTCCCAGCGGGCGTTGAGGGCGTCAAGTTCTTCGCGCTTGTTCGCCATCTCTTCCTGCAGGGCGGCCAGCCGTTCCACGGAGGCCGGATCTGTTTCATCCTTCAGCGCCAGCTCTTCCATGGTGAGCCGGTCGACGGCACGGCGCAGCTGGTCGATCTCTTCCGGTGCGGAATCGATCTCCATGCGCAGCCGGCTGGCGGCCTCATCGACCAAGTCGATGGCCTTATCCGGCAATTGCCGGCCGGAGATGTACCGGTTGGACAGCGTGGCGGCAGCCACCAGCGCGGAGTCAGCGATGGCGACCTTGTGGTGGGCCTCGTAGCGTTCCTTCAACCCGCGCAGGATGGCGATGGTGTCATCCACGGACGGTTCACCGACGTAGACCTGCTGGAAGCGGCGCTCCAGGGCGGGGTCTTTCTCGATGTTCTCCCGGTACTCATCCAGCGTGGTGGCACCGATCAGGCGGAGTTCACCGCGGGCCAGCATCGGTTTGAGCATGTTGCCGGCGTCCATGGAGCCTTCGGAGGCACCGGCACCCACGACGGTGTGGATCTCATCGATGAAGGTGACAATCTCACCCTCGGAAGCCTTGATCTCTTCCAGCACGGCCTTGAGTCGTTCCTCGAACTCGCCGCGGTATTTCGCCCCGGCGACCATGGCGCCCAGATCCAGGGAGATCAGCGTCTTGCCGCGCAGGGATTCGGGCACGTCTCCGGCCACCATGCGCTGGGCCAAGCCTTCAACGACGGCGGTCTTGCCGACACCGGGTTCACCGATCAGCACCGGGTTGTTCTTGGTACGCCGGGAGAGGACTTGGACGACGCGGCGGATTTCCGAGTCGCGGCCGATCACCGGGTCCAGCTTGCCGGCCCGGGCGATTTCGGTCAGGTCCGTGCCGAACTTCTCGAGGGCCTGGAAGGTGTTTTCCGGATCCGGGTTGGTGACCTTGCGATCCCCGCGCACACCGGTCAGGGCAGCCTTGAGCGCCTCGATGCTCGCACCGGAGTCCTGTAGGGCTTGCCCGGCAGCGCCTTGGTCCCCGGCCAGACCGAGCAGCAGGTGTTCGGTGGAGACGAAGTCGTCCCCGAGCTGTTCGGCTTGGGTTTGGGCAGCCTGAATGACCTGCAGGCCGGCCCGGGACAGCTGGGCTTGGGCGACCGAGCTGCCGGAGCTGGAAGGCAGGGCTTTGATGGCGCCGGAGGCTTTGGTGCTCAGCGCGTCAATGTCGACGCCGGCCGCCTTCAGCACGGCGACCGCCACACCTTCGCGTTGATCCAGCAGCGCTTTGAGCAGGTGGGCAGGTTCGATTTGGGGGTTTCCCGCTGTCGAAGCGTTCATCGCGGCAGCGGAGAGAGCCTCTTGGCTCTTATTGGTAAATTTTGCGTCCATAGACGGCACTCCATTTCCGTGAAAGTTTCTTGGTTAATCCAAACTTGAGTCTACTTAACTCAACTTGCCCCGTGGGGTGGATATTCCCTTTTCAACAGAAACTTTTTGGGTCGGGTTTCTTTATCTGACGACGACGCGTTTGCCCGGGGATTCTTGTCGTGTCCAGCCTCGGGAGTCGAGGTATTCCAGCAGTGGGATGGCGACCCGGCGCGTGGTGCCCAAGGCTTGCCGGGCGGCACTGGTGGTGAAGGGCTGCTCCAGTTGGACCAGTTCACGCATCGCCATGGCCGGGGCTTTGGGCAGCAGGACGATACCGTCCGCCAGCCGCAGCAGGCGGCCCTGTTCGGTGGCGGCAGCCAGTTCTTTGGCACCCAAGTTGAGGGCGGCCAGCTCGTCAGCCTCCGGTGCGGCGAATGGTTCGGTTGCGAGCCGGGCCTCCAGCTGCGCAACCGAGGCCTCGGCTGTACCGAGGGACGGCGTGGCGTCTCGGTGGCGGAGTTTGCCCTGCTCGAGCACGGCGGAGCTCGCGGTGATGATGGCATCCAGCACGGCGCCGGAGTCGACTCCGGTCACGTGGCTGGCCCGGGTCCGGGTCAGCCACGGTGAGAGCGGGTCAGCGGCCGCTTGGGCCTGTAAGGCTTCATCCAGCAGGCTGGCCCAGGTTTTGAGTGCGGCACGGTCGACAAGTTCGGCACTAGCTGCCGCACCGAGCAGCACGATGTCTGCAGGCAATTCGGTCGGTATCTGGAGCCCTTGGCGTTGCAACTCGGCAACGCTCACGCGGTTGCGGCGGCGCACGTGTGCTAGCGCATCGCCGCCGGAGGGCAACGCGACCAGTTCTGCTTGTCGGGCTTTGCCGGCGCCGCGGCGGGTCAGCTCCGGCGGGTCTAGGTCGAGGATCTCCAATCCGGTGATCGGCAATTCGGAGCCTGGCACCCGGAGGATGAGCCGGTCGCCTACCTGTAGCGGCAGCGGGTGGGCCAGTTTCAGCCGGGCATGCTCGGTGTCAAAGCCGCGCAAGTGTCCGTGCACGCAGGCCGTGCCGATGTGGAGCATCACTTCATCGGGTAGCTGGTCCAACTTGGTGGTTTGCTCAACGCTTCGGGTGGAGAAGTGTAGTTGCCGTGCGTCGAATTCGTCGGCGAGCACCCACTGGTCGGCGCGGGTGAGGGCATCACCGCGGTGCACTGACTCGGTCGGGACACCGCGTAAGTTGACGGCCACCCGGTTGGCAGGAGCGGCGCGGTTGACGCTCTGGTTGCGGGATTGCAGCCCCCGGATGACGGCGGTGATCGGTCCCTCGGGGGACTGCACGGTCAGTTCGTCACCGACACTGAGGGTGCCTGCTGCCAAGGTCCCGGTGACGACGGTGCCTGCACCGGTGATGGAGAAGGCTCGGTCGATCCACATGCGCAGTCGAGCCGCCGGGTCGGGAGCTGGAACCTGCGCGAGTGCATCATCGAGCGCTGTCTTCAAGTCCGTGATGCCCTCACCGGTACGGGCGGAGACCGGCACGATCGGAGCATTGGCTAGGGCTGTTCCGTGGATCCGTTCCCGGATGTTGGCGGTGATGGTCTCCAGTGCTTCGGTGGCCAGATCGCAGCGGGTCAGGGCGATGATGCCGTGTTCGATCCCCAAGGCTCCGATCGCGTCGAAATGATCGGTGGATTGTTCCTGCCAGCCTTGGTCGGCCGCGACCACAAAGCAGACGACGGGTGCCGGGCCGACCCCGGCCACCATGTTGGTGAGGAAACGTTCGTGGCCGGGCACATCCACGAAGGAGACTTCACGGCCGGAGGGTAGCTTGGTCCATGCGAAACCGAGATCGATGGTCAGTCCGCGGCGTTTTTCTTCTTCCCAGCGGTCCGGCTCCATCCCGGTCAGAGCATTGACGAGCGTCGATTTGCCGTGGTCGACGTGTCCGGCGGTGGCCACCACAAACATGGGGTGCTCCTTCTTGGTTGTGCGGCTTAATCGAGCTGGTTCAAAGCGTCTGAAAGGATAGCGCAGATCTGCTCGTCATATTCTTCCTCGATGCAGCGCAGATCGAGCAGGCAGGCGCCGTCTTTAACCCGGGTGAGGATCGCCGGAGTGCCGGTTCGCAGCGGCTGGGCCAATGCCTCGGGGAGTTTCAGGGCCACCCCGGGCAGCGGGACTTCCACTCCCCCGCCACCGCCGACCCGTCCGTCGTGTTCCACGACCGGCACATTCAGGGCGGCGCCGAGCTTTTCGGTGCGCGAGCGCAGTGCGTCCAAATCCGTGTGCAATGCTTCCTTGATCGGGGAGGTGCCGGCGCGGACGGTGGCTTCCAGTGCGGCGATGGTGAGTTTGTCGGCGCGAACGGCACGGGCGATCGGATGGCGTGCCAGATGCCCGATCAACTCTTTGCAGCCGAGGATAATCCCGGCTTGCGGTCCGCCTAAGAGCTTGTCACCGCTGGCCAGTACCAGGTCTGCCCCGTCGGCTAGGGCGGTGCTGAAGTCGGGTTCGTTCGGCAACAAGGGTTCCGGTGCCAAGAGTCCCGAGCCGATGTCCACGACGAGTGGCACCTGCTTCTCGGCGCAGAGTTTGGCCAACTCGGTGGTGCTAACTTCGGCAGTGAAGCCGCGCACCACGTAGTTCGACGGATGCATCTTCAGCACCGCGCCCACGGGTTCTTGGAGCGCGGCAGCGTAGTCGGCTAAGTGTGTTCGGTTGGTCGCCCCGATTTCCACCAATTCGGTCCCGGCCGAGCCCATCAATTCGGGCAGCCGGAAGCCGGCGCCAATCTCGATCAGCTCGCCGCGGCTGATCACCATGGGCCCGTTCGCACCGAGTGCGGTAGAGACCAGCAAGAGTGCGGCAGCACAGTTGTTCACGACCAGCGCGTCCTGTGCGGCCGGCACGGCTTCCAAGAGGGCCTGCCGCAGCGCGGTGGCCCTGCGGGAGCGCACCCCGGTGTCTAAATCCATCTCCAAGTCCACGTAACCGGCGGCGTCGCTGACGGCCGATTGCGCGGCCTTCGACAGTGGAGCCCGGCCGAGGTTGGTGTGGATCAGCACGCCGGTACCGTTCAATACGGGCGTCAGGGAGGAAGAGCGGGTGGTGTTGAGAGCCGCAATGACGTGGTCAAGAACCTTGGTCGGGGCGATGTCCCCGCGCCGGGCTTGGTCTTGAATTTGGCGGATGACACCACGTACCACGGTGTGGCCCAGCGCTGCGCTGGCTTCGGCGACGGCCGGTTCGGCCAGCAGCGCGTCGGTGCGCGGGATCGCCCGGCGGAAGTCGTCTTGGGCCATTGCTTCCCTTCCCACATGATCTCGGGCGTGAAAGTTTTGGCGGAGACGGACGGGAATCGAACCCGCCAGACCGAGATCCTCGGCCTCACCGGTTTTGAAGACCGGGGGGCCCACCAGGGCACCGGACGCCTCCACGTGGTCAATCTATCATTAGACCTGCGAATCCTCTGCCCTGCTGCTTATACTCGGGAGCATGAGCGAAACTTCCCTGCCCCAACGTTTGACTTCGTTCGCCGCCGGCGGCGGCTGCGCCTGCAAAATCCCACCGGGTGAACTCGAGGATGCCGTTTCCGCACTCACCGGTCGCACCCATGAGTCCGTGATCGTGGGGTTGGACCACGGCGATGACGCCGCTGCCGTCCGCATCGAAAACGGCACCGCCGTTCTGGCGACCACCGACTTTTTCACCCCGGTGGTAGACAACCCCTACGATTGGGGCCGAATTGCTGCCGCCAACGCGCTCAGCGACATTTACGCCATGGGCGGCTCCCCCGTTGTCGCCTTGAACCTAGTGGCGTGGCCACGGGAAAAACTGCCCATGGAGCTGCTCTCCGAGGTACTCGCCGGCGGGTTGTCCGTGGCCGATGAGGCGAACTGCCCGCTGATCGGCGGTCACTCTATCGACGCCCCGGAACCGACGTACGGGCTTGCTGTCACGGGCACCGCCGCACCCGAGCACATCATGCGCAATGATGCAGCCGCAGCGGGCTTGCCGTTGACCCTGACCAAGCCGATTGGTGTCGGTGTGCTGAACAACCGGCACAAGGCGACCGGCGCGGTGTTCGACCAGGCCATCGCCAATATGACGACGTTGAACAGGCAAGCAGCCGAAAAGGCCGTGGCGGCAGGCATCAAAGCCGCGACCGACGTGACTGGATTCGGGCTGCTGGGGCACCTGTTCAAAATGATGCGCGCCTCCGGCGTGGGTGCCGTGCTCGATTCCTCGGCCGTCCCGGTGTTGGATGATGTCCGCGCATCGATGGAGGCAGGGTTTGTGCCCGGCGGCAGCCGCCGCAACCTGGACTGGGTCCGGTCCTCACTCGGTGATGAGCTCGTGGCCGAGGGCATCAGCGAGAACGAGATGATTCTGCTGGCGGACGCCCAAACCTCCGGCGGCCTGTTGGTCGTCGGCGAGATCCCCGGTTACCCGGTCATCGGTCACACCGTGGCTGGCTCCGGTATTCAGATCAAGTAAGCGGAGGAACTTCCGGACGTAGCTTAGTTGCCGGCTTGTTCCGGCGCGGCAGCCCGGCGCGGACCGGTGGTGATCGAGTCGTGCGTGATGCCTCGCGCCCGGCGGGCGGCCAGGCGGGCCTTTTGCGGTTCGATCACGTACTTCGGGTCCTTGGTGGATTCGAGCCCGGCATCCAAGACACCGAATCGGGTCAGGGCCGAAGCCGCTGCCAGCGCCGTCCCGGATAGCGCCGCGATCGTGCGATTCTTGCCACCGAGGAGGGCGCCGATGCCACCACCGATGGTGAGGTATTCGGCCCAGTGCAGCAGTTTACCGGCGTGCCCGGTTTCCAACGGTTCGACTTCCACCGGGTGCATCCCGGCCTTCATGGCGCGCACAGCGACCAGATCACCGACCACACCCATCAGGGCCATCGCGCGGGCCGGTCCAGCTTCTTCAACGTTGGTGGTCGCCATGGCGGCGCCGCCGGCGGCCATGGTGGCCGAGGACGCGAAGACGAAGGACAGTCCGTTGCGGCCGCCATTCCAGACCGGATTGGCGGTGTTTCCCAGCAGCACGCCGGTGTAGGAAGCCAGCGGTGCGGCGAAGACAGCGGCCGCCAGCCCGGATGGGGTTTCGGCGGCACGCAGAACCTTCCGCAGCGGTCCCAGCGGCAGCTTGTTCCCGGTCATCTTGTCGATCTCGGAGGTTGCGGCCACGCCGGTTGCGGTCGCGAACGGGGTCAGGATCCAAGTTCCTAGGCTCATGGGCGAGGTGACCTTGACCGTGCGCATCATGTTCAGGAAGCGTTCGGGTCGGCCCAGATCCGCGATCAGTGCGACGGTGCCCAGCCCGACGGCGCCTAGGGCGGTGAGCCGGGTGTTGCGACGCAGCGTGGTGCGCCCGGTCAGTTCGGCGCCCAGGCTGAGCAGCGCAGAGCCGCCGGCGAGGCCGCCAAGGAACAGGTAGCCAGCAATCTCATGGCCCCACGGTGGCGCTTTGACGATGGGCCGGCCGTAGTAGGAGCTGAACTCCGGATCGTCAACCATCGGCATCTCCCGGGAGCCGTCCCCGGGTCCACGCAGCACGTTGGAGGCGAACCGGCGCAGCTTCGCGCCGGTGCCTTCTGCCGCGCGGCGGCGTCGACGCCGTGGCGCCTCTGGTGGGCGGAGGGAATCGTATTCGCTAACGGTCACTTACGTCCTCCCAAAAAAGCGACGGCGGTGGCGGCCAGCATACCGGCGGCAGCCAGTCCGGCTTTCTTGAACATGTTCGGTAGGTCTTTGGTAGGAACCTGCGGATCTGGTGGCAGCCCGTAGACTTCTGGTTCATCCAGCAGCAGGAACACGGAGCCGGTGCCGCCGACACCGTCGTTCTCGTTGGCGCCGTACAGGCGGGCCTCGGTCATGCCCTGGGCGTGCAGCTGCGCGACGCGTTCTTCGGCCTGCGCCACTAGGTCATCGTGTTCGCCGAACTTGATGGAGGTGGTGGGGCAGGTCTGGGCGCACGCCGGGGTCTGGCCCTCCACCAGGCGGTCCACACACAGGGTGCACTTTTGTGCGACCCCACGGTTGGAGACTTCTTGCTGGCGGGTGACGTGGTCTGGGCGGTCTTCCTTGGTCCGCACGGTGCCGTCGTCACGGCGTTCAATGACGCCGAAAGGACAGCCGGCCACGCAAGTGCCGCAACCGTTGCAGATGTCCGCCTGAACCACGACGGTGCCGTGTTCAGTGCGATACAGCGCACCGGTGGGGCATACGTCCAAACAACCGGCGTGGGTGCAGTGTTTGCACACATCCGATGACATCAGCCAGCGGAACTCCGGGGTGTCCGGCAGGGTGTGGCCGTTGGCCAGCTCCGGTCCGGTGCTGGTCGCCGGGGCCGGGGCGGTCCCGTTGGCGGGGGTACCGGATGGCGGGCCGATCTGCGGCATCCCCAGTCCGACGAGTTTCCGGCCAGACTCGCGGGCCGCCGCGATGCGGTCCTCGGTCTGTTCCACGAAGGCCACGTGGCGCCACGTGTTGGCGCCGAGGCCCCCGGAGTTGTCGTAGGAAGAGTTCAGCAGTTCGTAGTCGCCGTCCTGCGGGTTCTCATTCCAGATCTTGCAGGCCACCTCACAGGCTTTACAGCCGATGCAGATGGAGGAGTCGGTAAAGAAACCCTTCCGTTCGTGGGTGTGTTCCCAGCCGACATCAACGGCCGGATCCGAGTGACGTTGTTGCAGACTCACTTAGAATCCCTCCAACTCTGGATGCGTGACGACCTGCTTGTTGGTGTCCGGGGTGACCCCGGCACGGTCGCGGTATTCCTGCACCAAATCCAGCAGGGCGGACCCGCGGGGGCGCCGGCCCGGGATGATGTCACAGGCTGCGGACTTGGATTCCTGAATCAGCACGTTCGGATCCAGCGTCAGACCCAGCAGGTCATTGACGGCGTCGCCTTCAATGACGGCGTCCTTACCGATACCCCAGTGGTACGGCAGCCCGATCGTGTGAACGGTGGCGCCACCGGCTTGCAGTGGGGTCATCCGCTCGGTCACCAGCACGCGGGCTTCGATCGCCGCCTGCGGGGAGATGATGGTCGCCCAGCCGTATGGTTCCAAGCCACGTTCGGCGGCCAGTTCCGGGGACACCTCGCAGAACAGCTCCGGCTGCAGCTCCGACAGGTACGGCAGCCAACGGCTCATGCCACCGGCGGTGTGGTGCTCCGTCAACCGGTACGTGGTGAACACATACGGGTAAACGCCGGCGCCCTCTTCACCGTAACCGGGTGCGCTCAGGTTATCGGCGCGTTCGAAGGTCACCCTTGATGGGGCCTGCTGTTGCGGGTACAGCGGGTTCTTGATCTGGGACTCGGGCGGCTCGTAGTGGGTCGGGAGCGGGCCATCCAACATGCCCTTCGGGGCAAACAGCCAGCCCTTACCGTCGGCCTGCATGATGAAGGCGTCGGTCCCGGAGAGCGCAGCTGGACCACCCTGATGCGGGTCAGGTTTGGCATCCGGGGCGCGGTCGATCGGAAAGTCTGGGACGTCCTTACCGGTCCACTTGCCAGCTTCTTCATCCCACCACACGAACTTCTTGCGTTCCGACCACGGTTTCCCGTCGGCGTCGGCAGAGGCACGGTTGTAGAGGATACGTCGGTTGGCAGGCCAGACCCAGCACCAATCGGCGGCGGTCTCGTCCTGCAGGTAACCAGGCACCTTCCGGCGGGCCTTGTTCTCCCCACCGGCATACACACCGGTGTAGATCCAGCAGCCACCGGCGGTGGAGCCGTCGGCAGTCATCTGGTTGAAGTTATCCAGCGGCTTACCCTTGTCCGGACCGTCGGTGTAGTAGCCGTTGATTTCCATCAACACGGATTCAACGTCTGGTTCACCGTGTTCGTCGACCGGGTAGTCCCAGGTCATATCCAGCAGTGGGCGGTCGCGCCAGTCCGTGGAGTCCTTGAGCCGTTCGCGGATGCGCACGCCTAGGTCGTGGAAGAATTCCAGCTCGGACTGGGCATCCCCCGGTGGTGGTACGGCTTGATCGCGCCACTGGACCATGCGTTGGGTCTGGGTGAAAGTACCCGACTTCTCGGTGTGGTTGGCGGCCGGCATGAAGAAGACTTCGGTGTCGATTTCCTCGGTCTTCAGCTCACCGGATTTGATCTCCGGGCCGTCCTTCCACCAAGTGGCGGATTCGATCATGGTGAAGTCACGCACGACCAGCCACTTCAGGTGGGACATACCCATCCGCTGCATCTTGCCGTTGGCCGAGCCCACGGCCGGGTTCTGGCCGAGGATAAAGTAGCCGTCGACCTTGTCTTCCAGCATCCGCATGACGGTCTGGTAGGTGCCGTGCGGGCCGTTGAGTCGGGGCAGGTAGTCGTAGGCGAAATCGTTTTCCGCCGTGGCTGCGTCCCCGAAGTAGGCCTTCAGCAGGGAGACGGTGTACTTGTCTGCGTTCGCCCAGAAGCCCTTCTGCTCCTTGGACGCAATCGAGGAAATGTATTCCTGCAGGTTGTCGTTGCTGCCCGCCTTTGGCATCGGCAGGTAGCCCGGCAGCAGGTTGAACAGGGTCGGGATGTCGGTAGAGCCCTGAATGGTCGCGTGACCGCGCAGCGCCATGATGCCGCCACCGGGTCGACCGATGTTGCCCAGAAGCAGCTGCAAGATCGCGGCGGTACGGATGAACTGTGCGCCCTGAGAGTGCTGGGTCCAGCCGACAGCGTACGCGAAGCAGGTGGTTCGTTCCCGTCCGGAGTTCTCGGTGATGGTCTTTGCCAAGTACTCGAAGTCTTCAACCGAAATACCGCAAGCTTCTTCCACCATTTCCGGCGTGTAACGCTGGTAGTGGCGTTTGAGCAGCTGGAACGCGCAGCGTGGGTCCTGCAGGGTTGGATCCTGCTTGGCCACCCACGTGTTCAGCTTCGGACCACCAGAACCATAGGACTGGCCGGCAGCGACTTCTGACTGCTCCTCGCCGTCTTCCTGCTCACCGTCGCTGGACTTAATGTCGCCACCGTTGGCAGCTTGGTAAGCCCACGAAGCCAGATCGTATTTGCCCGTCTCCGGGTCGAGCCCAGAGAAGACGCCGTCTAAGTCTTCGGTGTCTTGGAAGTCATCGGAGATGATGGTGCCAGCGTTGGTGAAGGCGGTGACGTATTCCTTGAAGTACAGGTCGTTGTCGATGACGTACTTGATGAGGGCGCCCAGCAACACGATGTCCGACCCGGGACGGATCGGAACATGCTTGTCCGCAACCGCAGTGGTGCGGGTGAAGCGTGGGTCCACGTGGATGACTTTCGCACCACGTGCCTTGGCCTCGGTCACCCATTGGAAACCAACCGGGTGGGCTTCGGCCATGTTGGAGCCCTGAATGATGATACAGTCGGCGTTCGCCATGTCTTGAACTGGCTGGGTAGCGCCGCCGCGCCCAAACGAGGTTCCTAAACTAGGAACCGTGGCGGAGTGTCATATGCGCGCCTGGTTCTCGATCTGGATCGCACCTGCGGCGGTGAAGAGCTTCTTGATCAGGTAGTTCTCTTCGTTATCCAGCGTTGCGCCACCTAGGGCCGCGATGCCCATGGTGCGCCGCAGCAGAGAACCGTTCTCGTCGTAATCTTCCCAGTGGTTCTTGCGAGCCTCGAGGAAGCGGTCGACGATCATCTCAATCGCGGTGTCGCGATCGAGTTCGGTCCAGTCGGTTGCCCGTGGTGCCCGATACAAAACTTTGGTGACGCGGCCCGGAGCATTGACCAGCTGATTGCTTGCTGCACCCTTCGGGCAGAGTCGTCCGCGTGAAATAGGTGAATCCGGATCGCCTTCGATCTGGATGACCTTGCCGTCCTTGTGGTAAACACGTTGGCCGCAACCAACAGCACAGTAGGGGCACACGCTCTGGACAAACTCGGCATCCTTGGTTCGCGGTGCCATGTCACGGGTTTTTTCGGATGTGACCGCGGGACCACGCCCGGTCTTATCCCCCGATGTGAACTGCCGGACCACAGGCCAGCCCAAAAAACTAAAACGTGACATACATCGACAATAACACTGGTAACTTAGCCACTCAACGGAGCTAGCCGACCAATGTGAGAACCCCGCGTATCACCGATGCGGCGGCCCCGAGACCGGCCAGTGTGACCGCGAGCGCGCGGGCTTGTGCAGCGGAAACTTTTTTCGCGAAGATCACGCCGATTTTGATGCCCACAAACACCGTGGTCAGGATAATGGGCAGCACCCACCACGGCGGCAGTTGCAGGTCCCCGGAGCCGAATATGATCTTGGTGACAACCGAGAGGAAGCCCATGGTCAAGAAGGTGGGCTGCAAGGTCGCGGCGAAGGAGTTTTGCGGCCAGCGGGTCAGCGTTGCGTACATGATCATGGCCGGCGCGGCGACACCGGCGGTGGTGTTCAGGAAGCCGCCAACGGCTCCGGCGCTGAGGGCCCAGCCGGTGCCGTGGCGTTCGGGCAGGTTGGGGGTGGAGAGCATGGTGATCATGGCCAGCAGGATCACCGAACCAACAACGATTTGCAGCCACGGTCCGGGCAACGCGTAGACCAGGATGGCGGCAGGCACGGACCCGATGATCGCAGCCGGGCCGATCCGGAAGAATTGCTCCCAATTGATCCGGGGCCACACCGAAATCATGATCATGGCCGCGGACATGATGGTGCTCAGATTCGTCAGCAGCACGCCGGTAAGCGGTCCGAGCAGCAACACTAGGACGGGTGTGAGGGTGATACCGACACCAGCTCCGGAGATCCGCTGCAGGATAGTCCCAATCAGGATCGCGATGATCGCGGCAGCAAGGACTCCGATCTCCATTCTCGGCCCTCCCCTGCTTTTGCGGTTGCTTGAAACGTCATCTTCATCAAACCATTAACATTGTTGTCTCAACTGGCTATGGTGGGCGCCATGACGACCACTGTGCCCTCTTTGCAAAACCTGTCGACCGCCAAAAAACTCAACTGTTTTATCTCAGTTGATCCGAGCCTGTTTCCCGAGAATCCAGCCGCGGTGCCCGGCCCCGAGGAATTCGGTAAAGAGCAGCCGCTCACCCACGTGCCGTTCGTCGCCAAAGACATTGTTGATACCGGCGGGTTGTTTCCAACCACCGCTGGAACGCCGACCCTGCACAACTCTCGTCCGAAGTCCGTGGCCCCGGTGATTGCGGCCCTGCAGAAAGCCGGCGCCGTGTTGTACGGGACCACTAATCTGCACGAACTATCCTTTGGGATCACCTCAAACAACGCCCACACCGGTCCGGTTCGCAACCCGGTTGCCCCGGAACGCTCCGCCGGCGGTTCGTCCGGTGGCACGGCGGTTGCCGTCGCGCTCGGTCTGGCCCAGTTCGGGATTGCCGCGGACACGGGCGGCTCGGCCCGGCTGCCGGCGGCGTTCTGCGGGATCTACGGCTTTAGGCCAACCCACGGCCGGTACGACAGTGCCGGAGTCGTACCCATTTCGCCAACGCGGGACACCCTGGGGTTGATGGCCGACTCGATATCGACCATCGCCACTGTCGACGCGGTCATCACCGGAGAAGCCGCGTGGGATACGGACGAATTCGCTGACCTGCAAGGTTTGCGAATCGGGGTCGCCTCCGATGTCTTCGGACAGGCCTTCGACCCGGTCGTGGCCGAGGCGTTCACGCAGGCCCGCCACGCGCTGGCGCGGGCCGGTATCGAACTGGTCGAGGTGGATGTGAGCGCAGCTCAAGAGATCACCACGGAGATCTCCATGCCGCTGTGCTTGGCCGAATTCCCGCAGGCCTTGCAGGAGTACCTGGATGCCGCCGGCACCGGGCTCACCGTTTCCGAGGTGGCCGAGCAGGTTGCATCCCGGGATGTCCGCGCTGTCCTAGATGTTGCTCTGGCGTACGAGCACAACACCGAACAAGATCACGCGCAGCTGGCTGCACGCCGTTCCGAAGGACAAAAAGCATATGCGCAGGCGTTGGTCGAGGCGGACGTGGAGTTCTTGATTTACCCGACCTCGCCGGCACAAGCGCCTGAAATTGCCGCCGACGGCACCACCGAACACTTAGGCCAACGCGTTGACGCGTTCACCCTGCACACCGCGCACGCTCATCTGGCCGGCTGTCTGGGCTTTCCTGCGGCTAGTATCCAGGTCGCGAGCACCGGGCTGCCAGTAGGCATTGACGTGGCCGGTGGCTTCAACCAAGACCGTCGCGTGCTGGCACTGGCGGATCGGATGAGCGCCCTGCTGCTTTCTTAGATCCAGCCCTGCTCCCACGCGTGGCGGGCAGCTTGCGCCCGGCTGGAGGCCCCGAGTTTTTGGATTGCCTGGGCATGGTCTTCGGCACGAACCCGGTCACCCCGGTGGCCAGCGCACGGCGTAGCACTCCTGGCCGCGCATGTCTGGTGCAGATGATCATCTTGCAGGGCACCGATTTGGCGATCTGCTCTGCCGCGCCGATGCCGTCCAGTTCGGGCATTTCAAGATCGGGCACGCACACATCGGGACGGTGCTCTTTCACGGCCGCGACCGCCTCGGCCCCGTTGCTCACGGCAGCCAGCGCCTGCAGATCCTCTTCTAAGCCCAGCAGGGAAGTCAAGGCCCCTAAGAACATGGTCTCGTCATCTGCGAGAACCAGCGAGATCGTCTTTTCCATCACTAGCTCCATTTCGGATCGAGCGGCAGCCGGGCTTGCACCACGAATTCGTGACCGGAGTGCTGGAACGTCAGGCTACGGTGGGCCTGTTCGAATCGGCGTCGCAGCGTTGCCAGACCACTGCCAGCACCCACGTCATCTTGTCCGTCACGGCCTACACCATCATTGCCGATCTGCAACTGGATCGCAGACGAGTCCAGGAGCCAGCGCAGGCTGACATGGTGGGCATCGGAGTGCCGCAGGATGTTGGTGCTGGCCTCACGTAGCAGCATGCTGAAAAGTTGTTCCGCTTCAGCCGAGGGTAGCAGTGGCTCACCGATGACTTTCACGTCCATGCCTGCGGCCGCGAGCACATCTTGCACGTTGGCCAGTTCTGTCAGTAGATCCGTTTCCCGCAGTCCACGGACAAGCGTACTGGTTTCGGTCTGCGCGGATCTGATGAGTTCCCGGACCCGTTTGATGTGTTGCTGGGCTGCCGCCGGGTCGCGCTGCAGCAGCCGATCCGCCAACTCAGCCTCCAACGCGATGACTTGGAGGTTGTGTCCTTGAATGTCGTGCAGATCAGCCGCGATCCGGAGCCGTTCGCTGGTGCTGGCAAGTTGGGCGGCCAACCCTGATGCTTGAGCGGTACGCAGGTACAGGTCCCACATCCACACGCTCGAGACGATCATGAACGGGGTAATGGCTAAGAAGATGAACAACTCAACGTAGTGCTCCCCGAACCCTGCCACGATGTATCCCACGACGCCGGCCAGGACCAGACCGATCCCCCACCGACGCCAGGGTGGTCGCAGGAAACCAACCGCGACGCTCAGCCAGGCCAAGAAGACCAGTTGGAACCAGATCGTCAGCTCGTCAACCACGACCGAGAGCACAAACATGGCCAGTGATGGCAGCGCGCTGACCGCCAACAGCAACGGGTTGATGGGTGCACCGAAACCGGGCCTGAGGCGAATACAGATCAGGCCGGCCGATAGCACCGCTGCCGCATTCAAGGCATGCAACCATCAGATCCAACCGGTGGCAACACCATCACGGTTGTTCGCCATGACGATTAGGGCGGTGAAGAAACCGAACAGCAGCAGGAACAGCCACAGGGTGAGCAGCGTGTAGAGCCACATGCCTTTGAGCCGGCGTTGGGTCATGGCCGCATGCTGGGCCGGGGTGGTCACAGCTGTGGGTAATTGGCCGCTGGGACTGCTGGGAGCGATGTTCAAGGAGCTGGAACCTCTGATGGATCGAGACTGCTTCCCCACCATCCTAGAGCCCGTGACATCTGTCATGGTCGGCGCATGTATTTGCCCATATCAACTGCTGCGTTCTGACACTACTGGCCGACTCGCAAACTTGGAATCGTAGTAACTAAGCAACCCGCAAGGGAGACCAACAGTTACGAAAGGACTTCGCCATCATGCTTGAGGCACTACAAGAATTCACCGCTACCGTTCCAGCACTGTGGCAGTGGGCCGCAATCATCTTGGTCGCCGCCATCCCGTTTGTTGAGTCCTACTTCGGTTCAGTGTTGGGTGTCTTCGCTGGTCTGCCACTATGGATCGCCGTCGCCGCGGCCGTGATTGGCAACATCATCTCCATGCTGGTCTTCGTGTTCAGTGCAGATAAGGCCCGGCAAGGGGTCCTCGCTCGCCGCGGCGTTGACCCGAACAAGTACAGCAAGAAACGGCAACGCTTTTTGAAACTCTTTAACAAGTACGGCATTGCCGGGGTCAGCCTCCTGGGCCAGACCTTGTTGCCCAGCCAGATCACCTCGGCGATGCTGGTCTCGGTCACCGGCCAACGCAACAAGGTCATCGGCTGGCAGATCGTCTCGATCCTGCTGTGGGGTACCGCCTTCGGACTGTTAGCCACCGTCGGCGTGATCACCATTAGCGGCTAGTCAAAAGGTCTCAACAAAAAATCGGGCCCCGGCCGGACGGTAACTTAGCTTTTACCGCCGGACCGGGGCCCGTTAGCGTTATCGACGCTTTGAACGAAAAAGGCTACCGAACCCGTTCGCTTGCCGGTAGCCTTTCCGCAGCCTACTCCATCCATGAAGTGAGCACTCCTCTACTGTGCTAAAAAACTCAGCGTTTATCCAGCTGGGATTGAGGTTTTAGCGGAAACGTCATCACTTTGTGATCTTTCCTTCGTAAAAGGCCTCAATTCGGTCGGTTTGCACGATCTGTTTGCCCAAGGGGAACAGGGAAACCGGGATCATTTTCAGGTTGGCCAGCCCCAGCGGAATCCCGATGATGGAGATGAACATCGGGATCGCGGTGAGAACGTGGCCGACCGCGATCCAGATTCCGGCCACCAACACCCAGATGACGTTGCCGACCACGGACCAGCCCGAGGGTTTCAAGTGCTTGTCCACGATCATCCTGCCGAACGGCCACAACGCGAAAGAAGCCATCCGGAAGGAGGCGATCCCGAACGGAATGGTGACGATGAAGATCATGCAGATAATTCCGGCGGCAAAGTAGCCCAGCGCCAACCACAAACCGCCGAAGACCAACCAGATGATGTTAAGCAGAGCTTTCATGCTCCTAGTATCCCGTGCTTAGCCTAGTACTGGAAAGGCGATTTGCGTTACAGAGCCACGGCAGGGTCCAGTTCCGGTGTTCCCGGTGGCCTATTATGTGACAGAAGCACTCTTTGCTTCGGACGTCATTTAGGCAAGGCCATACTGATGAGCTCGACTTCTTTTTCTCACCGCACCCGCCGCACGCGCACCCGGCTGATCACCGCCGGGAGCATTGCCGCCCTCGTGGCCGCATCATTGACCGCGTGCCAACCGTCGCTGCCCTCACCCAATGAGACAGCCCGTGCGGTCGCCGAAAGTCTGAACAGTGGGGACTTCTCCACTGTGCCCCAGACCGAAGATTCGGTAGCCCCGGACCTAGAGAAGGCATTCGCCGCCCTAACCAAGGCGGAGCGGACCGTAGAACTGGTTGGTGCCGAGCAGCACCCCCAGGACGAAGACAACAAGGACGCAGCTCCGACTGCCACCGCGACCTACAAGACCAGCTGGGACTTCTCCGGTATCGGGATCGATAAGGAATGGGACTACACCAGCACCGCCGAATTGGTCTACGACGAAGAAGCCGAACAGTGGCAGGCCACGCTCTCCCCATCCTTAGCTGCTCCGGAATTGGATGAGGGCGAAGTCATTAGCTATCAGGCCACCGCCGGAAAGCGTGGCAAGATCCTTGGCGCGAACAAAGAGTCCATCGTGACCGATCGGCCCGTGCGCGTGATCGGCCTAGACAAGACCGACCTTGACGATGACCAGGCGGCCGCGAGCGCCCGACAGCTGGCCGCGGCCCTGAATATCGGGGTCGACGATTACGTGGCGAAAGTCGCCGGCTACCCGGAGAACTCATTCGTGGAAGCACTCACGCTGCGCGCCGACGAGTACCAAGACAGCATGACCGCCGGGATCACCGGGGCGACCGCCAAAGAATCGACGCTGCCCTTGGCCCCCAGCCGGGCCTACGCCAACGGGATCTTCGGGACCGTTGGGGAAGCGACCGCCGAAGACCTAGAGAAAGCCGAAAAAGCGGAGAAGCCGCTGCCGCGTGGCGTACTGGTTGGCCAATCCGGCATCCAACAGACCCAAAACAAGGCGTTGACCGGCGACTACGGGTTGACCCTGTACGCCGGCAAGGACGAGATCTTGGAGCTGCCGGCAACCGACGGCAAGAACGTGCGCTCCTCCATCGATGTCGAGCTGCAGAAAGCCGCCACCGAAACGCTGGCCAACACCGGCCACAACTCCGCTATCGTAGCGATCCGCCCCTCCGACGGAGCCGTGCTCGCCGCCGTTTCCGGGCCGGGAGAAAATGCTGCCCCGGTTGCGACTCAGTACCGCTACGCCCCTGGCTCAACATTTAAACTGGTGACCGCGTTGGGCATGCTGCGCAATGGCATCACCCCGGAGACCGAAGTCGAGTGCCCAGCTACCACTCTGGCGGCCGGCCAAGTGTTTAAAAACTACGACGCTTACCCGGCGCAGTATCTGGGCACGATTCCGTTTGCCACGGCCATCGCCCAGTCCTGCAATACCGTCTTTGCAAACCAGTGGGACACCGTGACCGGCCCCAAGCTGGGTGAAGCCGCCGCCGCTCTGGGGTTGAACAATGACGCCAAGATGGGTGTCGAAGGCCTGTTCATGGGTTCGGTACCGACCGATTCGGAAGGCAACCTGCACGCAGCCAACCTCTTCGGTCAGGGCGTCATCGAAACCTCCGTGCTGGGCATGGCGACGGTGACAGCTTCCATCGCAAAGGGCGCGACCGTGACACCGAAGTTCGTACTCGAGCCCGAACTGGCCGACGGCAAGGCCCCGGCAAAACCGCTGACGGAAGAAGAAGGCGCCGCCCTGAAATCCATGATGGCTGGCACCGTGGAGAACGGCACCTTGCCGATCCTGCAGGAGCTGCCAGCACCGAAAGCCCAAGCCAAGACCGGCACCGCCGAATTCATCCACCAAGGTGAGGAAGAAGCCCACACGTGGGTGGTCGCCATCCACGGGGACCTCGCGGTGGCCGTCTTCGTCGAGATTGGTTGGGGCGGGGCCATCACCAGCGGCCCGCTGGCCAAAGACTTCTTGATCCGCGCCCATGAGATTCAGAAAGACCGAGACAACTAGTTCCTGATGAACCAACAGCCTGACACCCCGGACACGCAACATATCAGCCCTAGCGCCGAACAGGCCAAACGCACCGGAAAGTTTCGCACCAAGCCGGTCTCATTTGTGCGCCGCGGCAACCGGCTCAACCCGCGCCGCCAAAAGGTCTGGGACGAGCTGAAAGACCAGTACGTGTTGCACCTGGACCGCGACGAAGCCTCAACCTCCGTCTCACCTGATGTCGAACTCGATCTGGCCCAGGTATACGGCAACACCAATCCGTTGATCGTTGAGATTGGCACCGGTCAGGGCGAGAACCTAGCAGCCGCGGCGGCCCGACACCGCGACAAGAACTTCCTCGCGGTAGAGGTCTACACCCCGGGCATCGCCGGACTGTTGGTCCAGGTCAAGGCCGAGCAGTTAGAGAACGTGCGTGCCATCGAGGCCAATGCCCCGGAGGTGCTCGCCCACACCTTGCCTGCCGGCTCGGTCAGCGAACTGTGGATCTACTTCCCGGATCCGTGGCATAAGAAAAAGCACCACAAGCGCCGGATGATCACGGCCGAGTTCTTGGACGTGGTCGCCCGGGCGCTCGCCCCCGGCGGCATCGTCCGGCTAGCCACCGACTGGTCCGGGTACGCCGAACAGATGCGCGCCATCTTTGGGGCTGATCCTCGTTTCCAGAACGTTCACGCCGGCGAGCGTGCCGGGCAGGACTCCCCGCTGACCAAGGTCAGAGCTGAAGGGTTGGAGAAAGAAGACCCGCTGCCAGCAGCTGACGCCCTCGACACCGAAGGCGGTTGGGCCCCACGCTTTGAAGGCCGGGTGCTGACCAACTTCGAGTCGAAGGCCCACCGCGCCGGACGTGAGATTTTTGATCTCACCTTCCGTTTCGCAGAACAGGCATAACGGCCACGGAGTGGCGCTAGCGCCCCGTAACAAGGGGAGCTACCACAAAGTATGAACTACGCTTAGTAGTTACTATGAACACTCCACCACCAAAAAAGAAGACTCCGAACCCGCTGGGGGCGGCCCGCAGAGCGCTGGACCGCATCACCCCGGCCCGCCGCTATCCCGACGGTGTGCACCCGGCGCTGGTGCCGGGTATCTCCGTTGACGAGCAGCGCTACCGTTACGGTACGGACAAGATCGTGTTCTGGATTACCGGTCTTGCGCTGATCGCGTTCGTGGTGTGGGGTGTGACCTCGCCGTTCTCGGTCTCGGTCGTCTCCTCCCAGCTGTTCGGCTGGGTGATCACCAACGCCGGCTGGTTGTTCAACCTGGTGGCCGCGGTCTGTCTGGTGTACCTGCTGGCGATCGCGTTCTCCAAGTACGGCAACATCCGGCTAGGCCGCGACGATGAGAAACCGGAGTTTTCCCGCTTCTCCTGGGTCGCGATGCTGTTCGCCGCCGGTATCGGTATCGGCATGTTCTTCTTCGGTCCCTCCGAGCCGCTGGGCTACTTCTTGGATCCGCCTCCGGAGACCTTCGCCCAGGGCACCCCGGAGTCGCTGCACCAAGCGATCGCGCAGACGACCTATCACTGGGGCCTGCACGCTTGGGCCATGTACACCCTGGTCGGTGGCGCTATCGCCTACTCCACGTACCGGCGCGGCCGGGTGCCGCTGCTGTCGGCGATCTTCACCACGATCTTGGGTAAGAGCCCGTCGAAGAACTGGGTCAGCAAGATCATCGACATCGCTGCGATCTTCGCCACCGTTTTCGGGACCGCCGCCTCCCTGGGGTTGGCGGCCATGTCGATCGGTGAGGGTGTCAAGATTGTCGCCGGCTGGGATGAGGTCTCCAACGCTGTCCTCATTGGTATTTTGGCTATCCTGACGGCTGCGTTCATCGTCTCCGCCGTCTCCGGTGTGGCCCGCGGTATTCGTTACCTCTCCAACATCAACATGACTCTGACCTTCGGGTTCATGATCTTCATCTTTGCCCTCGGCCCCACCCTGTTCTTGCTGAACTTGGTGCCTTCCGGGCTGATGTTCTACTTCGACCAGATGTTCGCCATGATGTCCAAGTCCGTCTCGTGGGGTCCGGAGGCCGAAGAGTTCCAGTCCCTGTGGACCGTGTTCTACTGGGCCTGGTGGATCTCCTGGACCCCGTTTGTGGGTACCTTCATCTCCCGTATTTCCCGGGGCCGGACCATCCGCGAGTTCATCCTAGTGGTCCTGTTCGTGCCGACCTTGGTGCTGCACACTGCCTACACCATCATGGGCGGGACCACGATCTACTTCTCGCGGGAGGGCCGCGAAGGCTTCGACGGGTCCCTGACTCAGGCCGAACTGCTTTTCAACCTGATCGATCAGTTCCCGCTGGCCCCGATCATCACCATCGTGGTCATGATCTGTCTGGCGATCTTCTTCGTCACCAGCGCCGACTCGGCCTCAGTCATCATGGGCACCTTGTCCCAGCGCGGTGACACCAACCCGAAGAAGGGTGGGGTGATCTTCTGGGGTCTGGCCATGATGGGCATCGCCGTGGTCATGCTGCTGACCGGTGGCGAGACCGCGCTGACCGGCCTACAGAACCTGGTCATCATTACGGCGCTGCCGTTCGCGCTGGTGTTGCTGTTCACCATGTACGCCTTCTACCGGGAGCTGCGGACCGATCCGTACTCGCTGCGCCAACGCTACGCCCGCCGGGCCGTGGCCACCGCGGTCCGCCGCGGTCTGGCCGACTACGGGGACGAGTTTGAGATCTCCGTGGAGCGAGCCCGGGAAGGTTACTCTGCTGCCGGGGACATTGATTCCACGGCCGAGGAGCTGACCGGGTGGTACGTCCGACATGATGAGGATGGCGAACCGGTAGCATACGACTACGAGACCAACAGTTATGCTGATGGATGGGTCAACCCAGATCCAACGCCCCAGGAGGTACCCCAGAGTGATGAAACTGCCGCCGCTGATTCGGCCGAGCAGCCCGCAACGGATGAACCGTCCGCTTCGTCCAACCCGGATGACGGTACCACTGGTTCCCGTTCCTGAAGGCCATAGCGCACTATATTGGGCGTCACCACCACGGTTCATGGAAGAACTGGGGACCAGTGTTGGTCCGCTGCGGCACTGCCGGCACACCCGCGGCGGGGTCTAGATTTGTGGCACCTGAAGCGGCACGGAAACAGTTTTCGACGATTTTGAATCTTAACCTGTAACTTTTCTGACGGGCACGACTTTTTTACGGTCGGGGTGCCATACTATGAAATCAAGACCAGCGCCCGCAGGGGTGCGGGCTCGAATTTAATCACTCGCACTGACGACCTTCAGGGAGATCAGATGAAAAAGACCAAACTCGCCATTGCGGCAACGGCCCTTGTCTTCGGGCTGACCGCCTGCATTCCTGCCCCGGGCCCTTCCGGCGGTGAAACCACTCCACCACCAGCCGGTGGCGGCGAAACCAGCCCAGGTGGCGGCGGCGGCGTTGTGTCCCCGGCCCCAGGCGGCGGCGAAAACTCCCCGGGTGGTGGCGAAAGCTCGCCAGCTCCAGATGGCGGTGAGAACTCCCCAGGTGGTGGCGGCGAAGGCCCAGCCACCAACGAAGCCAAGTTCGGTGACACCTACCGCTGGGAAGACGGCTTGGAGATCACCATCGGCAAGCCAACCGATGCTGAGTTCGCCAACAAGTACGAAGAAGAGCGGGCCACCGGTGACGTCGTAGCGTTCTCGGTCTCCGTGACCAACGGTTCCGACGAGAACATCGAAGCCAGCCGGGTCAACATGAAGGTTGTCTCCGACGGTTCCGAGGCCTCCACCTTCTACGGCTCGAACTACCGCTCCCCATCCTCCTCCATCCGCCCAGGCAAGTCCCTGAAGTGGAACGTCGCCTACGAAGTGGCTGACAAGTCTGACCTTGAGATGGAAGTTAGCTTCTACGACCAGGTCCACGAGGAAGTCTTCTTCACTCAGGAGTAAGTAAAGAGAGCTAACTCTCTAAAACACAAATAACTGTGGCCGGGTTCCTTGTCTTAGGTACCCGGCCACTTTTGTGTTGAGGACTAGTCCCGTCCGATCGCCAGAATGCGGCGGGTCCGCGCGGCCGGTAGCGGCAGTGGCCTTACGAACATACTGGCCCGGCCGGCCCCGAAGGTGGTGACACCACCGGTGCCGTCGGCCACGAAGACCCGCGCGTCGGTGCCCTCCTCGGTGGGCCGCAGCGATGCCCGGGCGGCGATGTTCAGTTGCCGCACCCGGTTCTGCAGCCCGGAGACCCTGTCTTGCAGGGCTTGGACTTCGGCTTCCAGTTCTAGGATCCGCCGGATCCCTTCCAGGGACACTCCGTCTTGGGAGAGGGTTTGGATTTGACGCAGTCGGGCCACGTCACGGGCCGAGTAGCGGCGGTGCCGTCCGCCTTGGCGGCGGGGCACCACCAGACCCAGCCGGTCGTATTGACGCAGGGTCTGCGGGTGCATGTCCGCCAGTTGAGCCGCGACGGAGATCAGGTAGACCGGCGCGTTCTCACCTATGAAGTTCTCGTTCATTTGTCTCTGACCTCCTCACACAGCTGGTTTTTTTACAGTCGCGCGTCAGCCATCAGCGAGGCGCGCGGGTTCTCGTTCTCGGTGGCTTCCTTGAAGGCCTCCACGGCCGCCTTAGCGGCGTCGTTGAGGTTCTGCGGGACCTTGATTTCAAGGCTGACCAGCAGATCCCCGGTCCGCTTCTTGGTGCTGACACCCCGGCCTTTCAAGCGCAGGGTCCGCCCGGAGTTGGATCCGGCCGGGACCTTCATGGTGACGGTGCCCCCGTCCAGGGTGGGTACCTGGATTTGGGCGCCGAGCGCGGCCTCATCGAAGCTGACCGGCACGGTGATGCGGATGTTGTCGCCATCACGTTTGAACAGTTTGTGTTCGCGCACGTTGACGGTCACCAGCAGGTCACCGGGTCCGGCTTGGCCGGGTTCGCCTTTGCCGGCCACCCGCACTTTTTGCCCGTCCCGGATCCCGGCGGGGATCCGCACGTCGATGGTTTCCCCGGACTGGGGCACCCGGAACTTGACCGTGGTGCCCTTGATGGAGCCGCCGAAGGAGATGGTGGTTGCCGCGGTGCGGTCTGCACCCTTGGTAGGTTGGCCGTAGCCGCCACCGAATGGGCTGCCGCCGAAGCCGCCGCCCCCACCGAATTGGCCGAACAGGTCGGACAGATCCGGCCCGCCCTGGGTGGAGTAGGAGTAGTTGCGGCCGCCACCGCCACCGAACATGTCCCCAAAGAGGTCCTCGAAGCCGGCGTTGGAGGCGCCTGCCCCACCGGCGGTGAAGCGGGCCCCGGAGCCCATGGCCCGGATGGCGTCGTATTCTTTGCGCTGTTCCGGGTCGGAGAGCACCGAGTTCGCCTCGGTGATGTCCTTGAACTTCTTTTCCGCGGCCGCGTCCCCGGCGTTGGTGTCCGGGTGGTACTTGCGGGCGAGTTTGCGGTACGCCTTCTTGATGTCCGCGTCGGTGGCGTCTTTGGAGACACCCAGAACCTGGTAAAAGTCTTTTTCAAGCCAATCTTGTGAGGCCATGGTGCCTCCCTTCTGTGTTGTTGTTAGTGGTGTTTGCTGGTGTTTTTTCGGTCATTAAGCCCCGGTGGAGACGATGACTTGGGCTGCGCGCAGCAGCCGGTCGCCGTGTTTGTAGCCTAGGCGGAGCACTTGGGCGACGTGGTCTGCCGGGATCTCTTCGTTGGGTGCCTGCAGCATGGCCTCGTGGATGTTCGGGTCGAACTCCACCCCGACCTCCCCGATGACTTCCAGGCCCTGGCCTTCGAGGACGGACTCGAGTTTGCGCACAATGGCGGCAAACGGGCCGTCGGTCAGGTCCCCGTGTTCGCGGGCGGCGCTGATGTCATCGAAGACCGGGATGAGGGAGGAGAAGACCGAACCGATGGCGTTGTTCTTGGCCACGTCCCGGTCCCGCTCCACGCGGTTGCGGTAGTTGACATACTCGGCTTGCAGCCGGCGCAGGTCATTGAGGAGGTCTTCTTCGCGGTCCGTGTGGCTCTGTTCTTCCACGTCCGCGACGATGGCCTCAGCCTCGGCGATCGCTTCCTCGGCGGCCGCGTCAGTTGCGGCCTGGTCGGCCTGCTCGGCCTGTTCGGGGTTGGGCTGGTCGTTGGGCTGCTCGTTGTTGTTCTCGTCGGGCAGATCGTTGTTCTGCTCAGTCATGGGGCTCCTTCAGGTCTGCAGCCGGGGGGGGCTGGGTGTTTCAAGCTGATGCGCCGGTGGGCTGGGCCGTGGCGTGTGCCTACGATCCCAGCCCACCGGCAACGGTTGTGTCAGAAGAGGAAGTAGGGGTTACTTCTTCTCTTCGTCTTCGTCGACGACCTCGGCGTCAACGATGTCCTCATCGTCGGCACCTGCGGTTGGGGCCTCTTCGGCACCTTCGGCGGAAGCGTCAGCCTGAGCCTGTGCGTAGAGGGCCTCACCCAGCTTGGTCTGGGATTCCTGGAGCTTGTCGAACGCGGCCTTGACCTCGTCGTCGTTGTCCTGGGATTCCAGTGCCTTCTTCAGGGCGTCAACGTCGGCCTGGACTTCGTCCTTGACCTCGGCTGGCAGCTTGTCCTCGTTGTCCTTGATGAGCTTCTCCACGGAGTACGCGGCCTGTTCGGCGTTGTTGCGGGTCTCCTGGGCTTCACGGCGGGCCTTGTCCTCAGAGGCGTGCTCCTCGGCTTCGCGAACCATCCGGTCAATGTCTTCCTTGGACAGGGAGGAGCCACCGGTGATGGTCATCGACTGCTCGGTACCGGTGCCCTTGTCCTTAGCGGAGACGTGCACGATGCCGTTGGCGTCGATGTCGAAGGTGACCTCGATCTGTGGCAGCCCGCGTGGTGCTGGGGCGATGCCGGTCAGTTCGAAGGTACCCAGTGGCTTGTTGTCCCGGGTGAACTCGCGTTCGCCCTGGAACACCTGGATGGAGACCGAAGGCTGGTTGTCTTCGGCGGTGGTGAAGGTTTCCGAGCGCTTGGTCGGGATCGCGGTGTTGCGTTCGATGAGCTTGGTCATCACACCACCCTTGGTTTCAATACCCAGGGACAGTGGGGTGACGTCGATCAGCAGCACGTCCTTGCGTTCGCCCTTGAGCACACCGGCCTGCAGTGCGGCGCCGATGGCGACGACCTCGTCCGGGTTCACACCCTTGTTTGGTTCCTTGCCGGTCATGTCCTTGACCAGTTCGGTCACCGCTGGCATGCGGGTGGAGCCACCGACCAGGACCACGTGGTCGATGTCGGAGATGGAGACACCGGCTTCACGCACAACGTCTTCGAATGGCTTCTTGGTCCGGTCCAGCAGGTCCTGGGTCAGTTCTTGGAACTTGGCACGGGAGAGGTGCTCGTCCAAGTGCACTGGGCCTTCCGGGGTGACGGAGAGGTACTGCAGGGAGATGTTGGTGCTGGTGGCCGAGGACAGTTCCTTCTTGGCCTGCTCAGCGGCTTCCTTCAAACGCTGCAGGGCGATCTTGTCACCGGAGAGGTCGATGCCCTTGGTCTTCAGGGACTGCAGCAGCCAGTCCACGATGCGCTGATCCCAGTCGTCACCACCGAGGCGGTTGTCACCGGCGGTTGCGCGGACCTGAATGGTGGAGAAGTCGTCTTCGTCCTTGCCAACTTCCAGCAGGGAGACGTCGAAGGTACCGCCACCGAGGTCGAAGACCAAGATGAGCTCATCTTCTTTACCCTTATCCAGGCCGTAGGCCAGCGCGGCTGCGGTTGGCTCGTTGACAATGCGCAGCACGTTCATACCGGCGATCTCGCCGGCTTCCTTGGTGGCCTGACGCTCGGCGTCGTTGAAGTAGGCCGGTACGGTGATGACGGCGTCGGTGACGTCCTCGCCCAAGTAGGCTTCAGCGTCGTGCTTGAGCTTCATCAGGGTACGGGCAGAGATTTCCTGCGCGGTGTACTTCTTGTCGTCGATGTCGATGGACCAGTCGGTGCCCATGTGACGCTTGACGGAAGCGATGGTGCGGTCAACGTTGTTGACGGCCTGACGCTTGGCCACTTCACCAACCAGGACGTCGCCGCCCTTGGAGAAAGCAACCACGGATGGAGTGGTGCGACCGCCTTCGGCGTTCGCGATAACGGTGGGTTCGCCACCTTCCAGTACGGAGACAACGGAGTTGGTGGTACCGAGATCAATACCTACTGCACGAGACATATGTGTGTGTCCTTCCAAATGCTGACTAACAATCTTAAGCCGAGCTGACTCAACTTCGGTCAGTTGCGACGTCTGGAAACGATTCTTCACGAGAATCTTCCGCACTGTCAAACTAACTTGAGTGAAGCTGGCTCAACTTTGGCTTTCGATAGGTACAACTATCGGTAGGCGTGGTTTATTTCCCGGTTGCAGAAGTTTGTGCCAAAAACTTTTTAGCCGGCCACCAGATCCGCTCTCCCAGCTCGAAACCGACCGCCGGGATCAGCAGCGTGCGGACGATCAGGGTATCCAGCAGAACGCCGAAGGCGACTAGGAAGGCCAGCTGAGCCATGAACATCAGCGGAATGACGCCCAAGGCCGCGAAGGTGGTGGCCAGCACGATGCCCGCGGAGGTAATCACCGAGCCGGTCACGGTCAGCGCCTTGGACAAGCCCGGTCGCGCGCCGATCTTGCCGGCCTCCTCCCGGGTTCGGGTCATCAGGAAGATGGTGTAGTCCACGCCGAGCGCCACTAGGAAGACGAACCCGAACAGCGGCACCGTGGGGTCCGCCCCGGAGAACCCGAAGATGTGGGTGAACACCAAAGAGGAGACGCCGAGTGCGGTGAAGAAGGAGATCGTGGTGGCGATGATCAATAGCAGCGGCGCCAAGAAGGAGCGCAGCAGGATGATCAGAATGACGAAGACGGCTGCCAGGATCAGCGGCACCAGCAGGACCAAGTCACGCTGGGCGGTTTCGGTCGTGTCCACGAACACCGCGGTCTCCCCGCCAACCAGAACATCCGGGTCTTCTCCGCGCAGTTCGTCCCGCAGCTGGGTCACCACGGCCTTGGACTCATCCGAGTCGGCCGGGTGTTTCAGGTTGGCCGAGAGCAAGACTTTATCCTCGACGACCTTGGCCGCCCGGATATCTGGTGCCGGTTGGCCCTCTTCGGTCGTGACCGTGACATCGGTCAGCTCGTGGTTGTCGCTGAGGAGATCAAATACTTGCTCGGCTTTGTCCTCGGCGGTCACCACGTTGACCGGGGAGCCAATGTCCGCGCCGAAGAATTCTTCAAGCTTGTCTTGGCCCTCTTTCGCGTCGGAGGCACCCAAGATGGTTTCGGATTGCGCCACCCCTTCGGCCCGGAATCCGGAGACGAAACCGGCCCCGGCCAGCAAGGCGATCAGGGTGATGATCCAGACCGGACGGGCATGCGCCTGCACCCACTGGGAGATCTTGCGCCAGCGCGGGTGGGCGTACTCGTCGTCCGAGGCGTGCTCGGCACTGCGATCAAACTTGGGGATGGATGGCCAGAAAATCACTCTTCGGCCCACGGCCAACAAAGCCGGCAGGAACGTCAGTGAGGCGGCCATGGCGGCCACGATCCCGATCGCCGCGATCGGGCCGAGCGAACGGTTGGAGTTCAGCTCGGAGAACAACAGCAGCAGCAAAGCCGCGATCACGGTTCCGCCGGAGGCCAAAATCGCCCCTAAGCTGGCGCGCCACGCTTTGAGCAGGGCGCTGATGTGGTTTTCTTCGCTCATCAATTCTTCGCGGTAGCGAGCCACCAGCAGCAGCGAATAGTCGGTGGCGGCACCAATCACCAGAATGGACAGGATGCCCTGGGACTGGCCGTTGAGCTGGATGAGCTGTTCCTTGGCCAGGAAGTAGACGCCTAAGATCGCGACCGACAGCGCGGTGACGGAGTTCATCAGCACGATGATCGGCAGCAGCACGGACCGGTAGACGATGATGAGGATGACGAAGACGGCCACCAAAGCGACGATCAACAACAGCCCGTCGATACCGGAGAACGCCTCGCCCAGATCAGCGCTCAGCCCGGCCGGGCCGGTGACATTTGCCGTGTAGTTCTCATTCAAATCACTGGAAAGGACATCCCGCAGCTCTTCAACGACCTCGGTCGATTCGTGGTCGGCCGTATCTAGCAAGACCGTGAACTGAACGGCTTTGGGGTCCTGTTCATCGTTGGGGATGGGGCCAATGGCTTGAACTACGCCGTCAATGTCTTTCAGGGTTTCGGAGAGCTCACCGAACTCGGCGAGGTCTTCCCGGCCCAAGGTTTCTTGGTCGTAGTCCGTAATCACCACGACGGCCGGGATCACGTCTTCTTCACTGAACTTTTCTTGCCAGTCAATCGCCCTGGTTGATTCGGCGTCCGCCGGCAAGAAGGTCGCCTGCTCGTTGGAGGAGACCGAAGAGATCTTCCCGAAAGTCGGCCCACCAAACCCTGCGCCGGCAAGCCACACGCCAATCAGAAGAAGTGGAAGGAGGATGCGGAGCAGGCGTTGAGTGTTCATACGAACTTCTTCCTTGCAGGGCTATGGAGATTGCGGCGTATTCAAATGTGGTTATTGGATGGTCGCGGTGAGCCGGAAAACGTTGTCCAACCATTTGGTCCGTGGCGAACGGTTCTCCCACTCATCCAAGGAAAGCTTTGGACTTTCAGCCTTGTACGAATCGATGATCTTGTCCAGTTCCCCCGTGATAGTTTCACCCAGCGCCATCACAGAAATCTCAAGGTTCAAGGAGAAGGACCGCATGTCCATGTTGGAGGACCCGAACACGGAGACCTCACCATCAACGGTCAGGATCTTGGCGTGTAGGATGTCCGGCACCGGGTACCGGTAGATATTCACACCCGCCTCTAACAGGGCCTGATAGTAGGACTGTTGGGCATGGGAGACCATCATCTGATCTGATTGCTCCGAGACGAACAGCTCTACCTCAACTCCCTGCTGGACCGCGATGGTAACGGCATACAACAGTGTGTCATCCGGCACGAAGTACGGGGTGACGATGCGGACCCGTTCTTGGGCCGCATAAATCAGGGTGTTGAACAGGCGCAGGTTGTTTTCTGTGGCGTAACCGGGCCCGGAGGGCACCACCTGGGTGGCCACGCCGCCACCCCCGTGCGGCTGTACTTCTGCCGGCGGTACCTTACGCAGGTCTTCTTCCAGGCTGGCGTCAGATTCCATGAGCCAGTCGGAGGCGAAAGCAACGTTGAGGCCGCTGACGATTGGACCGGTGCAGCGGGCCATGATCTCGACCCATTCCCGACCCATCTTGTGGGACTTGGCCCGGTTATAGCCCGGCTCGATTAGGTTCTGGCTGCCGGTGTAGCCAATATCGCCGTCAATGACCACGATCTTGCGGTGGTTCCGCAGATCGAACCGGCGCCAGAGCCCCCGCAACGGCTGCAGCGGAAGCGCCTTGCGAACGTGAATTTTGGTGCCATTGAGATACCTCAGCAGCGTCCGATACCCGGAGGTGCGCATGGTGCCTAAGTGATCAAAGAGCAGGCGAACCTTGACACCGCGTTCGGCGGCAGCGGCCATGGACTCATACACCGGTTTGGCGACTTCTTCGTCCCAGCCCAGAATGTAAAACTCGATGTTCACGTACTCTTTGGCGTTATCGATGTCCTCGGCGATCCGCTTCAGAACGGCCCGATAATCGGTGATGAACTCGAGCTCATTCCCATCCAGCATGGGGAACCCGGTCAGATCGTGATTGAGGTGGACGGCAGTCAACCAGCGCTTGTCCACATTGCTGGCCTCGTCCGGCAGCTTCAGGTGTTCGGTGTTCTCCCGCAAGTAGTCGTTGATGATCTGCTGGGCTTCGCGGCGCCGATTAGAGAGTTTGTAGGTCCCGAAAAGCAGGAACAGAATAATGCCGGGCAACGGCACAAAGAAGATAAGCAACAGCCAAGCCATGGCCGTGGTGGGGCGACGGTTGCCGGGGATGATACCCAGCATGAGTACGCGCACGGCCAGTTCCAGCACGAAGAGCACAGCGACTGCCCACTCCGGCAAAAACGCAGTCAACGTAATGGGCCAGCCCAACACGACTCCTTGAGTGCAAACAGTAGACAATAATTCCCTCTAGCTTATGCCCATGTTTGCGCACCGTGTGTATTCTGATGGCATGAGCCAGCCCACTGATGCAGCCCTCGTTTTCCTTGACCCGAACTACCCTGCCGGACGCATCGCAGATCCCACCCAGCCGCAGATCTTGGTCACCGATGAAGGCTTGACTCGTGGCGATGGTGTTTTCGAAACCATGCTGGCTGTCGATGGCAAGGTCAGAAAGCTGGGTCTGCACCTGAACCGGCTCGCCTCGTCAGCCAATATCTGCACGTTGCCGATCCCACCCGAGCAGGCGTGGGAAGCCGCCATCCAGACCGCCGTGGAGACCTTGAGGAAACAGCGCCCGGAGTTCACCGAGATGACCGTGAAGCTCACCGCCACGCGCGGCGTCTCCGGTATGGGCAGCACCTGCTGGGTATTGGCCACCGGAGTGCCGGAGTCCACCATCCGGCAACGCGAAAACGGTGTCGACGTGATCCTGCTAGATAAGGGTCACGACGCGGCTGCCAACCATCGGGCCCCGTGGCTACTGATGGGCGCCAAGACGCTGTCCTGCGCGGTCAACATGTCCGCGCTTCGCTACGCCAAAGCTCAGGGCAAAGACGACGTCATCTTCCACACCTCCGAAGGACGGGTCCTAGAAGGCCCCACCTCCACCGTGCTCATGGTCAAGATCGATCAGCAGACCGGGGTGCCGACCCTGATCACCCCGCGGCTGGAAACCGGGGTGCTGCCAGGCACCACACAGGGCGCCATCTTCGCCGGTGCGGAAGACTCCGGGTGGGACTTAGGGTATGGGCCGGTGACCACCGAAGAGCTCTTGCAGATGGATGCGGTGTGGCTCGTGTCCTCCGTACGCCTGATCACGCCGGTCTTGAGCTTGGATAATCAGCCGATGGGACAGCACCCAGAAATTACCGCCAAGCTCACCGAATTCTTGCTGGCAGGTGCGCACTAGTCATCGCTGACGTGATCACTAGACTTTTGCTTGTCCAAGTCATTGGCACTTTCTGGCTGGCACGCGTTTTCTTCTACAACAGTGAAGTGATCTTGGGTGAAGCCGCTTGAATCCCGTGTGTGCTGAGCCAAGACCTTGGATGAGGTTACCTGAAGCGGGTTTGCTTGATATTGTCCGCCAATGATCGCAGAAAAAAGCGTATCCCGCGCAGATTTTTGCAGGGCACGTAACCGCCGATAATCGGTAATGTGACGGATCACGATAGCACTTCCCTCAGCGTGAATTCCCGCAATTGAGATGAGAGACCTATCCGTTTCGGGATCTATTGCGTGACGTGCCAAGTATCCGATATCTGCTTCCACCCCATCGAAGTCTCGTCTCGATCTGAATGTCTTGTTTTCAACAAGGTCGTCTAAAACGTAGTCATTATTAGCAACCCGGAACCGGACTGCTTCATCGCGATCCAGAACATCTTTGACCACGGAGGATGATTTGGGTCCGCAAATGAGGACGATGGCAGGGTCACTCAGATCGATGCGACCATTGGGTTTGATGAACTTGTAATTTACGGAGATCCCGAACTTTGCTAAAAAGCGGATAATTCATGGGCCGCAACAAAGTCGGCTTCCGCGATTGCAGTTCGTCGGTCCAAGGTTCGAAGCGGAAAGTAAGTAGTTACAGTTTCGCCACCAAAAAACTTCCGAACTCGAGACCGTTTGAAGCGCTGACGAGACCACCGGATTACCGGAAGCCCCAAGGCAACCACAATCCACACGATGCGCTCTGCCCAATCTAGAAAGAGAGCCGAGTGTTCTAAAAGTTCTATCCACCTACAGCTGCGGACATATCGTCAACCGCACCCGATTCTTCTAAACGTTGATGGCGCAATTGAAGTAGACACTCTTCGAGATTGGAAGTCAGAGCTTCCCACGCTGTTTCACGGTTGCCCAAAAACTTTCCGATCTCGCCATATACACCATCGGACATGAGGACGATTCCTCTGGCATTTTCAAACCGGTGATGAACGGCTTCTTCGGCCGCCTTCGGATCTGCACCAACCACCCAGAATCCGTTTTCCTTGTTACGCCACCGATCTTCCTCACTCAGAAGTTCCTGCGTGAGTTTTTTCGCTTCCGTGATGTTCCCCTGTTGACGGGCTAGTTGCCGCTTGGCTCTAATCTGGGCACCAACATTCTGCAGTCTGTTGTCTTGAATCCCGGCATGGTCACCAAGTTCTGTACGAACGAGAGCGCCTGCATCACCCAAGACAAGCAATTCAATCGCTGTCGGATGTAGTCGTGCCAGTGAAATGGTTGCAGAGGGGTGCCACCCGGTGGTGGTCGATCTGGCTTCGACGATTGCCTGCTTTAATAACTCCTGAAGACTTAGCGAAGGTGAATCACGCGCAAGTTGTGCAATCTTTGCACTGAGCTTGGTGACCCAAGCTGCAACCGTCATGTTTTCTTCCGTCGAAGCACGTGTGGCACCGTCTATCACCCAAAGAGTGCTGTTCTCCCTGCCCCAAACATCTTGCTGAACATGTTCGCTGCCTCGAATGGCGATGCCATCGGTCAATGTCTTTAGCAATTTTTTCACCTCCTCACCTCTGACCCTAATTCGTTTTGACTTTCATGCCGCTTCTTCCAACACCCTTCCAAGGCTCTTCGTGCCTCATATGGCAGCTGTGGAGAAGCCTGATTCCTAGGATGCTACTTTGACATTGGCTCAAATTCATCTGTCTCGTCAAACTTCCCAACGCACGTCAGCTGCTTCCTTGTCCTGGCGCCAACCTCGCCATGAGGACTGACGGACTTTGTTCTGCCGGGTGCGACCGGCCAAAGAGATTTCCGCAACGAGCTTCGGTGTCACCCACCACGCATCAGCTTGGTCTTCGGTCGGAACATCGTCGACAGCGGGGGTCTTGCGTTGTAGTTTTCGTAGTCGTCGTTCGATGTCTGCGAGCTCGCTATCGGAGAAGCCGGTGCCTACTCGGCCCGCGTAGCGCAGCTCGCCACTGTCATCCGGTACTGCCAGCAGTAAAGAACCGATCCCGCCGGACCGGGACCCTTTACCTTCGCGAGCGCCGATAACAACGGCCTCTTGGTGTTGTTGAGTTTTCAGCTTCAGCCACGCCGAGCTTCGTTTCCCGGACTCGTAGGTGCTGTCACGGCGCTTGGCCACCACGCCTTCCAGACCAAGTGTGTGACTCGCCTTGATCGCTTGGGCCAGTCGTCCGGTGTGTGCCGGCGGCACGGCAACGTGCTCACCCGCTTCCAGCACCTCGGTCAGTACCGAACGGCGTTCCTCGTAGGTCTTCTCTTGTAGAGATGTTCCGTTGTGTTCAAGGATGTCGAACACCATGTAGCGTAGCTCAGCCTCTGGCGGCGGAGCTTTTTCTTCTCGTAGCACAGCTTGTAAGTGGCTGAAGTCCGGGCGTCCTTTTTCATTCAGGGCGACCAGTTCACCATCAAGGATGGCGTCTTCCTTTACCAGTTCGCTCAATTCAGCGGCTTCTGGGAACAGTCCTGTGATGTCTTTACCGTTACGGCTGGATAACGTGACACCGGCCGAGTCGACTGCGGCGATGACTCGGTAGCCATCCCATTTCATTTCGAACGCCCACTTATGACCGTCTTCTTCCGCGAGCCGGACATCCGCTTCAGAGCCAGTCGTGGCCAACATTGGTGCCGGGAGTTCCCGATCGGGAGCTGACGGCTCGGAGGCCTGTTCGGGGTCGGGCGCCGATTCGTCTGGTTGGTCTTTCATCAACTGCAGCAACCAGGTGTTTTTCCCGTCCATTCCTTTTGTTCTGATGAGGACAAAGCGTCGGGGCACCCCACCTAGTCCGCCGTCCGGTTTGCCGTGCAGCACGGCAATGATTTCTTTCCCGTCCCGCCATTTCTCCCGTTCGTAGGTGCCGCTATCCCAGATTGTGACCTCACCAGCGCCGTACTCCCCTTTCGGAATGGTGCCTTCGAAGCTGCCGTACTCAAGGGGATGGTCTTCGGTTTGGACGGCGAGCCGGTTGATGTTCCGTTTTAGCGGCACTCCCTTGGGGACCGCCCAGCTGACCAACACCCCAGAATGCTCTAGCCGGAAGTCCCAGTGCAACCGACTTGCGTGGTGTTCTTGGATAACGAAGCTTGGCTGGTCGTTATCTTCGACTACCACCCGCGTACTCGGTACCGGTTCCGCTGTCTTTTGCGCATCCCGCATGGACCGATAGGTCTCGAGCCGGTCTGCTCCCAGATCAGCAATTGGGTCGTTGCCCTTTTCTAGCCGTGCGAGCACCTCTTCAAAACCCAGCTGGCGCAACTTCGGGTCGGCAAGTTCCTCCCACGTTCGCGGCGCTGCCACGGTGGGTTTGGCACGGCCACGCAAGGAGTACGGACTGATGGTGGTTTTTGCGGCGCTATTTTGGCTCCAATCGACAAAAACTTTGCCGGCCCGGTCTGCTCGTTTCATTCGTGAGATCACCTCATCAGGGTGATCAGCTTCCAAGGCTTTGGCGAGTTCGTGTGCCACCGCAGAGATTTGGTCTGAATTGTGTTTTCCATCTAACGCCGCGTACAGATGGATACCCTTTGACCCGGAGGTCACCGGGTAGGTGGGCATCCCCATGTCCTCGAGAATCTCTCGACACCACTGTGCTACTTCCGCGCATTCTGCCAGTCCGACCCCTTCACCTGGGTCGAGATCCAAAACTAGGCGGTCCGGGTTTTTAGGTTGCCCGTTGCGGCCGAAACGCCACTGCGGAGTATGAAGTTCAAGAGCGGCGACTTGCCCGAACCATGCGAGCACCGCTGGCTCGTCGGCAAGCGGGTAGGTGTTTGTCCCGCTCTTGTGTTTGATCTTACCGGTCGGGATCCAGCCCGGGGCGGAGTCTTCGAGGTCTTTGCGAAAGAACACCTTCCCTGGGTCTTCCGCCGTCCCCACACCGTCTACCCAACGCTTTCTTGTCACCGGGCGTCAGGTTAGGAGTGGAATGAGCGCGTCCGCGACCGATAGGTAGTAGTGAATGACATCGGCCTTGGTTGTCCCAGTTTCCGGATACAGGACCTTGTCCAAGTTGGTCACGGATAAGCTGTGACCGCCGACTTCAAACTTTTTGGCCTTTCGCGGCATCCGCACAACCCTTCCTCTATAGACTCATGCTATGCGAGCTATCTGGACCGGTGCCATCACTTTCGGCCTCGTCAATGTCCCCGTCAAGGTGTACAGCGCGACAGAGGACCATGACATCTCTTTCCATCAAGTCCACGATGCGGACGGTGGGCGGATCCGCTATGAGCGGCGTTGCGAGGTGTGCGGCAAGAAGATCGAGTACAAGCACATCGATAAGGCTTACGAGTCAGGAGATGATACCGTCATCATCACCGATGAGGACTTCGCGGCCCTGCCACAAGCGGAGAATGACGAGATCGAGGTGGTTCAGTTCGTCCCCTCCGATCAGATCGATCCGATCATGCTGGAAAACACCTACTACCTCGAGCCGGAAGGTAAGTCGCCTAAGTCTTATTTGCTGCTGCGGCAGACGCTTGAAGACACGGACCGGACAGCGGTTGTGACATTTGCGCTGCGGAACAAGACCCGGTTGGGTGTGCTGCGGGTCCGTGGCAAGGTGTTAGTACTACAGGGCCTGCTCTGGGCTGATGAGATCCGTGACGTCGACTTCAAGGGCACCAAGTCGCGGGCGAAAATCAGCGATAAAGAACTTGAATTGGCAGGAGCACTCGTCGACCAGTTCGCTTCAGACTTTACTCCGCAGGATTTCGAGGACGAGTATCAAGTCGAGCTGCGCAAGCTGATCGATGCGAAGCTCGAGGCCGGAGACACCCTCGACACCGAGGCGACCTTCGGCGAGAAACCCGAGGATGAAGATACCGGAGACGACGCCGACGTGGTCGATCTGATGGAAGCGCTGAAATCCTCTCTGGATCGAAAACGTTCGGCGAAGAAAACGACGAAGAAGTCCACCAAGAAGTCTTCCAAGAGCGCCTGATCGTAGCCTTACGGCTGGTAACTACCAGCCGGGGTAAGGCACCGATTCGATGAACTGCTGAGGCGTGGCGGGGAATGCGCCCACGGGAAGTTTTAGGGCTCGGGGAACTAAGAGCCGCACGACACTCACCCCAGGTTGGTGGGTGTAGACCACCCGCCAGATTTCCTCCGACTCCCGGGTTGGAGCAGCTTGCGAGTGTGGACCTGTTCCTTGTTTCCAACGAGCCCCGATGTGGGCCGCCATGTCCGGATCAAGCAACAATTGCACGTGCGCTAGTGGATCTAACAGCGTCCGGAAGTTCCGCGCCCGTGCCGCGCGCAGATAATCGTTGCGGACCCGGTAGCGCGGCAAACCCGACCCATGGCCCTCGTAGAGGGAACTCTGAGGATCGGACAGCTCCCGGGCCATAGCCCACTGCCACCATGCATTCGCTAACGCTGATCGCTGGCCATCGATGTCATGTCCGTAACCGCCGCCCAGTGCTTGCAGCCGCCTGCCGCCGCTCGGCGCCTCGATCATCACCACGGTCACAGGCTCACCCAGCGAGGAGTGCAAAGCCCCAAATCGATACCGCACCCCACAGGTTTCGGGCTCGAGATCTGGCCCCGGCGTCATGGCAGTGACTCGGCGGTGCCCGTACCACCAATGCGCGAGCGCGTCTTCCACGTTCAGGTTCGCCCATGCAGCTTCGGTCGCCTGTTTCAGACACTCCCCGGCGCCGAGACCACCGAGGTAGTGCGGTGTGATCCGAGGTTCTTGCTGGTGGTGATCCCACGGTCGGGGAACAGCGAGCGTATACGGCACAAAACCTGGTGTTGGGCTTTCATCATTCAGGCCCGCCATGTATTCGGATCGTACCCACCGGTGCTGCGTATTCGGGGTGGCGGGAACCAGCGGGCTGCCGGGTATCTCAGCGAGGACCGGGGAGACCAGCCCGAAGTCGTGCACGCCGAGGACAGGAGTCTCTGCTTCGAGTTGGTTCTGACTTCCTTCTCGGACCGTGAGTTGTCCGTGATCGCAGGCGTACCAGTGCCGGGCTGCCGCACGCTGCACGAGTTGCGCGGTCTGCTCGGCTGTTAGATCAAAACCAACCGCAGGGGCGATGGTGTCGACTCCGGTTCGTTCCGGCAGTGACACTTGGTAGTGCTGAAATCGTTCCGGAACGGGGGAAGCGTGCGGGAACCGATGTGCTACCGGCGCCTTAGGCATGCGGCATCGGGAAGTAGTTGAGGTCCTCTTCATCCAGCGGGTTCTCCCGCCATCCCAGCTCAACGGCGGCTTGCTGCACGCGGGCCCGTCCTAGGAACGGGAACGCCGCTGGCGCATTGCCAACCAAACCTGGTGCAATGACCCGCACTACATGCAGTCCGGTGCTGGCTACATCCGGGCTGGTGAGGTCCACGACGATGGGATCGATGCCTGTCTTGTGCAGGCAAGCCAGATAGCTCGTGGAACTGCGATCAGCAAGTGCGCCAATCTCGTGGACATCCACCGAAGTGTTCGGTGCCAGCAGGTGGCTCATCTTCGTGGCGGCCCGTGGGTCAAGATAGACCTGCTGCTGCACCATGAGGTCGTCGCAATCGCGCATGTCGGCACGGAAGTCATCGAGATAACGCCGGTCCTCCCGCCACGGCTTGAAGGCCCGGCCGTTGAGTTCGCCTGCTGTCATGACCTGCCAGTGCAACCCGTCGTAGCGCAGCAGATCGCGGGAGCCCTCTTGCAAGGTGTACGCTTCGGTCAGTGCCTTGGCTGCAGCTTGGGCAAAGGATGGCCGAGCAGAAAAGCCGATGTTGATGAGTGCTTCTTCCTCGTCGCGTAGGATCGCGGCCGCTACCGGCACCCCAAATTCGTTGGGCAAAGCTAGATAGTCGACACGTTGGGCAGGGTTATGCAAGCTACCTGCCTCTGTGCGTTCGAAGACTCCGTCGACTGCCGGTAGAGTTTGCGCGTTGAGCCACCAGATCATGGTCGCGTGGCGTTCGATGAGTTCTTCTAGCGCGCTGGCGACCGCAAAATCTTGGCTTGGTCCGGCGGCGATGCCTGCAAAAGCACAGAAGTTGGTGGGCGGGCTGGCCGCGTACCCGGCCGAGTACCAGTTCACGTACACCAGCGAAGCCGGCACCCACACCTCACTCTGGTCGCTCATCCTGAGCCCGGGGACCCAGTGCACTGGAAGCTCCCGTGTTAGGCGCACGAATGGGAAGCCCGGTTCACTGTATTGACGGTCGCTGTACAGCACCAAGGTATCCGGGTCTACGGCCTGCCGACCCTGCCGGAGCATCTGGTCATAGCTGGCAAAGATCACCGGATGCGTGTCCAAAATATTGCCGCAGTACCGTTCCACCGACTCACCGATGGCGGCCAACCGAGCACCTTCCGGGTCATGGAACGCAGAGCCTTGGCACAGCACATTGTTGGCCCACGGCGTCACCGCACGGATGTCGGCGACGTCCGCTTGCCGCGTGGTCAAGGATTTCGGTACTGCTTGATCATGCACCACGTCCCTGGCTTTGAGGATGAGCCCGGTCTTGGGATCGATGAGGTCTTCGGGCCGATGGTCCCGGTGCTGTGTACTGCGGTGAGGTAGTGGTAATACCGGGTGAAGTTCATGATGCGTCAGCTCACGTGCGTCATCCCACCAGATTTCGTGCACCATGTCAGGACGAGGATCTTCGCGGTCTCCTTCCCGGTATGCGGCCACCTGCTCACTCGCGTTTGCTAGGACCTCCGCCAGTGTGGTGGTGATGGGTGGCATGTCGGTCAGCCCCGGACCTTGGTCCCCATTGACGGCGGGTTGGCGTAATGCCCGATGCACTTGCGGATCGAACGCAGCGGCCAGACGCCGGGCGGCAGCGTCTTCATAGCTTGCCCCAACCCCTGGTGTCACGACAGGGCCTGCCCAAATCCTCCCCCGCGTGAGCTCTACCGGCATCCAGTTCACCCGCATGTCATGGCACATGCGGTCGATATCAACCAGCAAATCGTGGTTGGCTCCCCGACAGACCACGACGAGAAGGCTGGCGGTGGCAAACGCTTGGTTGACCACTTCACGCGCTGACACCAGCTCGAGGGATCGAATCGGGGCCGACTCGCTGAAGAATTCGCGCAGCGGCTCGGTCAACTCGGGCTTGCCAGCCAAGATAATGCTTGAGCGCACTGTTAGGGCTGGGGGTCGTTGTTCACGGTGGGGTTGTTGCGGGCCCAACCGGTCATGCGTGAGTTTCTCTAAGAGTTCGAAAACCCCTTGTGCCGCGGCTAAGAGTTGTGGGCTGATCAATTCGAGTCGTTGTTGACTCCATGCCGTCACCAGCAAGCTCAAAGTCTCTGCTGGAAGCCCTAGACGATGGTGTTTTTCGCCCCGGCTGAGCACGCTTTCGTCAGAGTTCAGGGCACGGACTTCAAATCCGGAAGCAAAACTGGTGGGAGATGTCAGCAGAGGGGTGCTCATATGGGTGTGATTCCTTGGCCTTGGGCAGCGGCTTATCGGGTGGGTATTGTTCGGGGCCGGGGGCCAGATCAAACGGGTTGAGCTGACCCCCGACCTCAGGTCCAGGTGTGGTCGGTCGTTACGGACCGTTCACTTAGGACCAGGCGAACGAGGTCGCCACGTGACCGTGGTGGTGCGAGTTAGGTGCTAGCACGGTTTCCACGTCACGCTCTTGGGCAACTTCAACAATGGAGATTTCAACCATCCGTTTCACCTCCTTCCAAGGGACTCGATGCGGGCGGGGAATCTTCTGCGCTGGCAACCACGGAGCGGTAGCTCGGGTTTCGCTGCAGAAGTTCTTGGTGGGTGCCGCAGTCCGCGACCGTGCCCTCGTGGAGGAAAACCACGGTGTCGCATCTGTCCATGACCGCTGGCCGGTGGGTGATGATCAGGGTGGTCTTGTGAGCTCGGCCCTGATTCAGGGCCCGCAGAAACTGGGCCTCAGTTGCCGTGTCTAGTCCCGCAGTTGGTTCGTCTAGCACCAAGACCGAAGGATCTCGCAGCAGTCCCCTAGCTAGGCCCAATCGTTGTCGTTGGCCGCCGGACCAGTTGGTGCCGCCTTCTGCAAGCTTCGTGTCCAATTCTTCGGGCAAAGCACGAACATGATCGGCGATCTGCGCGGTCTGGAGCGCGGACCAAATCTGCTCGTCTGTCGCCTCCGGGGTAAGCAGATTATCTCGGACACTGGCCCGGAAAATATGAGGATGCTGATTGACCAAAACCAGTCTGGTTCGGGTCTTTTCTGGGTCTTCAGCTGCCACATTGGCTCCATCGACCATGATGGTTCCGGAATCCTCAGCGATGAGGCGAGCTAGGACTAGAGCCAGCGTTGTTTTGCCTGCTCCGGAGGCCCCCACAATCCCCACGTGTGTACCCGGGCGCACCTGCAGGTCTAGGCCTCGAAGCACCTCCATTGAGGTATCCGGGTAGGTTACTCGCAGATTTTCCGTGCAGATGGACCCGTTCTCCACTGGAACTGAAGGGAGGAGCTGTGCCAGCTCTGGATTGGCGGTGGGACGGATCCCCTTGTTGCTGATCAGCTGGTCCACACGGTGGGCCGCGGCGGAGATTTCACCAATCTTGTTCAGCGCTGCGGTCACCGCCATGGCTGGGACTAGAGACATGCTGGCGAGCATCACCATGGTGGGCACGCTGGCCGGATCGATTGTTCCTGCTGCGGCAGCGGTGCTGCCCCATATGAGTGTCCCGACGATGACCAGCACTGCGGTCGTTTCCGCCCACGCTTGTTCCAGTCCAGCCCGTACCGAGAGTGCGCGGCGGGCCGATTGTATTTTCGAGGTTCCGGTAGCAACGGTCGCAGCCACCTGACCGAGTCTTCCCAACACGAGGGTTTCTCGGGCAGCCGTGCGTGCTGCTAGAGCTTCTGCCCCTAGTTCAGCAATGGCCGCGCGTAAACGACGGCCCTGCCGGACTGCCCGGGGCAGCAGGGCAAGCGGCACCGCGATCAACAGCAGCTGGGCCAGTGGTATCAACAGCCCGATTGGGCCCCACCACAGGCAACCAACAACCGTGATCGTCACTCCGGCACCCAGCCCCGCCACAATCTGCGCCGCCGTATGCGCGTAGAACCATTCCAACGATTCGGTGTCGTTCATGGCTGCCGTTACGGTTTCGCCGCTTCGTCTGCGCGCTAGGCCTAGTGGGGCTAGCCGTGCGATAGCCCGGTGCACTTTGATGCGGATCGTATCAATGACTCGATATGCCAGCACGTGTGCAAACCACTGTTCCAACCATGCGGTCAGGCCTACACCGAGAACGGCGACCAGCAGAGCGAAAATTAACACAGTCGTATTAGTGTGCTCGGCGATTAGGGCTGTGGTGGCGGAAACCGACAAGCTCCCGGCGGCAATCCCCAGCAACAAGCTGAACCACACAATCACCACGACTGACCAGAACAGCCGTCGGAACTGGTGTAGGTGTTGCCACAGAGCGAAGATTGGCTCTAACAAACCACCGATGCTGCCGGTCTCTGGCGTCCGGATTTGGGTACCAGTGCTCATGAGAGGGCTCCTTGGTTTTGCGCCGCGAGCGCGGCAAAGGCGCTATTCGGGTCCGCTAAAAGCTGTTCGGGTTGACCTTGCTCGACGATGTTTCCGTCTGCCATCACGACCACCCAGTCGGCGTTATTGGCCACTGCCAACCGGTGGGTGATGGCCAACAGAATCTTGTCCTGACAGGCCTGTCGGATCCGTTGCATGATGAGCGCTTCACTGGCGGTGTCCAAGGCAGAGGTTGCTTCGTCAATCACCACGATGGGCCGGTCTTGGGCTAGCCCACGAGCAAGCGCTACACGCTGACGTTGCCCTCCCGAGAGCAACGCACCGCCCTCCCCCACCGGGGACTGCAGCTCAAGCGTGCTCTCCTCAGTTCCGATGCCCATGAGCTGGGCCGAAGCGTGAATCAGGTCAGGATTCTTAGTCCGCTGACCGGCACCGATGTTGTCAGCGATAGTGCCTGCCGCCAACACTGGATCCTGTGCCACTAACGCCACGGCCTTCAATCGTTCGGCAGCGTCGATCGCCTCATCATTGACACGGACCTGACCCTGGGCGGGGTTTATGAGACCGGTCAGAACTGCTGCCAGCGTCGATTTTCCTGACCCGCTTTCACCGACCACCGCAGTCAACCCTGGGCGTAGTTGGAGAGTAATATCGGCCAGCGCTGCATGCTCGGTGCGCGGGTGGTAAGCCGTCACCTGCTCGAGCGCTACTTCACCAACCTGGTGCGGGGCTGCATCAGGTTCCTCACTGTCGGCAGCCACTTTGCGGTCCACCGAATCCTGTTCGATAAGTTCCACGATGCCCGGACCGGAAAACGTGCCCAAGTAGCCGGCATGCCATTGGGCAGCCAGATCCTTGAAAGGACGGACCAACTCGATGGAGAGCAGCACTAGGGCAAAGGCGGTAAACGCGTCAAGATCTGCTCGACGGCTGGCCACCACCACCAGAACCACCGCGGGGACGGCAGCCAACGCAAAACCATTGAGCCCGGATTCAATCAGGGAAATCCGCAGTTGCCGCAAGGTCCTACGCAACAAGTTTTCTGAGGCATCGGCCAATTGGCGCTCGCGACGCTGGTCGGCACCAAAGCTGACCAAGGTGGTCATGCCCTGCATAGAATCGACGAATTCGGCCTGTAATTGTGCGTAAGCACCCCAATGGTCCTGCCCACGGGCGGCCAACACCTTGTCCCACAACCGCGGCAAGAAAGGCAGCAACAAGGCCAGACACAGCGCGACCGCACCTGTCACCGGATCGAAAACAATCATGGTGGTGCCAACCACCGACACCACTGCGACGGTCACACCAAGTTGCGGCAGATATCCGGAGAGGTACCCGTCAAGGTTTTCGACACCGTCCACCAATTGGGCGTGGTCCCGTCCGGAGTTGCCACCGGCAGGGTCGGTGGCCGAACGACGGATATACGCGACCAGCGCGGCGGAGCGCAGCTCCGACTTGATGAGAGTCATGGCCCATTGGGAAAGCAGTTGTCGACCCACAACGAGCAGCGGCCGCAGCAAAAGCACGGCGGCTAGCACCATGATGAGCGGGACCAGCTGCACGGCGTCCCACGCCCGGCCGACCGCCAATTCGGCAAAAATCTCCGACAACAGCAGTGCTTGCCAAATCCAGCTGCCGGCGATCAGCAGGCCCACGATGATCAGCGCGCCCAACGCCCAGCGGCGTCGCCCCCACAACCGGAGAAGTCTTACATGTAGCACGCCTGTCACCCTTCAGTTGCCCAATTGCTATTGCTAATGGTTATCATTAGCTTGTGACATTACGAGCTGCGGTCCCCCGCGTCAATTTAGAAAAACCGCATATGACGACCGTTGCCCCACGCTTAGTGCTTTTCGGCCTTGCATTACTGACACCGCTCGTCGGGTTGTTTGCGATCGGTCTCGGGCAATTGAGTCTGGGGCCAACGGACGTTGTGCGCACGCTATGGGATGGGCCCACCAGCATCGTGACAGAAGGGCTGGCCACCACTGTTGTGTGGCAGCTGCGCGTTCCACGCGTGCTGGTCGGCCTCTGCGTGGGCGCCATCCTAGCCGCGAGCGGGGCCGCACTTCAGGCCATTGTTCGCAATGATTTGGCGGACCCGTATCTATTGGGCGTCTCATCCGGTGCTTCATTCGGGGCTGCCGTGGTGTTGGCCTCCGGCATCGGGGTGGTTGGCGCCGTGGTTGGCGCTGCCGGCGGCGCCTTCTTGGGGGCCCTTGCTGCGCTGGCTCTGGTGTTGGTGATTTTGGGAAATCGACAGTTGAGCAGCTCTCGACTTGTGCTGGCCGGTTTGACGGTCGGTTATTTCCTCTCGGCCTTGACGAACTTGGTCGTCGCACTCTCCGATCAGCGGGACGCGGTGCGCGCCATCATGTTCTGGATGTTGGGCTCACTCGGCAAATCGAGCTGGGACCAAGTCCCCTTGGTGCTCATCGTCACTGTGCTGGCAACCGCGCTGCTGTTGCTCTGGGGCCGACGGCTCGATGCCATTGGTCTGGGCGACGATGTGGCTCGCAGTCTCGGTGTTGATCCACTCCGGGTCCGTCGCTCGGTGGCCATCGTTGTCGCTATCGCGGTAGCCGCTGCCGTTTCCGTCAGTGGTGCCATTGGTTTCGTCGGTCTTGTCATACCGCATTTGGCCCGGCAACTGGTCGGAGCCACCCACCGGTTGCTGATCCCGGCCAGCGCTTTACTGGGGGCCAGTGTGCTCGTACTCGCAGATGCTCTGGCACGGACCGTTTTAGCGCCCCGAGAAATACCGCTGGGCATTCTCACGGCTCTGGTCGGTACGCCGTTGCTGATGTACATGCTGCACCGCCGACGCCAACAACTTAACTAGCTCGAATCGCACATCTTACCCACGTCATCACTACTACTCAGAAGGAATCGAATGACATCTGTACACCTTTCACCGTTGAAATACTCCGCTTGGGGTAAACCTCTGGCATTGCTCTTGGCCGCCGGGCTGGGTCTGACAACCCTGACCGCCTGCGCCAGCCAAGATGATGAGAAAGCGGTAGCGAAGGCCGACGAGAAATTGTCGGTTGAAAATTGCGGAACAACAATCACGCTAGATAAACAACCCGCAAAGGTCTTTACCGTGGGCACTGCCGCGGTAGAACTCTTAGACGCCGCTGGTGCCACGGACAAGATTGTGGGCCGCAGCGGTGAATTCGGTGCCCCACTCTCGGAGGATGTCAAGAATCCGCCCGCCGAGGACCTCATTGTTGATCCGGCAGATCCCACCACCGAGAATATTCTCACCGCCGCCCCCGATGTGGTCTTTGGCTACGGGCTTTTCAACGCGAACACCGAAGAGCTGGACAAAGCCGGGATCGCGTCCTTGACGGTGAATGGTGAATGCGGCCATGACGCCGAAACCACCAGTGACGAAGTTGATCTGTATACCGTCACCGATGACATTCGTCGGCTCGGAAAACTGTTCAAGACCGAGTCCACTGCGAACGAGCAGGCCGACGCGTTAGAAGAACGCATCAAGAAGAATCACCATGACAAAGTCGGTCATGGAAGTGCCGCCTGGGTCTACTACTTCTCCTCCAGTGATCCACTTTCGGCCTACGGCGGGAAAGGAATTTCCCCGGCGATTCTGCGCAGTGCCGGCATGGAAAACGCCTACGCAGATGAAAAGGACGCCTATCTCACGGTCTCCACTGAATCGTTGCTTCAGAAACAGCCCGAGTGGATCGTGCTCAGCTACGGACTGTACGGCGAGACCAAGGATGAGGCTCTCAAACAGTTTCTGGCTGAACCCGGTATCAAGGCTCTCGATGCCGTGAAGAAGGAACGCATCATCCTCCTACCAGGTTCTGCCTCAAGTCCGGCACCGTCCGCGGTGGCAGGCCTAGAGGAACTGGTTAAGCAGTCACATGAGCTGGCCCACGATCACTAGTCTGCTGCGGCGGGTCTTTAGCACCTCCGAGTTTGGACTGCCTGCAGCATCAGCCGATCAGCCGGTGCTGCAGGCCTCCGGGCTTGGCGTCAGTCGCGGATCGCGGGACATCCTGAGCGGGATCAACCTCCGCATCCATGCCGGTGAAAAAGTCGGGCTGCTGGGCCCCAACGGGTCCGGTAAGACCTCACTGCTGCGTGTCCTAGCCGGCATGGTGGCTCCCGATGAAGGCAGTGTCCAGCTGCACGGGCGGGAGTTAAGCAAGCTGCCGGACCGTCACCGGGCACGATTACTCGCTCTAGTCGCCCAAGAAGAAGCTACCGAGCTGCCCTTCACGGCACGTGACGTGTTGCTCTTGGGCCGGACGGCAGGGCAGCCCGATTGGCACCCGCACCGCCGCTGCGATCACGCCGCAGTCGAGGACCTAGCTCAGCGCTGGGAGCTGACCGGGTTGCTGGACCGTTCCTTGCAGGAAATGTCCGGCGGCGAGCGCCGCCGGGTGTTACTCGCCAGAGCTTTTGCCCAACGTAGCGCCCTGCTGCTCTTGGACGAACCAACCAATCATTTGGACCTTCGGCACCAACACCAGCTGCTAGATCACCTCCGCGCCAGTTCCGAAACCACGGTCATGGCCTTACACGATCTTGATCTGGCAGCGTCCTATTGCACCCGCGTGCTCGTCCTGCACGACGGGCACATCGTGGCGGACGGCCACCCCTCGACGGTCTTGACTCAGGAACTCATCCGGCAGGTGTGGCAGGTTCAGGCCCTGCCCGTACACTTGGCCGGCCAAACCAGACTGCTCATTGAAGGTGCATGACCACGGTGGCTGATTAGAATGCTCTTGTGCGAATGCGCGATTGCCGGCGTAGTCTTGAGCTGACAAGTACCGTCCCCGCAGTTTTTTCTGGGCACGATCGATACGTTCTCGGTGGGACAGCGCATCATCGGGATCCTTGCGATCTACGTTGTCGCGCTGTCGATCTACCTTAAGAAGCGACATAACCAAAAGTAGAAATATCCGACGTTTGAAGTTCCAAGAGTTTTCTTTCAATCGAACACAAACTTATTGATGTAAAAGAATTCGTAAAACGTTGGGAAGGCCTCGGCTACGACAAAGGCGATACCCATAAGTTCTGGTCGAACGTTTGGGCATGGAAGATGTCACTACGAATGTGATGTTTGAGCAATCCACTGTGTCCCGCGGATACATCGATGCGATTGTGGTGGATGCTAAGACCTTCATTGAACAAAAGTCCCTCGGCGTAGATCTAGACAGGGCAGAGTCGCGTCAGGGCGAGCTTGTAACACCTTTCCAACAAGCCAAACGCTACGCGGATGCCCAGCCGAATGTGCAGCGCCCAGACACCATTATTGTGTCCAACTTCCGAGAGTTTCGGATCCATGATCTTGCCAAAGAGCTGCATCCAGAGACGAACTATTCTTCTTTCAAGTTGGAAGAACTGCCAGGACAGTTACACCTGCTAGATTTTCTCGTTGATCCCAAAGCAGATCGTCGCCGACGTGAGAAGGCGGTCTCGGTCAACGCCGGTTACCTGATAGGCAAGCTGTACGACCTGCTGCAGGAGCGGTACCTAGATCCTGACACCCCGGAGGCACAACACAGTCTGAATGTATTGTGTGTGCGGTTAGTCTTCTGTCTGTTTGCAGAAGATGCCGGTGTTTTTGATCGAGCAGCGTTCTACAACTACCTCAAAGAGCTGCCAGCCCGCCAAGTTCGTATCGCACTTCGTGAGTTGTTCCTGTATCTAGATACACGGCCAGAAGACCGCGACCCATACGCTAGCGACCAACTCAAAGCATTCCCCTATGTCAACGGTGGGCTTTTTGCAGAGCAGAACGTAGACATTCCCCAGTTCACCGATGAGATCGTCGAGCTGCTGCTTGAAGAAGTCTCCGCCGGTACCGATTGGTCAAATGTTTCCCCGACTATTTTCGGCGGTGTTTTTGAGTCCACACTCAATCCAGAAACCCGCCAGGCAGGAGGGATGCACTACACCAGTCCAGAGAATATCCACCGGGTGATTGATCCTGCATTTCTCGATAGCCTCACCGATGAACTAGAGCAGATCATCCATGAACCAGGCGTAGGTGCGATCAAGCGCCGCAATAATCTACGCCCCTATCAAGACAAGTTGGCCAGCCTGAACTTTTTTAAACTTTCACACCACGATTGATACAAGCGCGCGCGAACTACGATCTAGCCGCTTGATTGGTTCAATTAGTGAGGAGGCTTTTCACGTGCGTTGTCGTTGCCCTCGCATGGGGGTGGGCTTCGGTCTTGCCCGGCAGGATAGCGGTCGAGAACATTCCGTTCCACCATGACCGTGGAGTACAACTCTTCCGTGGGGAAGTAGATTATCATCCACCTCGATAACCGGCCGCGGTGACGCGGTGTAAGAACAGGCTGGAGTGAGGGCTCCTTGCCTCACCTCTGTGCGGGCCTGCTCGGTACGGGCCGGTTCGGTTCGCTGATGCGGGTGTCGAACCGGGTGCTCGCCCATTGTCGTTGGGTAGCGTTCAGCAAGTCGAAAATGTCGTTGCAGATGAAACCGCGTTTGCCCTTGCCGACGCTTCGCTGGTCCAGGACGCTTGCCTCAGTAAGGTATTCAAGGGCGTTCTGTGCTGAGGTACCGCTCGTTCCGGTTAGCTGGGCTGCCACATCGATAGTCAAGGCGGGTAGCTTCGGCAGCACATCAAGGATCTTCCATACGGTTGAGTCGCTACGCGGAATACGTGTGCCGGTCTGCTCGGCATAGGCGGCGACCATGGATCGGGCGTCGCGTTCAAACTCGGCGAGCTCATCCCTGAGTGCAGATGCAAGATCCACGGCGTCATCGGCGGCAGCGATGAATGTCCGCAGCCACGAGTTGATGCCTTCGCTGACGCTGAGCTCACGGAGCGGTTCAGCGTCTGATGCAAGTTCAGCGCTGTGCGGGATGCCACGAAACGCCATGAGCCCAGCAACATACTCGTCTGAGCGTGTCAGTAGAACCTGGCTGATCGGCAGCACGGAGCTCTCTGTGAGGCCGCCGCGCACAAGCACGGTGTGGATGAGTGCGCGGCCGATTCGCCCATTACCGTCAGCGAAAGGGTGCAGAGTTTCAAACTGCGCGTGCACCAGTCCAGCCTGGATGAGGCACCCCACGGCGGCGCCACTCATGAACTCGACGAGGTCGTCGATCGCTGGAATGAGCGCGTCTTCCGTGGGTGGAATGAACTCGGCTTCTCCCGGGTGCATCTCACTTCCGCCTACCCAGTTCTGTCTGTCGCGAATACCTGAGGAGCCCAAGTGAGGCAACAGTTCTGTCTGTAGTGATTCGATGTCGGCCCACGTGATGCTTTCGGCTGCGCCAAGCCGCTCAACAGCGGTGGTGAGGGCCGCGATGTTGGCGGCGACTTCTGCCGCTACCGATGGATGCCCGGCTTCAGGGGTGCCTTTCGCGGCTTGCTCGAGTCGTTTGAGCTCTTCTATAACAATATTCCGCGCGTTAGAACGCAGCCCCTCTATGTAGGAGCTTGAAACGGCTTCGCTACGCAGAAGGTGGCGTGACACAGCTTCAAGCTTGCCTGCGGCGTCGTGAAACTTCAGGTTTCGGATGCGCCGTTCCACACGGCCGGCTTCGGTCGCTACTGCCGGGTCGATGCGCCACTCCGGTGTGGTGAGCGAGAACGGCTGGTACGCCCAGTAGGTTCCGTGCCAGCGGTCGCGTGGCCGCCGTGCATTGTCAGAGGGAGTCCATTCCCTAGCTGTCCACGACATCAGCGCTAGCCTTCCATCAAGCGACGTCTTTCTCAAGAATAAGAGGTATCCTTGAGAAGATGGATATTTCATCCAAGGATAATGCATATCCTTGGAGATCGCGCTTGCCTAGCCAAGGATAACCACGAGCCTTAAACAACAACGGTGCCGAGCGCCGTCACCTTGGTGATCGGCGGCTCGGCACCGCTGTTGCGAACCGGAACTATTTCAGAGGCTTGTTACTGGGTCTGTCCCGTCCATGAACGCAATGAACCTGTCGTCTGGAAGCTGATCTGCGTCAACCAGGTGGGCCAGCACCTGTGCGACGAGTTCCCGGCTCGTGTCCGTGCTCTCCGGCACATCGCTGTTGGGGTTGAAGCGCTGCACGCCGGCAGGTTCATCCTCGTCGGTGAGGAGGCCTGGGCCAACGATGGCGTAGTCCAGGCTCGTGCCCTGCAGGTGCTCATCGGTGGCACGCTTGGCCAGCACGTAGTGGTGGAACGGATCTTCCTCGTCGATGGGGTGCACGAACGAGGTTGCGAAGCTCACCATCAGGTAGCGGGGCTTGCTAGCGGCGCGGGTGGCCGCGTCGATTGATGCGATCGCGGCGTCGCGGTCGATGGCGTAGGTCTGGTCGACACCGTTTCGGCCCCCGTTGCCCGCGGCCCAAATCACGACGTCTTTGTCGCGCAGCAGCTCATCCCACGCGGCGTCATCGAAGTTAAGCATCTCGGCAATGCGAGGCCGCGCGCCGAGGGCTACGATGTCGGCCTCATACTCGGGTTTGCGGATGAGGGCCTCGACGTTGTGGCCGGCTTTGGTCAGCAACGGCAGCGTGCGCAGGGCAACTCGTCCGTGGCCGCCAATGACAAGGACATTCTTGGATGTACTCATGCCAACAACCCTACACGGGAGGTCTGGCGCGGAGGCTCGGTTGCAAGCCGCCGTCTCGCCACCACCCACCCAGTATCCGCGCGCCAGCCGCGACCACCGTCGTTCGCTGACGTATCCTGTCAGAAATGCTTTCTTCGGGCTGTTTTCGTCTGCCCTGGCTAATGTGAGGGGTTGTTGTGGGTTCTTTGTCGCGTGAGGTTCAGCGGGATCGTTTGCATCGGACTATTTGGGAGGTCGCGAATGAGCTCCGCGGTGCGGTGGACGGCTGGGATTTCAAGAGCTATGTGCTCGGCATGCTGTTCTATCGCTTTATTTCGGAGAACCTCGCCACCTTCATTGAAAAGAACGAGGGCGAAGGGTTCAGCTACGCGGACCTGACGGATGAGCAGGCTGAACCGATCCGCGGCATGATGGTGGATGAGAAGGGTTTCTTCATCCTCCCGTCGCAGCTGTTCGTGAACGTGCGCAAGCGGGCGGCGCAGGATGAGAACCTGAATGAGACCCTAGAGAAGGTCTTCCAAAGCATTGAAGGCTCGTCGGTGGGGCACGCGAGTGAGGACGACCTCAAGGGCCTGTTCGATGACCTTGATGTGAACTCGACCCGCCTGGGCAACACGGTGGAGCGACGCAACGAGAAGCTGCGCAAGCTGCTCAACGCAATCGGTGAGCTGGACATGGGCGAGCAGCACGATGAGGGCATCGACATGTTTGGTGACGCCTACGAGTTCCTCATGCAGATGTATGCCTCGCAGGCCGGTAAGTCTGGTGGCGAGTACTACACGCCTCAGGAGGTCAGTGAACTGTTGGCGCGCCTGACGGTGATCGGTAAGAAGCAGGTGCAGCGCGTGTACGACCCGGCGGTCGGTTCCGGCTCGCTGCTTCTTAAGTTCGCGAAGGTCCTGGGCCCGAATGGTGTGCGGCAGGGGTACTACGGTCAGGAGATCAACCTAACTACCTATAACTTGGCGCGCATCAACATGTTTTTGCATGACGTGAACTACGACAAGTTCAATATCGCGCACGGGGACACGTTGATTGAGCCACAGCATTGGGACGATCAACCGTTCGATGCGATTGTGTCCAACCCGCCGTATTCGACGCGGTGGGAGGGTAAGAATAATCCTCTGTTGATTAACGATGTGCGGTTCGCTCCAGCTGGTGTGTTGGCGCCGGTGACGAAGGCGGATCTCGCGTTCACGATGCATGTGCTTTCGTGGCTTGCAGTCGATGGTGCGGCCGCGTTGGTGCAGTTCCCTGGGGTTTTGTATCGCGGGGGTACGGAGCAGAAGATCCGCAAATACTTGGTGGACAACAACTATGTCGATGCGGTGATTCAGTTGCCGGAGGACATGTTCTTTGGCACCACGATTGCTGTTTGTGTGCTCGTGTTGAAGAAGTCCAAGAAGGATAACGACGTGTTGTTTATTGACGCGTCGAAGGACTTCGTGCGGCAGGGCAAGCACAATGTGATGGCGCCGTCGCATCGCGACAAGATCGTGGAGATGGTCGCGGAGCGAAGCGAGGAGCAGTACGTTTCGAAGCGGGCGAGCGCCGAGGAGATCGCGGCGAACGACTATAACCTCTCCGTGAGCTCGTATGTGGAGCTGGAAGACACCCGCGAAAAGATCGATATTGAGGCGTTGAACGCCGAGATCGCGGAAATTGTGAAGCGTCAGGCCGAGCTGCGGACCAGTATCGACGCGATCGTCGCCGAACTCGAAGCAGGTGCAACCAAATGAACCGCGTCGAAAAACTGATCCGAGAGCTGTGCCCCAACGGGGTTGAGTACAAAATGCTCGGAGATATTGCTGTAATTGATCGCGGTAATGGAATGCCCAAAACGATGCTCACCAAGAAGGGCGTTGGGGCCATTCATTATGGAGAGATTTACACGCATTACGGTCCAACTGCAAGAGAAACAGTTTCCTTTGTGACGCCCGAGGATGCGGCGAAACTAACGGTAGTACAGCCGGGCGACGTCGTTATTACAAACACCAGTGAGAATCTCGATGACGTCTGTTCCACTGTGGCCTGGCTCGGCGAGAATGCCATTGTAATTGGCGGACACTCGTCAGTAATTCGCAGTCCGTTGGACCCGACGTTTCTTGCCTACTGGTTTAGGTCAACAAATTTTTTTGCGCAGAAGTACAAGTTAGCTACCGGTGCGAAAGTCATTGATATTTCAGCGAACAAACTGAAAAAGGTAGTTATCCCGGTTCCGCCGATTGAGGTGCAGCGGGAGATCGTTAAGATTCTTGATCTTTTTACTGAGTTCGAGGCTGAGCTCGAGGCTGAGCTCGAGGCTCGCCGGAAGCAGTACGAGCACTACCGCGACCAGCTCCTCACCTTCCCTGAAAATGGGGCGGCGACCTGGGTTGAGCTTGACTCGCTCGTTGAATACATCAACGGCAAAGCCCACGAAAAACTGGTTCACCCAGATGGATCTGTTCCACTGATTACGGCCCGTTTTATTTCGCGCAATGGCGAAGCCAATCGTTGGTTGAAACCAGAGGTTGTCCTCACGCCCGCCTTGCAAGGCGATGTCGCCCTAGTCTTGAGTGATTTGCCGAACGGACGTGCGCTCGCACGCACATTTTTTGTTCGTGAGTCTAATGCTTTCGCAATAAACCAACGAGTGGCCATCTTGCGAGTTAAGGACCCCACCAAACTATTGCCGCGTTTCCTGTCATTCGTAATGGACCGGAACCGCCAGCTATTGCGTTACGACAATGGTACTGATCAGACGCATTTGAAGAAGACAGCAGTGCAAAAAGTGTTGCTTCCAGTTCCACCGATTGAGGTGCAGCGTCAGATCGCCGATGTTCTCGACAAGTTTGATGCGCTCGTGAACGACCTGTCGTCGGGTTTGCCGGCGGAGATTGAGGTTCGGCGGAAACAGTATGAGTACTATCGAGACAAACTATTGACCTTCAAAGAGTTGCAACCAGAAGCGGCATAAGCCGGCTTCCACTTCGGTTCGCGTAACGGCAGGGTAAGGGGATAGGTAGGGATGGAACGCTCCACAATCGAGGAACTGGGCCGCGGCACAATCGCGCCCATCGCGGTCAGCGATGAAGCGACCGTCGTCGCCACCTACGAAGCCGACACCACCGCATCGGACGCCTATCAGTCCGAAGCGCAACTCGAAGACGCCCTCATCAAACAGCTCCAAACGCAGGCCTACGAATACGCCAACATCCGCGACGAGGCCGCCCTCGTCGCGAACCTCCGCACCCAACTCGAAGCGCTCAACAACATCCAATTCACCGACGCCGAATGGGAAACGTTCTTCGAAACGTCCATCGCCAGCGCCAACGAAGGACCCAAAGAGAAAACCTGGCGCCTCCACAACGCCAACACCCAACTCCTACGCCGCGAAGACGGAACCACCAAAAACATTCGGCTGCTCGACAAAACCCACATCCACAACAACAAACTCCAAGTCATCAACCAATACGCCGTCGACGCCGGAACCACCCCCGGCGCCGCGACCCACTCCAGCCGGTACGACGTCACCATCCTCGTCAACGGGCTGCCACTCATCCACATCGAACTCAAACGACGCGGCGTCAACCTCCGCGAAGCGTTCAACCAAATAGCCCGCTACCAAAACCAATCCCTCTGGGCAGGCCACGGCCTCTTCGACTACGTGCAAGTGTTCGTCATCTCCAACGGAACACTCACCAAGTACTACTCCAACACCACCCGCCCCAAGAAAACCGACAACACCAAACGCACCCCCAACACGTGGGCCTTCACCTGCTGGTGGGCAGACAGCCACAACAAAGTCATCCCAGACCTGAACGGCTTCACCCGCACCTTCTTCGCTAAACACACCATCCTCAACATCCTCACCAAATACTGCGTGCTCCGCGAAGACGGCAACCTCCTAGTCATGCGGCCTTACCAAATCGCCGCCACCGAACGCATCCTCCAACGCATCGACGTAGCCGCCAACAACAAAATGCTCGGCACCACCCAAGCTGGCGGCTACATCTGGCACACCACCGGCTCCGGCAAGACACTCACCAGCTTCAAAACCGCGCAACTCGCCACCGCGCTCCCAAGCAACCCCAAAGTCCTGTTCGTTGTAGACCGCAAAGACCTCGACTACCAAACCATGCGGGAATACGACAGCTTCAAAAAAGGTGCCGCGAACTCCAACACATCCACCAAAATCCTCACCCAACAAATGGGGGACCCCAACGCGCGCATCATCATCACCACCATCCAAAAACTCTCCAACTTCGTTGCCGCAAACGCGAAACACCCGATCTACAACGAACACACGGTGATCATCTTCGACGAATGCCACCGATCCCAATTCGGTGAAATGCACAACGCGATCACCAAAAAATTCAAAAAATACAACATCTTCGGATTCACCGGGACCCCGATCTTCCGCGATAACGCAGGCAAATCCTACGGTGCACGCGACGGCCGCGTAGTGCTCCGCACCACCGAAGAAACCTTCGGCGAGCAACTCCACACCTACACAATCGTCGACGCGATCGAAGACAAAAACGTCCTCCCCTTCAAACTCGCATACAACAGCGTGCTCGCACGCGCGGGCGGGGTTGTTGCGGAAGACGCAAGCCGTGCCCAAGAAGAAGCCGCGCTCATGGCACCTGAACGCATCAGCGCCGTCACCAGCTACATCCTGAAACACTTCAACCAGCACACCCGCCGCCTGTCCGAAACCGGCGAATCCAACACCACGTACATCCACACCGTCACGAGCAACACCGCAGACCTCGCTCGCACACGGGGTAGAGGCGGCGAAGCGATCACACTCAAGCGGCGCGTCAACGGCTTCAACGCGATGATGGCCGTGCAATCCGTGGAAGCCGCCAAGCTCTACTACAACGAATTCAAAGCCCAGCGGGCCGAGCTACCGGAGCATGAGCAGCTGAAAGTCGCTACGATCTTCAGCTACGGAGCCAACGAAGACCCCGAAGCCGGAATCCTCGCAGAAGAAGGGTTTGACACCCGCGGGCTCAGCGGTGAGAACCGCGAATTCCTGGACACCGCCATCGCCGACTACAACCAGATTTTCGGCACCAGCTATGACGCCAACGGCGACAACTTCCAGAATTACTACCGCGACCTCTCCATGCGGGTCAAAGACCGCGAAGTAGACCTGTTGCTGGTCGTGAACATGTTCCTTACCGGCTTCGACGCGCCAACCCTGAACACGCTCTACGTTGACAAGAACCTGAAATACCACGGGCTGATCCAGGCGTTCTCACGCACCAACCGCATCCTCAACCAGGTCAAGCGGTACGGGAACATCGTGTGCTTCCGTGACCTCCAAGAGAACACCGAAGACGCGCTCGCGTTGTTCGGGAACGCTGACGCGCAAGGCATCGCGCTACTGGAGCCGTACGAACACTATTTGGAGCAGTACCGGCTCAAAGTCGCGGAAATGTTGGCCTTCCACGCGCCCGGTGCCGGGGTTCCTGCGAGCGAAAGCGAACAGCGGCACTTCGCTGAAGTTTTCGGCGAGATCCTACAGCTTCGGAACCTGCTGGCCGGGTTCGATGAGTTCCCTGACGACGACGACCTCACCCCGCGCGAGATTCAAGACCTGCAGAGCGTCTACCTTGCGGTGCGCGACGAGATGCGGGCCGATGCCGGCTCGAACGAGCCGCAGCCGGAACAGCTTGAACTCGTGTTCGAGATCGAGCTGATGCGGCAAGTCGAAGTCAACGTCGACTACATCCTCATGCTGGTTGAGAAGTTCCGCGAACCGATGCTGAAATCCCAGGTCCCGGACTACCAGTACAAAGAACAGGTACTGCAAGCGGTTGAATCCAGCCCGACCCTGCGCGATAAACGCGACCTGTTCATGGACTTCATCGAACTCGTCAACACGGACGCGAGCGTTGCCGAACAGTGGGTTGCGTTCATCAGCCAACGCCGCGAACAAGAACTCGGCACCCTCATCGAAGAAGAGCGACTCCGCGAGCCTGCCGCGAGGGACTTTATGCAGAGTGCCTTCGACGCTGGGGAAGTCCCCCGCATCGGAACCGACATCGGCAAGGTGCTGCCCCGCATGAGTTTCTTCGGCAATACCACCGGCGGCGAGAGCCGTGCCGAAGTCAAGGAACGCGTGCTCGACAAGATGACCGAGTTCCTAGAACGCTACGAACCCCTCGGTTGAGTGCCGTTCGGGCGAGTGTCGGTGGGCTGAGCAGTGTTCGGCTAAATGCCTGCCTCCGTGGTCGCCAGCGTCTTCCGCATCAGGCTCAGCCCAACCCGGCCCGTTCGGCCAACGCTTGGGCTGTAACCGAGCGTGAACCCGGGCGCACACCCTGCTGAGCAACCGCCGCCGGTGTCCCGGTGGCCAGGATCTGACCGCCTTCGTCGCCGGCTCCCGGGCCAACGTCGATGACGTAGTCAGCCTGCGCGACCGCCCGGAGGTCGTGCTCAACGACGACCACCGTCGCGCCGTCGTCGACCAAGCGCCGCAACTGGGCAAGCAGCAGGTCCACGTCCGCGGGATGCAGCCCCGTCGTCGGCTCATCCAGCAGGTACAGGCTGTGCTTGCGGCTGGAGCCGCGCTGCATCTCTGAGGCGAGCTTGATGCGCTGCGCCTCGCCGCCCGAAAGCTCCGGGGAACCCTGCCCCAGCCGCAGATAGCCTAGGCCGAGCGCGTGCAGGAACTCGACCGAGTGCAGAATCCGTGGCTCCTCCGCGAAAGCCTCGAGCGCATCGTCCACAGTCAGCGCCAAAACATCCGCGATGCTGCGGCCGTTCCACTGCACCTCAAGGATCTCCGGCTTATAGCGTTTGCCGTGGCAGGCCGGGCAGGTCGTGTAGGTGCCCGGCAGGAACACCAACTCAACCTCGATGCTGCCCGCGCCATCGCACTCCGAGCAGCGGCCCTTCGTGGTGTTATAGGAAAAGTCAGATACCGACATGCCGCGCCGCTGAGCCTCCGGGGTTGCGGCGAAGAGCTTGCGGACGTGGTCGAAAAGGCCCGTGTAGGTCGCGACGGTGGAACGCACCGTACGGCCGATCGGCTTCTGGGTGATGTGAACCAGGCGGCGGATCTTATCGAGCCCCGTTGCGCTCTCCACCCGGAAATCCTCGGAGGCGTCGGCACCCGGCGTGACCTCAGCATCCGAGTCCTCCGAGGAAGCCTCATCGGCACCGACCACCTGCTTGGCCGAGCGCGCCGCCACATCAGCCAGCACCCCGATGACCAAGGTGGATTTACCGGAACCGGACACACCCGTGACCGCGGTGAGCGCACCCAGCGGGAAGTCGACGTCGGCCCCGTCGAAGGCGCGGGCGCGCACGCCGGTAAGGCTGATGGATTCGCCGGTGCCTGCTGGGGTGTCCGTCAGCTCCGGGAAGTCCGCGTTCAAGGCGGCGGCAGTGGGGGAGCCCAGCTGCTCAGCGTTGGCGCGGAATTGCTCAGTGGGGCCGGAGAACACCAGCTGACCGCCGCGCTCGCCGGCGCGCGGGCCGATGTCCACGATCCAATCGCATCCGGCAACCAGGGACATGTCGTGCTCCACCAGTAGCACCGAGTTACCTGCGTCGATGAAGCGCTGCAGCAACTCAGAGACCGCCTTCCGCTCCACGACGTGCAGGCCGGCTGAGGGTTCGTCCAGCACATAAGTGGTGCCGAATAGGTTCGAGTTCAGTTGGGAGGCCAGCCGCAGGCGCTGATGCTCGCCCGCGGACAAGCTGCGTGCCGGGCGGGAGAGGCTCAAGTGCCCGAGCCCCAGCTCGTTCGCCGCGCGCACAGTGGGCAGGACCTGATCCAGCAGTAGCTTTTCGGCCTCGTCGTGCTCATACCACTGTTGCTTGCTGATCCCTTGCAGGTGCTGGAGGCGGTCCTCTAGCACGGCCAGCACGTCTTTCAGCGCCAAGGCGTTGAATTCGTCGATCGCGTAGCCGGCGTAGGTGACCTGCAAGGTGTCCGGCTGGAAGCCACGGCCTTGGCACGTAGGGCAGGTTGATGCATGCATGAAGGAAAGTACTCGGCGGCGGTTCTTATCCGATTCCGTCTCCGCGAGGGTGTCGGTGAGGTAGGTGGCTACCGAGCGCCATTTGCCTTTATATGACCCGTGCACGGCGTTTTCGTCGCGCACCGGGTGGACGGTGACTACCGGTTGTTCGTGCGTGAACAGGATCCAGTCGCGGTCTTTTTGTGGAATGTCTCGCCACGGGATGTCGATGGGGTAGCCGAGGGTGTCGAGGATGTCCCGGAAGTTCTTACCCAGCCATGCTCCCGGCCAGGCGGCGATCGCGCCGTCCCGGATGGACAGCTTGGGGTCCGGCACCATTGACTCTTCCGTGGGTCGGTGCACGGTGCCGGTTCCTTGGCATTCGGGGCACATGCCGGCGGTGGTGTTGGGGGAGAAGGCGTCGGAGTCGAGCCGGCCGTATTCGAGGCGCTCACGCATGCCGTCCGGGTAGGTTCCGGAGCGGGAGAAGAGTAGCCGAATACTGTTCGACATGTTCGAGATGGTGCCCACTGAGGAGCGCGCCCCACCTAGGGTGGTGGACTGTTGCAGGGCCACCGTCGGCGGCAGGCCTGTGACCGACCCGACGCGCGGGTTGACTGCGCCACCGATGAGCCGGCGGGCGAAGGGTGCGACGGATTCCAGGTAGCGGCGTTGCGCCTCGCCGTGGATGGTGCCGAAGGCTAGGCTGGACTTGCCTGAACCTGAAACGCCGGTGACGGCCACGAGGGTGTCCCGGGGTAGGTCGACGTCGATGTGTTTCAGGTTGTGTAGGTGCGCGTCACGCACCCGGATCATGGGATCGTGCTCCGCGCGTGCCGTTGCGTGCGGGGCCTGGAACTCGGGCTGGGCGTGAGTCATGGTGGCCATTCTATCGGGCAGGCCGAGCCGTTGTAGGTGGTGCGGGCTCGACGATCAACGCGAGTCCCGCATCGATATCTGACAACATATCGTGCCTTATTGACCTTGGCGAAAGGACCTGACGTATCCTGTCAGAAATGCTTTCTTCGAGCTGTTTTCGCCTGCCCTGATTGATGCGAGGGGTTGTTGTGGGTTCTTTGTCGCGTGAGGTTCAGCGGGATCGTTTGCACAGGACAATTTGGGAGGTCGTGAACGAGCTTCGTGGTTCGGTGGACGGCTGGGATTTCAAGAGCTATGTGCTCGGAATGCTGTGCTATCGCTTCATTTCGGAGAACCTCGCCACCTTAATCGAAAAGAACGAGGGCGAGGGCTTCAGTTACGCGGAGCTGACGGATGAGCAGGCTGAACAGATCCGCGGCATGATGGTGGATGAGAACCTGAACGAGACCCTGGAGAAGGTCTTCCAGAGCATCGAAGGCTCGTCGGTGGGGCACGCGAGCGAGGACGACCTCAAAGGCTTGTTCGATGACCTTGATGTGAACTCGACCCGCCTGGGCAACACGGTGGAGCGACGCAACGAGAAGCTGCGCAAGCTGCTCAACGCGATCGGTGAGCTGGACATGGGCGAGCAGCACGATGAGGGCATCGACATGTTTGGTGACGCCTACGAATTCCTCATGCAGGTGTATGCCTCACAGGCCGGTAAGTCCGGTGGCGAGTACTACACGCCGCAGGAGGTCAGTGAACTGTTGGCGCGCCTTACGGTGATCGGTAAGAAGCAGGTGCAGCGCGTGTACGACCCGACGTGCGGTTCTGGAAACTTCTTGACCGAGACCTACTTATCTCTGCGTCGGCTAGAGAATAAGGTCATCTCTGAACTGTTCGCGGGCCAGACCTCAGTGTCTTTCGATGATGTGGATATTAGTCCGATCAAGGTCTCTTTGAACAAATTCTATGGGCTAGAAATCAATGACTTCGCTGTGGCTGTTGCTGGCACGGCGCTTTGGATTGCTGAATTGCAGGCCAACTTAGAAACGGAAATGATCGTCACCCGCAATATTGAATCTTTGCCGCTTAGCGATGGCGGCCGAGTCGTCCACGGCAACGCTTTGGAGACAGACTGGGATGAGATCATCCCTGCTCAGGATTGTGACTACATCATCGGTAACCCGCCTTTCCTCGGTGCTAGGAACCAGTCAGCAGAGCAAAAAGCAGAAATCAAGACTGTTTTCGAGGCTATCGGTGCGACGCGCAATCTCGGCGAAATTGATTACGTTGCAGCCTGGTATGCCAAAGCCACCAAATATATGGGCGATCACAAAGTCCGTTCCGCGTTCGTTTCTACCAATTCCATTTGTCAAGGGGCTCAAGTCGCCAACATCTGGCATCCCTTGTACGAACAGGGCATTAGAATCGACTTCGCTCACGATACGTTCAAATGGGCCAATGAAAGCAACGACCAAGCAGCTGTGTACTGTGTCATCGTTGGCTTCTCAAAACTGGGGGAACAAAAAAGCTGTACCACTACACCGATATCGGTGGTCAGCCTGAGCTTTTGTATCCAGAAAAGATCAACGCTTACCTCAAAGATGCCCCAGACATTTTTGTTTGGAACCGGTCTAAACGTCTCCAAAATGTCCCGGAGATGGGGATTGGAAACAAGCAAATCGATGGTGGCAACTACTTGTTCGCACCTGAAGAAAAAAGAGATTTCCTTAAACTAGAGCCGGCCGTCGAAAAGTTTTTCCACCGTTGGTACGGATCCCAGGAGTTCATCAAAGGGATTGAACGGTGGGTGATGTGGCTCGGTGAAGCCACTCCTAGAAGTTTCTTCTGAGCGGCGGCGCTATATCCCCATTGGCTTCGTGGAACCCGGCGCATTATGCAGCAACTTGGTTCGTCTGATGCCTGACGCAACTAGATACCACTTTGGCGTTTTGCAGTCCCGGCTTCATAACGCTTGGGTGCGGGCTGTCGCCGGTCGTCTTGAAGGGCGATTCAGGTATTCGGCAGGTGTTGTTTACAACAACTTTATCTGGCCTGACATCAGCAAAGAACGAGAGCAGCACATCGCTGAACTTGCCCAAAGCGTCCTCGATGCTCGGGAAACCTATTCCGATGCCACGATTGCCCAATTATATGATCCCGATAACGACTGGATGTACCCAGAACTAAGAGCAGCTCATAACGCCTTAGACGCAGAGGTTGAACGAGCCTACGGCCTCGAACCTAGCGTTGATGAGAAAGTAATCGTTGAACGACTTTTCCAGCTTTACGCCAAGGTTTTGATGCTCTCAAATTAGCCAAGTTGACCGCCCAGAGGCGAAGACGTGATTCGTCAATCCTCTAGGGCACGTCTGCACGATTAGCCAACATCCATCGGGAGACCGAGAAGGTCAGTTAGTCCCGCACCGGCTCCTCCGCCAGTTCCTGCGGCGTGGTCCGAGGATCCACCGGCGCGCCCGAGAGGTAGGCGGCACGCGAGAGCGTGTTCGAGGCGATCGAGGAAACGATGATCAGCGCCAAGATCGCCAACGCTGCGGTAATGAAGGCAGACCATTCAAAGGCATGCAACCACGTGTGATGCACGAAGGCGGTGCCCACCAACAGCGGCATACCGAAACCAGTACCTGGCGAGAGCGAATTGATGCGGCTGTAAGCGTCTTTGGCCTTATGCATCGACATGGAGCTGATCAGCACGAACCCGGCGCCGGTTAAGATCAATACGGCGATGAAGACAAGCGTCAGAATATCTAGGATGCTCACGGTTATCGCCGTCCTCGAGTGATGATGCGGGCTAGTGCGATCGTCGCCAAGATACCCACCAAGGAGGCGAGCAGTGCTGCGTCGAGCACGATGGCCGAGTCTGAGAGCATCGCAATCAGAATCAGCAGTCCTATCGCGCTGAAGAAGACGAGGTCACCGACCACTGCCCGGGAGGCCGCGTCGGTTGCTTTGAAGACGAGCCGCAACCCGGCAAGGATGGCGACCGAGAGCATCAAGACACCGATCGCGCAGACCAGGATGAGCCACGAGTTGAAGTCTGTGGGATCAAAGGCCATTGTTTTTCCCCCTCGTCATGGTCAACAAGCGCCGTTCCATGTCCTGCAGGCTGTCCAGAATCTCATTCCGGTCTTGGCCGAACATGGAGTGAACGAACAGGGTTGGCGGTTCCGTTTCGGTACCGGCCGCGGTGGCCACCACGAGGGTGCCTGGTGTGATCGTGATGGAGGAGGCCAACCAGGTCACCTCCATGTCTGTTTTACAGCGCAGTGGGAACTCCACAATGGATGGGGCGAGGCGGTCCTCACGGCTGAACACGTAGCGCGCCACGGTCAGTGAACCGGCGATGATCTCTTTGAACAGAAACAGCAGGTAAGTCAGGGTGTACCACGGATGAATACGGATCATGGTGTCTCCAATATCGACTGCTGGTACTGTGCCCGGTCCACGAAGACCTCACCGGCGGTGTCGGTCAGCTCCTGAATCGGTCCGGCCAACACAAACATGGCAACCGAAACCAAGATCAGGAACGCGCCCGGTGCCACCACCCGGAACGGGATCTGGTTCGACGGGGTCGACAGATACCGCTCGGCTTGGTCCCCGTAAAACACGTCCTTGTACAGACGCATCAGGGCCAGCAGTGTCACCAATGAGGCGGCCAAGATGACGGTGATAAGCAGCGCGCTCATCCCGCTTCCGGCGGCGGCAAACATCAGGTTCAGTTTGCCCCAGAGGCCGCTGGTCGGTGGCAACCCGGCTAGTGAAAGCAAACCAAAGGCTGCGAGGAAGGCCACGAGCGGTTCTTGCTGCATGAAGCCGGAGAACCGGTTCAAGCGCATCGGCCCATAATGCTGCTCGATGGCGCCAAAGATCAGCAGCAACGCACCCATGGTGATGATGTGGTGGACCAGATAGAACAAGCCGGCGGAAACGGCAGCGGCCGTGAAGATCACGGTGGCCAACAAGATGTGGCCGACGCCGGAAACCATCTGGTAGGACAGCACCCCACGCCCGGTGCTTTGACCCAGCGACAGCATGGAACCAAAGAACATGGTCGCTAGCACCACAACCGTCAAGACCCACTGCCACTGGGCTGGCGTATCAAAGGCGACGAAGTAAACCCGCATCACCGCGTACACACCAACCTTGGTGTGCAGACCGGAAAACAAGGCCATCATGCCGGCGGAAGTTCCCGGGTAGGAGCTTGGCAACCAGCCGTGAACCGGGACGGCACCGGCCTTGATGCTCAACGCCAGCAAGACCACGCCCAAGGCGGCGGCCAGAACCGGGTCCGAGCCGGTGGTACCGGCCAACGAAGCCAAGTTCACGGTGCCAGCCACGCCGTAGACCAGGCCGACGCCCATCACCAAGATGGTCGAGGTGACTAGGTTGACGATGACGAACATGCGCCCGATACCCAGACGTTTGAAACCACCGGTGATGGCAATCAGTGCGTATGAGGGCAGCAGCATGACCTCAATGAAGACGAAAAGATTGAACAAGTCCGCCGTGATGAGGGCACCATTGACTCCACCGACCAGCATAAAGATCAGTGCGGCTGCAAAGCGGTATTGGGTTTCTTGGGTGGCGGTCATGAACCACACCGCGGCGAACGTCGCTACCGCGGTCACCATCAGCAGAATCGAAGTGGTCGGATCGGCCGCAACCGCGATGGCCACACCACCTTCGAAACCACCGGTGTTGTGGCCCAGTACGGGTTGTTCTTGCTGCCGGATAAGCAGGTAGGCGGCCGCCACAAACTGGCAGACCGGCCAGATCAACAGCAGAGTCCGGTCAAGGATCTTGTTCCTAGTGACAACCGACAATGCCGCGAGCAACAACGGCAGGCCGGGCAGGGCAAGTAGCGCCGCGGATAAAGTTTCAAGGCTCACGCGTCCCCCTCCTCACCGGTTGCTGGAACACGTTTCTGATCATCATTGTGTCCAATGACAGCCATGGCCAACATCAGGATGGTCACGGCCATGGAAATCACGATCGCGGTCAGCACGAACGCCTGCGGGAGTGGGTCTGCACCGTCGGCCGCGGGGGTGATGTTGGCCAGTGGCTCTGAGCGCCAGGCCGGCACCCCGGATGCCAGCAGCAGGAAGTTCGCGGCGTGGGCCAGCAGCCCGAGGCCGAAAATGGTTTGCACCATGGAGCGTTGCAACGTCAGGTAGACGCCGCCGGTGACAAGCACCGTGACGGTCAAGGCCAGTATCACTTACGCCCCACCTCTTTCGGCTTGGTGCCGGAGGCAATGTATTGGGTGTGCGGTTTGATCTTGGTGGGTCCAATCTCATCCATCGGGCCGGGCAAGGGGCCGCTGACGCTTTCGTCGGTCCGTTCTCGGGTGTACTCGGGCCGTTCCTCAGCCTCGTGTGAGATGCCCCATTCGGCTACGGAGTGCTTCGTCTCAGCCTCGTCAACGCCAAAGGTTGGGTCCAGCTGCTTCACGGTGGAGGTCCCCAGCAGGTTGAAGGCCACCATCATCAAGCCCAGCACCGCCAGGTACACGCCCAAGTCAAAGACGAGTGCGGTGGACAGGTGTTGGCCCAAGAAGTAGGTTCCGATCGGCTCTAGGAAGGATCCGGCACCCAGCAGTCCCCAGAACCCGGTCAACACGGCGATACCCACGCCGGCGCCAATCAAGTACACCGGTAGTCGTGGCGGGCCGATCTGCCGGTCCGTGGAGGTGGACAGGTACAACAGGCCGACCACGGCAGACCCGACCAGCGCGGCAATGAAGCCGCCACCGGGTTCGTTGTGTCCGCGCCAGAAAATGATGGCCGACAAGATCGTCAGAATCGGCACGATCATGCGCAGCATCAGCTGCAGCTGCACCACGTTGCCCCACGAGATTCGGACACCGCGGGCGGCAGCCGATTCGGGACCGCGCAAAGCCAGCTCGGGTTCGGGGGTGAAAGCGGGGTCTTTGCTTCCGGTCGGGTCCAGCTTGTCATTACGGATGGTGGACAGGATCGCGATGATCGCCACCCCGGTCATGCCCAACACGATCAGCTCACCCATGGTGTCCAAGGCACGGAATTCCACCAGAATCACGTTGACGATGTTGTCACCGCCGGTGATTTCTTGGGTGTTCTCCAAGTAGTACCGGGCCACGTCCGAACGCTCACGCCGACCGAGGAAGGTGAAGGCTGCGGCGCCCGCACCCAAACCGACCAAAGCTGCGAAGGTGAACTTGCCCGGCTGGAAGCGGTGCTTGCTGCCGAACGTCAGCGGAAGTTTCTGCAGGACCAGCATGATCACGATGATGGTCAGCGCTTCCACCAGCAGCTGGGTCAACGCGACATCCGGGGCACCCAGCGAAATGATTTGAACGACCGCGAGCCCGCCGATAGCCGACAACGCCAATGTGGCAGCCAACCGGGTGGTCGCGAAGATCAGGGTGGCGACCGCAGCGATGATCAGTACCAGCACCACCGCGTCAATGGGGTGGTTAATACCCGGGGTGAACGGTGCCAGCGATCCGGAGCTGCCGAAAACGAACAGGGACGCGAAACCGATCGCGCCGAGCCCGGCCAACATGGGGGCCACATGCGTTGCGGCGTGCATCGAGTCCGTGACCCGGCCCAACCGGATGGACGCCCGGGTGATCACACCGGTGATCGCGGCGATCACCTCAGCACCGGTAATGGTCTTACCCTTGCGTTCCACGTACGGCCAGACGCTCTTGTATTTAGCCAGCAGGATGAACCCGATGACAAAGACGGCCAAAGTCACGAACAGCGGCGGAGTGAAACCGTGCCACAGGGTCAGATGCGGGTGGGACTGGATGGGCAGCCCGGCATCCACCATGGGGGTAATAAACTTTTCCACGGCTGGCAGGAAGAACACTAGGACCGCGCTGGCAAGGATCGGCAGCGCCGCCGGAATGATCAGCATGGCCGGGGTTGGGTGGATGTCCTTGTCCGCCTCACCGGTGATGAACGCACCGACCAAGATCTTGGCGCAGTAGGAGAACGTCAGCACGGCCCCGATGCCGGCCAACACCAGCGCGCTGATGCCGACTCCGGCGCCTAGGGGGTGCTCGTAGACAGCGGTCAGGATCGACTCTTTGGACAAGAAGCCGAACAACGGCGGCAACCCGGCCATGGCGGCGGTGCCGAGCAGGGTCACGATGAAGCTGACGGGCATCGCCTTGTACAGCTGCGGCATCCGGTCCAGTTGGCGGGTACCGGTGGCGTGGTCAATGACGCCGACCATCATGAACAGCCCCGACTTGAACAGGGCGTGCACGATGGTGTGGATGATCGCCGCGATCATACCGAGCTCGGTGCCGGTCCCGATGGCCGCCACGATCAGCCCCAGCTGGGAGACGGTGGAGTACGCCATCAGTTTCTTCAGGTCCGGCTGCGCGAACGCGAACCAACCGCCAACGATCGAGGTGATCAGCCCCAAGAACACGAGCGTGGTGGACCAAGTGAGGTTCTCGTGGAAAGCCGGGGAGAACCGCATCAGCAGGAAGATACCGGCCTTGACCACCGCTGCCGCGTGCAGGTAGGCGGAGACCGGGGTGGCTGCGGCCATGGCGTCCGGCAACCAGACGTGGAACGGGAACTGCGCGGACTTAGTGCCCGCCGCAATGATGATCAACACGACCACCAAGGTGGTGAAGCCAACGTCAGACCACATGGTGTGGCCCAGCACCTCGGTGATGGCGGTGGTGCCTGCGGTGAACGCCATCAGCGCAACCGCGGCCAGCAGGGTCAGCCCACCAATGAAGGTCAGCAGCAGGGTGCGCAAGGACGCCTCTTGGCCGCCGGTGCCGGAACGGGCGATGAGCAGGAATGAGGCCAGGGAGGTCAGCTCCCAGCAGATGAAGAGCACGACCAGATCATTGGTCAGCACCAACCCCACCATGGCGAGGGTGAAGATGGTCATCACCAAATAGAAGCTGGTGTGGTTCTCTTTGTCCGTCAGATATTTGGTCGCATATAAGAAGACGATGGCGCCAATGAGGGTGGCGATGTAGGTGAACAGCACACCAATTCCGTCGGTGTGAAACGCGAAGTCCACCCCCAGCCCAGGCACCCACGGGATGGAGTAGTCGGTGGCGGTGGTGTCCGCGTTTCCGGTCAGAACCGGCAGCGCCGCTGGCGTGAAAAGTGCTGCTGCCAGCACATACAACGGGGCTAGAACCCACCCTGCATGTCGGCCCATAACCCTGGAAAGGGGCCAAGCAAGTGCGACGCTTAGGCTAAGACACCCAAGGGTGAGAAGTACCGGCATTAATGCCCTCTGCGGTCGGCCTAAACAAATCAAAGGAGAGGACGCAGAAACCAGAGTGATCTGCGTCCAACGTTTTTTATCCTAACAAATCCCGGTATTCTGGCAGAAAGTCACGGGCATCAATACCGGTGGCAGCCGCTACAGCAGATTGAGGTTTTCAAGGATGAACATTGCACTAAAACTGGTCGCCGCAGGTCTGAGCATCGGCGCTGCCATTATTGGCCCACGGATCGCCGATGGCGCATGGCGCTTGGTGGCCCGCGATGAGCCGCCTACGGATCTGGATGACACCGAACGCAGCTTCGCGGCCGTGGTCGGTTTTGCGGCCCTGTCGGCCTTTGTGGTGGCCGTGCTGCAGGTGGCTTCGAAGCGTGGCGCATACCGGGTGTCGCAGAAGATGATCGGTGACCGCGTTTCCGACCGTGAAGTCTAAACCGGTCTAAAGTTTTTCACCGCAGAGCGAAAAAACTGCACGACTAAAGACACACTTAATCGTTGTGAGCCCCAACCAATTACGTGGTTGGGGCTCACAGTTTGTTTGTGGCTCGTTGCCGCTTAGTACCGGTAGATGGCTCCGGCCAGCACCCCGTCACCGAGTCCTTCAACCGGCACCACTTCGGCACTGGAGTTCAGAGCGTCAGCAATCACCGGGTCGAGTTCGGCACCGGCCGCGGACCGGGCTTGCACCGAGTCGATCAGCAGTCGGCCCACCCGGCCGGTGCTGACGGCTTCCCGGATCTCCTCCAGATCGGTGCTGGCTTTACCGGTGCCGAGCAGTTCCTTGAATTCGTTTGCGGTGGCCTCACGGTTGGCAGCGTTCAGGTCACCGACCACGTTGCCGAGAGCTTTGTGCAGCTGTTCGGCGCTTTCACGGCGCGGGTTACCGGGCACGATCTCCGGGTAAATGTTCTTGTACTTGCTGAACTTCCGGAACAGAGCCGCGTTTTCTGCCACGGTGGCCAACACCAGTGGCCGCTTCTCCCCGTTGTTCAGCTGCTTGTCGACGCCTTCAGCAAGCCGGCGAATGTATTTCTCCGTCATGATCAGGTCGACTTCTTTGCCTGCACCGTGACCGTGGAAGGCCGGGGAGTCAGTGTGCTGGTGCTGCAGCTGGGCTTCCTTACCTTCGGTACCTGGCACCTCGGTGATGTCGGCGGGGATGTCGCCGAGGTCGCGCTGACGCATGGTGTCACGGTCCGCTTCGAACAGGCGCACGCTCTGCTGCCCGAAAGCGAAGAGCAGCACGGAGTTGCCTTCAACGCTGATCGGCAACACCGGGCGCAGCACAAACTGTTCCCCGACGTGGACTTCCAAAGGTAGTTCGCGGCTGAACCGGACAGTCTTGCTGTAGCCCTCGCTCAGGAAGATCGCTAGACCGTCTGCTGTGTCCTGCCAGAACCGGGAATCTTCCACCAGCGCGTGGGCGGGGGCCAAGAGTTCTTTGCGGACGTTCTTGTCCACGTTCTTGTCAATGAGTTCTCGTTCCGCCTCGTCGATGAGGGTCTTGAGTCGTTTGGCGCCCGTTGCGGTTTCTGCACCTGCGCGTGCGGTGGGCATGAAGATCGTGATGCAGTTACCGCGGTGGCTGGCGAGTTCACGCATCGTGTCAGCAGTGAATGGATCGGCTGGGGTCATATTCATTAGTTCTGCCATGAACTAAGCCTATGAATTTTTAGGGCCTTTTCCCAGACCTTTTTCCTCTTTGCGTAACTGCTCCATTTCGGTGTCAATGGCCATCCCAAGTTCGTCACGGAACAGTTTCACTTTGCTCAATCCACCCGTGTGATACACGGCCCGGCCCACCATGTGCGCCGAGACGGGAACCGTGATCAACTGCAGCAGCCACGCCAAGATCAGAAACGGCAGCCAGCTCCAGTCCCGCACAGCGATTGCCAGAGCAATGAGCAGGAACATCAGTCCCGGTACCTGGGGTTTGGTGGCCGCGTGCACGCGGGAGAGCACATCGCCGAAGCGGAGCATGCCCAGCGCCGCGAAGAAGGACATGAGCGCACCGGCGACCATCAGGATGGCGATGATCCAGGCGAGCCAGTCTGGGAGCAAATCGATGGCGTCGGTCATGACTGCTCCTGCCTGATCGGGTCACCAATGCGGCTTCGTTCCAGAACGAAGCGGGCGATCGTCACCGAGCCGATGAAGCCAATCACCGAGGCCACCATGACCAGCACCACCGAGTCCATGGTTCCGTTACGGATCATGCTGACCACGATGGTGGAGGACACGGTAATGATCAGCACGTCCGCAGCGATGATCCGGTCCAGCAAGGTCGGGCCGATGAAGATCCGGTAGACCGAGGCTAGCGCGGAGATACCTAAGATGACCAGCGTAATCGGGTACGCGATTTCAATGGGGTTCATCCGGAATGCTCCTCTCGCTGATACGGGGGCAGACCGTCATGCTGGACCGGCCGCCCCGCTTTCCTATCCGCCGCTTCCTGTTTGACGAGCTCAACTTCTGACTTCATGCCGATCGCCCGAATGATGAGGGCTTCGGTCAGCAGAGCGTCCTTGCGGAACATATCGACGTCGGACTCGTTGGTGGCATCCATGAAGTGCAGGTACAAGGTCGACGTGGAACGGTCCACCTCAATGACCAGCGAGCCCGGAATCAGCGCCAGCGTGTGACCCACCGCCGTCAGCACGAGGTCGTCTTTGGAACGGAGCTGCACACCGAGCACCGCGTTCTGCAGCCGTGGGCCTTGGCTAATCGCCAACCAGGACACGTTCATGGAGGCCACGATCAGTTTCCAAACCATGCGCACAATAAACACAAGGGCCCAGAACACGTTGAACCGGCCGGACAAGAGCACCGGTGGCAACTTGTACCGCCAGCTGACCACGAGGGCCAGTATTAGCCCAAAGAGAATGGTATCGATGGTGAAGTCCCGCCACAGTACACACCAGACGACCGTCAGCCAGGCCGCCATGTAGAACTTGGAGCGCCGAGCCTTCTTGGCGTCCATCAGGTATTCACTCACGGTTCTTTCACCACCCCAACGGATCCGTTGGCCCCGGAATCGTCCCCGAGCACCGCCTCAATGTAGGGGGTGCGCAGGATGATGTCGCGGGCCGCTTGGCCTGAATAGTTGAACAGGCCGGAGGCGAAGATCGTCAGCGAAACCCCGACCGCGATCAGCGCGATCGTCGGCGCCACCAGCACCGGGTGCAAAATGGTGCGGTTGAAGTAGCGGATGCGTTTTTCATCCGTGGTGGTGATCAATGCGTCCGGACGCAAAGCATCTTCCGGCCGACGCCAGAACGCCCGCGCCCAGACTCGCACAACGGCCAGCAGTGTCAACACCGAGGTCACGATCGCTGCGGCCAGACCGACCCAACCCAGCGGCGTGTTCACGGCAATGCCGCCTTGGAGTAAACCAACTTTGCCCAGGAACCCGGAAAACGGCGGGATGCCAGCCAAGTTCATGGCCGGGATGAAGTACAGGATGGCCAGCAGGGGGCTGATCTTCAGCAGTCCGCCCAAGCGTTCTAGGTTTGCGGAACCACCACGGCGTTCGATCAACCCGACCACCAAGAACAAACCAGTCTGGACCACGATGTGGTGGGCCACATAGTAGACGGTGGCCGCCACCGCGATCTCATTGGCAACCCCCAGCCCGTAAATCATGTAGCCGATGTGGCTGATCAGGGTGAAGGACAGCATTCGCTTGATGTCTGCCTGCGCGATAGCACCCAAGATCCCCACCACCATGGTCAACGAGGCGATCGTCAGCAGCACATCATTAAACTTGTCTGAGGGGAACAGCAGTGTTTCCGTGCGGATCAGTGCGTAGACACCCACCTTGGTGAGCAGGCCTGCGAACACCGCGGTGACCGGTGCCGGCGCGGTTGGGTAGGAGTCCGGTAACCAAAACGCCAGCGGGAAGATCGCCGCCTTGATCCCGAAGGCCACCACCAGCAGCAGGTGCAGAATCATCTGCGTCGGTTCGGGAAGATCCGCCAGCTTGACGGCCAAATCCGCCATGTTCACGGTACCGGTGGCCGAGTAGATCATCCCGATGGCGATCAGGAACAGGGCGGAGGAAATCACCGAGACCACCATGTAGATGACGCCGGCCCGCACACGTGGACCGGTCGAGCCCATGGTCAGCAGCACGTAGGAGGCCGTCAGCAGGATCTCGAAACCAACAAACAGGTTGAACAGGTCACCGGCCAAGAAAGCATTGGACACACCGGCCACCAGCACCAAGTAGGTGGGGTGGAAAATCGTGATCGGACCGTCTCTGGAGTCATCCGTGGCTCCCTGACCGGTCGCGTAAATCAACACCGCCAACGAGACGATGGTGGAGACCACCAGCATCAGCGCCGAAAGCCTGTCGACCACCAAGTTGATACCGTACGGCGGCAACCAGCCGCCGAGCGCAACCGAGGCGGCGCCTTGATCCCAGGCCGCGATCAAGATCAGCATTTCGATGATCAAGGTGACCGACAGGGTCACGATCGTGATGACCTGCTGCGCGGTGCGATGCCGGATCAAGGTGAACGCGATAGCAGCACCGAGGAACGGCAGTGTCACCGACAGCGGCGCCAGCGAAACTAGGTCACGGACGGAAAGTAGATCCACTAGAACTCCCCTTTCCGATGACCGCGCGGCTTACGATGGACGACCTTGTTATCCCGTCGATGCGAGCCCGGGGACTCGTCAGCATCAAACGGGATGAGCTGTTCGGAGGCGCCAATAGCCCGCGGGCCGGCCAACGCCTCACGGCGGGCCTGCTCACGCTGGGTCAACTCGTAATCGACGTTGGGGTCCGCACCGAACTCGGAAGTCTCCGCTTGCAGTTCGGCGTCATCCTCCGCGTCATAGATCGGTTGGGAAGCCACGCGCTTATCTTCGTCGTCATCCTCGACCTCGTCTTGGCGGGATATGACCCAGGCCCGGTAAATCAGAGCCACGAAGAACGCCGTCACTGCGAAAGAAATCACGATGGCCGTCAGCATCATGGCCTGCGGCAACGGGTCGTTGTACCGGTCCACGTCCGCGCTGGCTTCCCCGGTGACGATCGGTGCCAGCCCGGCCAGACCACCGGTGGCCAGAATCAGCAGGTTCGTGGCGTTGGTAATGAGCATCATGCCCAGCAGGATGCGGGTCAGCGAGCGCTCGGTCACCAGATACACACCAATGGCGTAGAGGACGGCCATCACCAGCAGCAGCGTGATGTTGATCGTCATGACCGACCCCCTTCTGCCGCTTCCACTTCGTCGGTGCGGGCGGCACGCTCGGCGAGCTGCGCCGCGGCGACGCGTTCCTCGATCCGCAAGTCAATCTTGGAACCGAAGGTGCGCAACACATCCAAAGCAAGTCCGACCACAATCAGGTAGACGCCCACGTCAAAGATGATCGAGGACACCAAACTGTGTTCACCGAAGATGCCCAAATTGAAGTCAATCCACGCGGTTTGCAATACCTGGCCGCCAAAGGCCAACGGCGCCAACGCGGCTGTGGTCGCAACCGCCAACCCGATCCCCAGCACCGTACCGGCCGGGGTGGAGATCGCTTCCTCCAGCTCGTAGCGGCCACCGGCAAGATACCGGATGGTCAGGGCCATGGACGCCACCAGCCCGCCGGCGAAGCCGCCACCGGGAGTGTTGTGCCCTGCCACCAGCAGGTAGATCGACAAGATCATGATCGGGTGGAACACCAACCGGGTGACAACCTCAAAAATAATGGAGCGTCGCTGCGGGGCCTGCGTCCGGGTCCCGACCAGCCAAGAACGCCGCTGGGTGGCGAAGAATTTGTGCGCCAACATCGCTTCGGCACGCCGGTGCAGATCGTCCTCGTCCGGTTGCCGCAGAATACCGATCGAACCGGTTTTCACCTCCGGTGTGAGGGTGCGGTTGAACTCGCGGTACTTCACGAACACCAAGGAGGCGATGCCGGTGGCCGCGGCGACTAGGACGGTCACCTCACCGAAGGTATCCCAAGCACGGATATCGACTAGCGTCACGTTGACGATGTTCGCGCCGTGACCGCCGTTGACGGCAAGCTTCGGAAATTCCAGCGAGATCGGTGTGTGGATACGGGAAGCCATGGAAACGACCGCGACCACAAACATGCCGGCACCGAACAGCGCGCCCAGTGCCATGCGACCGAACTGAATGCGGCGAGTATCTTGAGCCCCAATGTTCGGTGGCAGAGCACGCAGCCCCAGTACGACCGTGACCAAGATGATCGATTCCACCAGCAGCTGGGTCAGGGCGAGATCCGGGGCGCCTTGCAGTGCGAAGATCAGCACCAAACCGTAACCGGTCACGGACACCAAGATGACGGCCATAAACCGGGTCCGAGCCCGGATCGCGCCGATGGCCCCGATGATCATGACGACACCGGAGATGACTTGTCCCCACGAGTCCGCCAACAAGAACTGCGGGTTCTCGGGCAGCCCGACCGCGACGATGACGGCCAGCGGGGCCAGGACCGCGACGAGGAAGGTGATGATCAGGTAGAAGGACAGCGAACCGCGTTGGGTTCGACCGGTCACGGCCACCGCCAGTTCGTCGATGAAGGCCAGCACAGAACGGTAGATCCGCTCGGCATCCACCGCCGGCGGCAACCAGCCCCCAGCCATGACCTGGAACCGTTCCTGGGCGGGGCGCGCCAGCGCAAGTGCCGCGCCGAGCACAATCGCCAGCACGGACATGCCGAGCGCCACGGTGAAGCCATGCCAAAGCGCAAAATGCGGGACCGTGCCCGGCAGCGCATTAGCGACAGGTTCGATCAGGACCTGCAGGACGCCGGGTGTGAAGCCCCCGATCAGGGAAGCGGCTGCCAGCACGACCGGCGCCACGAAGATGAGTTTGCTGGACATATTCCAGCGCGTATCCGGGGCCTGTTCACCGGTTTTTGGATCGTACTTGGTGCCGAAGGCCCCCCACATGAACCGGACAGCATAGGCGAAGGTGAGCACCGAGCCCAGCACCAGAACAATGGGAAGCAGCAGGTTCGGATAGTCCAGAGCCGCCTCAAAAGCGGTTTCTTTGGCGACAAATCCGAGCGTCGGCGGCAGTCCGGCCATGGAGGCGGCGGCGACCACCGCAGTGCCCAGCAGCAGCGGCTGGCGTTTGGCCAGCCCGGACAGTTCGCGCACATCGCGAGTAGCGGTGGCGTGGTCCACGATCCCGACGATCAAGAACAGGGACGCCTTGAAAAGCCCGTGGGAGAGGACCAAGGCTAGGCCCGCTGCCATGGCTTCGGCGGTGCCGGCGGCCAGCATGGTGGTCAGAAAGCCCAGCTGGGAAATGGTTCCGTAGGCTAGGATCAGCTTGATGTCCACCTGCCGCAGCGCGCGGTAGGCGCCGACCACCATGGTGAGCGCGCCGAGTGTCACCGCGGTGAGCTGCCAATAGTCCGCCGGTGCGAACGCCGGAGCAAAGCGGGCCACCAGATACAGTCCGGCCTTGACCATCGCTGCCGCGTGCAAATACGCGGAGACCGGTGTGGGTGCGGCCATCGCCCCGGGCAGCCAGAAGTGCAAGGGCACGAGCGCGGATTTGCTGATGGCCCCGACCAAGATGAGGATAACTGCGACGGGGACGAGATTGTGCTGCCCTGCCGCGACCAGCTCCGGGCCGGCCGCAATAATGTCAGAGATCTTGGTGGAATCGGCTTCAAAGGCCACCATGAGGAGGCCAACGAGCATGGTTAAACCGCCGGCGACGGTGACCAGCAGGGCTTGGAGTGCGGAGCGGCGCACGTAGATGCGGTGACCGGAGTAGCCGATCAGCAGGAAGGACAGGATGGTAGTGAATTCCCAGAAGATGAACAACATGATGATGTCATCGGAAATCACCAGCCCGAACATGGCGGCGGCGAAGGCCAGCAGTTCGGCACCGAAAGCGCCGAGATCTGCGTCATCGTCCTCTTTGAAGTAGCGGGCACAGTAGGCCAGCACGAGGGCGCCAACACCGAGGATCAGTAAACCGAGCAGCGCGGAGAGCCCGTCCATCCGGAAGGCGATCGCCACATTGAGTTCCGGGATCCAGTGGATGACCTGCTCGTACGGCGGGGCCGCGCTGCTGGCGTCCCCGGTGGCCGTTCCGGCAAGGAAAGATGAATAGTTGGCCAACAACCAGATCAACGCGATGGCCGGTGCCGCAGCCAGAAGGTAGAAGGTCCGACGCCCGAACTTTCGGAACAAAAATGGGGCCAGCATGCTGAGCGCCAAGAGGCAGATCAGCACAGCGAACATAAAGGACCCTTCACAGGATGCGTACTCGGATTTTCTCTAAGTCTAACCCGGTTCACATCCGCAACATTCCTGCATCCAGCGCTCAGCTTAAAGAGAGACATTTGGTCTCACCCGCCGTATACGCTTCTCCGGTACCATGCGAAGGTATGAGGCAGAATCGTCAGGTCGCGGCATGGGCACTGTGGGATTGGGGCTCAGCAGCCTTCAACGCGGTCATGGTCACTTTCGTCTTCAGCGCCTATCTGGCCTCAGACGCATTCGGCCCGGATGCCCGGGGTACCACCGTGCTCTCCGTGGGCAACATGATCTCCGGAATCATCGTCGCGCTCACCGCCCCGGTGGTCGGGGCGCGGGCCGACGCCAGCGGCAACCGAAAACGCCAACTGGGCCTTCACACCGCGATCGTGGTCGTGTTGATTGCCGCCTGCTTCTTTGTGCGCCCCGAAGAGGGCTACCTCTACCTCGGTGTCGTCCTGATCGCCGCGGGCAATGTCTTCTTCGAGTTCGCGGAAGTCTCTTACAACTCACTGCTGTTGCGGGTCTCCTCCCCCGCGACCATCGGCCGGATCTCCGGCATCGGCTGGGGCGCCGGGTACCTGGGCGGCATCGTGCTGCTGTTGATCGTGTACATCGGTTTTGTCTCCGGTGAGACCCACTGGTTTGGTATTACCTCAGATGACGCCCTGAACATTCGCGTGGTCGCGGTTGTGGCTGCATTGTGGTTTGGCTTGTTCGCGATTCCGATCTTTGTGTCACTGCCCGCGGATGAACCCGTTTCGGGCAAAGCAAAGGTCAGCTGGGCGGCCTCTTACCGGCAGCTCTGGCAAACCTTGAAGGACCTATGGCACGGGGACCGGAACACCATTAAGTTCCTCATCGCCTCGGCCGTATACCGTGACGGGCTTGGCGCAGTTTTTGCCTACGGCGCTATCCTCGGCACCCAGGTGTTCGGTCTGGATCCGGCCGATGTGATCCTGTTTGCGATCGTCGCCAACGTCGTTGCGGCGGCAGGTTCCTTTGTGGGCGGCTGGCTGGATGACCGCATTGGCCCGCTGCCGGTGATCTACGGTTCGTTGATCGGCATGATCATTGTCGGCACCATCATGTTCTTCCAAAACGGTCCCGAGGCGTTCTGGGGCTTGGGCCTTGCGCTGTGCCTGTTCGTGGGTCCCGCCCAATCCGCATCCCGCGCATTCCTCGGTCGGCTGACGAACATTGACACCGCCGGTGAGCTCTACGGTCTGTATGCAACGACGGGTCGATCCATCGCGTTCTTGGCCCCGGGGCTGGTCGCATTGCTGATGCTCTTCACCAAGGATGAGCGCTTCGTGATCGTCGCGATCGTCGTGATTCTGATCGCTGGCGCGCTCAGCCTGCTGACTGTGAAGAATCAGGACCGGGTGGGCACCGCCACTGAAACCATCACCCACAGCTAAAGCAGGGGGGAATGACCGCCTGAAGCGGTTAGCGGTCGATGATGGTGCGGTGGAAGTTCTGGAAGCTGCGGGAGGCGGTTGGACCGCGCTGACCTAAATAACGGTTTTGATTCGGACCTGTTCCGTACGGGTGCTCGGCAGGCGAGGTCATCCGAAAGAAGCACAACTGGCCGATCTTGGAACCCGGGTGCAGGGTGATGGGCAGTGTCGCCATGTTGGAGAGTTCAAGCGTGACGTGGCCTTGGAAGCCCGGATCGATGAAACCTGCGGTGGAGTGGGTCAACAAGCCCAACCGTCCCAGCGAGGACTTGCCTTCCAGCCGGGCCGCGATGTCTTCGGGCAGGCGCACCTCTTCATAGGTGGAGCCGAGGACAAACTCACCCGGGTGCAGCACGAAAGGTTCATCCGGGTCCACTTCAACCAGTCGGGTCAGATCCGACTGGTCTTGGGCCGGGTCGATGACCGGATACTTGTGGTTGTCAAAGAGCCGGAAAAAACGGTCGATGCGTACGTCAACACTGGCCGGCTGCACCATGGACATATCCAACGGGGTAAGGCCAATACGACCACTGGTCAGTTCTGCGCGAATATCAACGTCTGAAAGCAACACACCTAGAATTTACCACTTGCAGCACACAGGCTCATCTGGTGGGCTAGTAAGGTGACTGAATCAACGAATGAAACGTCAAAGAATCCCGAATTCACCCCACAAACCGATCTAGACCACGTCATGTGGCAGGGCCGCACCGACCCGAACATGGAACAGGTGCCGCTGAAGATCATTGAAGCTTTCCTGAATGAGAAGCGTGTTTTCTTCCTCTCCCCTAACCCGGTCAATCAGTCGACCGCCGAGCAGAAGGTTGAACCGCTGACCTTGGCGGGCAAGAATGAGGAACCAGTCATCGCGATCTTCACCCACATCACGCATGTGCCGCAGGAATACTTGGCCATTACACCCCATGCGGTGGGGGTGCCCGGTGGCGCCGTGGTGACCTCGTTGAAGAACGGCGGCATCATCATCAACCCCGGAACACCGGTGGCGTTCGAGATTTCCGCCAAGGGTGTGGAGTCCATCCGTAACGACTTCTTGAGCGATAAGCCCGCGGAAAACTGACCCGGTTCGGGTGTGTATACTGTCAAGGTGTACGCGGGTGTAGCTCAATGGTAGAGCGCTTGCTTCCCAAGCAAGATACGCGGGTTCGATTCCCGTCACCCGCTCCAATTATTTAATTTCTGCTTCTTGAACCGGCAGCCAAATCCAGCCTTCTTGCCGCGCCAGCCCGGCAAGCTCCGCGGGCGGCGCAACCGCTTCACCGTGGTGCACCTGCCTAGCAACTAGGGCCGCAATGACGGCGTCTAAGGCATCATCGTTCTGGACGCAGCGCTGTGCGAACCCACCCCAGTCCAGCCACGGCATTTTCGCCGAGAGCCCGTCCACGATCGTCTCCCGCACCGCAGTATTCCGGTCCGATTTGTATCCCCGGCTCGGCAGACCCCACACCCGCAGCGCACCCGCCGGGTAAACCTCACAGATCTTCCCGGTCCCATCACGGGCCACATCCACGCCGGCGCCGCGCAGTCGGGCCTCGATCCCTGCCCACCGGAAAGCCGGGTAGGCAATCAGATCCGCCGCCACGCTCAACGGATAGCCGCCGATGTGCTCGTGCACGAACCGGTCCGTGGCCCGCAGCGCCAGACCCCGTCGCCAAGCACGGTCAGTGGATACAGGGACGTCTTGCTCCTCTCGCGCATGCGCAGAGACGAGTTTCACGAAGTCCGCTGGCCACCCGACCGGCACGTCCATGCCGGTCGTGACCGCCCCTGCCACCAAGTCCACGATGCTGTCATCGTCAACACCAATACGCACATCGACGATGCTGACCCCGCTTGCATCCTCGAGGATAGTCGCAGCAGCTGTCTTGCCAGACTCCGCCGCCAGATCCACCCCGCCAAAGATGCTCGAGCCCTCCGAGTCCGTCGCCACGGCGCTCCTTCCCCGTGAAAGAATTCTTGTACGGTTCGGTCAATCCTAGCTGCCGTCGTGCCAGACGAAGTGAAACAATCTCAGAGCAGATACCCGCATTTAGTTCATAAATCGAGGCCGAAAGACCCGAACCAACGAACGCCAAACGAGCTGCCCCATATGATGTCCTGTGCGGAGGCCTCGACCTTCATCGCTCTTGGCACCACCGGCAAGATTATGGCGATGAAGACGGGCGTTCGTATGATGTGAACATACTTTCAGCGTTTGCCGCAGCACGCTTCCACCCATCCGTAAGGAGCCCGATTGATCCAGGTCCTCTCCGGCTTTGCCATCGTCTGGGTCATCATCCTGATCGGCTACTTCATCGGGCGCACCAACGTTTTAGGCCCCAACGCGGAATCCGTTTTGTCCCGGACGGCCTTCTTCGTGGCCTCTCCGGCCCTGCTCTTTGAGACACTGGCCCAAGCCAACATCAAGGAGGTCCTCGGACCGCAAATGGGGGTGGCCGCTTTGTCGGCTTTCGCGGCGGTAGGACTCTATTTTCTGATTGCCCGTTTCCTGTTCCGCAAGCGGACCGCCGGGGAACTGGTCATCGGCGCGCTCTCTTCCTCCATGGTGAACTCGGCCAACCTCGGCATCCCGATCGCGACTTATGTTCTGGGGAGCGCATCTTTTGCGGCGCCAGTGCTGATGTTCCAGCTGGCCATCTACACGCCAATTTACGTGACCGCCCTGGACACCATCACCGGTGAACATGAAAAACATGTCGCCAAGATCGGCCCGGACGGGGCTCCTGTGCAACGCGTTCGCCCACCATGGCACGTCACACTGGGTCGCATTGGCCTGCAGATCCTCAAGAACCCGCTGATTGTCGGCTCCTTCGCCGGCATCCTCTTCTCTTGGCAGCAGTGGCCGGTCCCCGATGTGTTGAACGCACCGGTCGAACTGATTGCCGGCGCAGCCGTGCCGTGCATGTTGCTGGCCTTCGGCATCTCCTTGGTCGGCTCCAAGCCACTGCAAAAGTCCTCAAACCGCCGCATGGATGTCGGCGTCGCTACCGTTTTGAAGTTGGTAGCCCAGCCGATCATTGCTTTCTTCCTCGCCCAGTTCCTGTTCCAACTGGAAGGCCACCAGCTTCTTGCCGCCGTGGTCCTTGCCTCACTGCCTGCCGCGCAGAACGTATTCGTGGCGGCCTCCCGTTACCAAGTAGGACTGGTTGTGGCTAAAGACTCCGTACTCGTCACGACGATTGCCGCGATCCCGGCCATGATCGCCATCGCCCTCTTGCTAAACTGAGGGCCATGTCTGAGGGATCTGCCACTACCGCGAAGAGCACCAAAACCAGTGTGCCCAAATTGGTGAGCCTGTGGCTCGCCCTGTTCGCGGTTGTCCTGACAGCCGGGATCATCACCATCACCCAACTGAACGCCACCCAGTTCTCCGCCGAAACCTTTGCCAAACGCTACCTAGATTCACTGCGCGCCGGTGATGGCGGCACAGCCTTAGGGCTGCTCAGCCAGCGCGAGGTCAACGGCCAAGCCGTCCTGCTGGACGGAGAAGCACTACGGGCCAGCGTCGAGCGAATGCAGCGCATTGAATTTGGCGAATCTCGCGCCGACGAAAGGGGAAAAATCGTGCCCCTGAGCTACACCTTGGACGGTCACCGTCACGAAGTTCAGCTGCACGTCAAACATGAAGGCCGCGCCTGGCTCTTCTTCAACCAGTGGAGTCTCGCCGAACCGCTGAGCACCATCAACGTCGCCACCGGACCGAACACCTCCAAGCTCTTGGTCAACGGTCAGCCCGCCCCAGTCAACGAATCCAAGGCCAACCTCGCCACCTTCTTCCCGGCGACTGTTCACGTCTCCGATGACAGCAAATACTTGGCTGCCCAATCCAAAACGCTGGCCGTTGATGCCTCCGGCATGGCGCTGCCCCTAGAGCTCCAGGCAGCCCCGACAGAAGACCTACAGAAGGCCGTCCAAAAAGACATCAACGACTACCTTGATGAGTGCGCCAAGCAGAAAGTTCTGCAACCCACCGGTTGCCCGCTCTCCCACGCCACCACAGACCGGGTGGACCCAGAAACCATCAAATGGGAAATCAGGGACTACCCCAAGGTGAGCATCGAGAAAAATGGCAACGACTGGGATGTTCCGGTGCTCGACTTCCAAGCTCGGATCAAATACACCGGCATCGACCTGATGACTGGCGAGTCCAAAGATTACGACATCAAGATGAACTCCGAAGTTGATGCGGACCTGAAGCTGGCCCCGAACCAGTATTTCGTGAAGCCTTTCGTCACCGAGCGCTGGCTCAAATCCAACTCCGCCTACTAGTCCGGAGTCCACAAAACCTCACTGCAGCCCGTCGGCATAACTGCACCAGCAGAACCAGCGGGCTTTGCTTTGCCCTGAACCAAGCGAGCCCTCGCGGCCGAGGGCATCGATAAGGCCAAATTGAAAGACATCGCGGCGGACGCGGGTGTCTCGGTTCCGCTGATCACCCACCACTTTAGACCAAGAATGGGCTACGTCTGGCCTGCGATGAATACTTGGCTCAGCAGATCAGCGAACAAAAAACCAAGGGCATGCGAAGTAGCCCGCGCGATGTCTTCGAGCAGTTCCACGCAGCCTTCGTTGGCACCCCCGCTGATGGCTTACACCGCACGTACCCTCGCGGAAGGTTCCGAACACGCGGATGCCTTGGTTGATGCCCTGATCGAGGCTGCCTTGGTCTACACCAGAGAAGGCGTGGAAGCGGAGGTGATCCTTGATCATCCCCGCCTCGACGACTTCATCAAAGTGCTCACCATCTGGCAGCTTGGCTCCCGGTGATGGCGCACCTGGCCAAGTTCGGGTTCGAAGCCCTCACCTGCCAACCACCCACCTTGGAAGAGCTCATGCTCAGCCACTACGGCGACGAGCTGAAAGCCCATCACGTTCGCTACACCAACGCACACGCTGAGCAGGTCTCATCATGAGCGGCACACTGACTCTCCTGCACTTTGCCCTACGCCGGGACCGGTTTCGGATTGTAGTCTGGTTAGTCGCCCTTGTCGGCGCCACGCTAGTTGTAGCAACCGCCTTCCCGGGCCTCTACCCGAACGCTGAGGACCGCGAAGTCGTCGCCCAGAGCATGGATACGCCCGCCAGTTTGGCCTTGACCGGTCCGGCCGAATACCTCACCAATTATTCTTACGGTTCAATGCTGGCGCACGAGATGGTCGGCTTCATGGCGTGATCGTGGGCTTGATGAGCACCCACATTGTGGTGCGCCACACCCGGACCGAAGAAGAAACCGATCGAGCAGAGCTTGTCCGGGCCGGAGTTGTCGGTAGAGATGCCTCCCTGAGCGCCGCGCTCATCGAAACCGTTCTGATCAACGTGGCCTTGCCCCTCGGGCTGACCTTGAACCTGGGAGGGCTTAGCATCGAATCCTTCTTCTGGGAGGGCGCGGCCGTCTACGGTGCCGCCCACGCGCGGGGATGGGCCTGGTCTTCGCGGGGGTCGGCCCACCGCCACTGCGGCGTTGCATTCCCCGCTGGGTTTTGCGCTGCGGCTGCACCGGGGCAGCGTCATCGCCCATGCAATTGCCTTGGCTGCCGTGGGGGCCATGCATGGACCGTTTGTCGGTGATGTGGAACAAATGCTGCAAGACATTGAGATCCTGCACGACGCGATGGCCGAACTCGGCGGAGATTCCCTCATTGACGGTTTCATCGCCATGATCATGACCGTGATCGCCACGGTGGCAGCAGTGTTCACGGTTGCGACGATGCTGCGCTCACGCTCCGAGGAGAACGCCGGCCGTGCGGAAGTCGCGCGGGCCAGCTGGCAGACCCGGAGCAGCTGGTTGGGTAGCCACCTGACCGTCGCCGTACTGGGTGCCACCGGGGCGGCCACCATCGATGATCCCGATCTTTTCGGCAAGGTCATGGGTGCGGCCGCCGCCTACATTCCGGCGCTCTGGTTGTTTGCCGGGGTGACCGCGCTCTTGATCGGTTGGCTGCCGAGTCTGTCCAAGGCAGTGTGGTTGTTGGTCGCCTACGGCGGTTTCCTCGGCTCCTTCGGTGAGATCCAGCAACTGGATGAGTGGACCTCTTGGTTCTCGCCCTTCGGTCACACAGCAAAGCTCCGCCGTTGTCCTCAGCGTGGTCGGTCTCTTCGGGTTCCGGCGCCGAGACCTGCACTCCACGTAATCTTGCGAGCTGCCTAGAAGAGACAGCGACCCCGCCACAGAATAAGAACTGTGGCGGGGTCGCTGCTTTTAGGAATGCTGGTGGGTTTAGACCACTTTACGGGCCAGCTGGTCGGCCCACGTGTTGATCTTGGTCCAGTCCCGGTAGTCACCGTACTGGCCCTTTGCGAAATAAATCATCGCCTTTTCGATCGGGTTCAGTGAGGCCTTGGACAGTTTGCCCTGAAAGTAGACTTGCTCTTCCGGCGCGTAGTCGGCCAGACCCGCTTCGATGGTCGGTTCAAGGTCGGGGGAACCGCCGGAACTGAAGAGGAACAATTTCTTGTCTTCGAGCTCCTGCCGGTTGGCTTCGACGAAGACGGCACCGTCTGGGTGCCACCGGTTCGCGTACACTGGTGAGCCCACGATCACGGATTTGGCTTCTGGTAGCTGAGCTTCAGCCTCATCGGTGGGCAGGCATTTGACTTCTTTGACACCGGCGAGCCGCAGCTGCCGGGCAATCTGTTCGGCGATCTGCTTGGTCGATCCGTGTCTGCTGGCGTAGACGACGAGTGTGGACATCTTTCGACACCTCTTTTCGTGTGTTGTGGGCTAGTTTACCCCGCGTAGATCCAGAACCAATTCTGTTGCACCGCTAGAATCGATGACCAGTGGGATGCCCCAGTCTTGCTGGTACAGGTGGCAGGCCGCATGGTCCGGGATCTCCCCGCCTTCTTCCCCGTCGCAGGCTGCGGCGCGGGCCGTAATGTGAAGCACGCCTTCGGTAACGTCAGGGTTGATTTCCAGTGTCCGATGCAGCCCGACCGAGGTTCCATCACCGGAGAGGATCAGGTTTTCCGGCGAGGAGGACACCTGCAGCTGGGTGGGATCGCCCCAGCGGTCATCCAGCTTCTGCCCTGCCGGGGCCGCGAAGCGGATATCCAGCTCGAACGCCCCTGAGGAGACCTTCGTGGGTGGACGCTGGGTCTGATGGGCACCCTCGTCAACCTGTTGGGCATCGGCCGGGATCGGCATCCGGATCAGCTGATGCGCGTTGGTCTCGGAGACCAGCAGCATCGGGGTGCCGTCGGCACCGGCGGTGATCAGGATGTCGGCTGGCTCGTTCAGCCCGCGGGTCAGGGTAGAGACTTCCTTGGTGGCCGGGTTGTAGCGGCGGATCGCTCCGTTGTAGGTGTCCGCGATGGCGATGGAGCCGTCCGGTAACACTTCCACACCCAGTGGGTGCTGCAGCCGGGCGTCCTCGGCGGCACCGTCCCGGAAACCGAAGTCGAACAGGCCGGTGCCGATGGCGGTCTCAGTGGTAGCGCGGGCATCAATGCCGGTGCCTTCGATGGTGAGCTTACGCAGCGCGGAGGTCTCGGAGTCGGCCACCCACACGGCGCCGTCCTTGTCCTCGGCCAGACCGGATGGCTGGGCGAACCAGGCTTCCTCAGCAGGCCCGTCTTGCAGGCCTTCCAGCCCGTTTCCCGCCAGGACCTCGATTTTGTTGGCGACCGGGTCAAAGTGGAAGATCTGGTGGGTACCGGCCATGGCGATGACCACGATGCCGGAGGCGGCGTGGAAGTGCACATCCCATGGCGAGGAGAGGGCTTCGTTGAGCGGGTCCCCATCATCGACTTTGGCAAAGTCCGAATCCAGCAGCCGTTGTACACCGTTGCCGGCCAAGGTGCCGACCTCTCCGGTGTCCAAGTTCAGCGAACGCAGCCGGTGATTCACGGTGTCCGCCACCACGGCGTGGTAGCCGAGCTGTCCAGCCAACTGCTCCGGCAGTTGCGTCACGCCCTGCGGTTCGTTGAACTGTGCCGAGGTTGCCGGGCCGTCGGCGTAGCCCTTCACCCCGGAACCGTAGGTGGCCAGCACGGTTTCCAAGTCGTTGGCCAGCCGCACCAAACGGTGGTGGCCGGAGTCAACCACCAGGAAGGTGCCGTCGGTAAGCTCATTGGCCTTGCCGGGGAAACGCAGGGTCCGGGAGACCGGTTCCGGTGGCACGAACGGGCCCTGACCGCGGTGCAGGGTGCCTTTCGCCTCGTGTTCGGCGATCAGTTCCTCGATCAGCACGCCCAGTCCATTCGCGTGGCCTTCGCCGGCCAGGTGGGCGACGATGTACCCTTCCGGGTCGATCACAATCAGTGTTGGCCAAGCACGTGCGGTGTAGGCCTGCCAGGTCTCCAGATTCGGGTCATCGAGGACCGGGTGGTTGATCTCGTAGCGCTCCACCGCCGCGACGAGTGCCTCTTCTTTGGCCTCGTGCTCGAACTTTGGTGAGTGCACGCCGATGGTGACCAGCACGTCAGCGTATTTTTCTTCCAGCGGGCGCAGCTCATCCAGTACGTGCAGGCAGTTGATGCAGCAGAACGTCCAGAAATCTAGGACCACGATCTTGCCCTTCAGGGCTGCTAGGTCGAGGTCTTTTCCACCGGTGTTGAGCCAACCGCGACCGGTCAGCTCAGAAGCACGCACCCGGTAGTCGGTGCGCAGGTTGTCAACAGACGATGGCATTTCTTCTCTACTTCTCTTCCTTCATGGCGGCAAGGATTTTCTGTCCGATTTGGGTGAACTCGCCACTGGTGGCGGGTTCGTCCCCGATGAATGACACCAAGAACAGGGCGCCGTCCTGTTCCGCAACCATCACCTGAGAGTTCACGGTGCCTTCTTGGGCGGCAGACTGGGATCCGGCCAGCAGCGGTTTGCGCTGCCAACTCAGCCCGACCGTATCCGCTTCGGTGTCAAGGGAGTTGGTGGTGAAAGCAAATTTCTGGCCGTCAACGACGAACTCGAGTTCTTCACAGTCCGAGGTCAGGGTCTGCACATTCTGGCGGAATTCGGCCAGCCAGTCAGTGGCTTCTGCGCCTTCCAGCACGGCGGCTTCCACGGTCCCGGTGCCGGTGAAGGTGTCTGAGCCGAAGTCAATCCGGGCGGACTGTTCGCTCAGCTGTGCGGGGGACGAATCGATGGTGGCCAGCGCGTCTGCGCACTGGGCCGGGTGCACCCCTGAGGCTTGCGGGGCTTCAGAGTCACGGAGCTGTTTGAGTTCTTCGGCCGTGGCGGCTTGGGCTTTGTCGAAACCGAAGGACCCGGCACGCTGGCTGCCGCGCTGCACTGCGGCCTCTTGCCGGCTCAGCTCGGGCGCCACCGAGGCCTCGTCTTCAGCCGTTTCGTTCGCTCCGGCGGGAGCGCTCTGTCCGGTGTGCGGGTTCTCGACCGGCTCGGACTCGGCGCCGCAACCGGTCAACGCGAGCAAGGCTAGCGCCGAGATGGCCGACCAGGAACGGGCAGAAGAGGTACGCATACGCTCAATCTTAGTGCGGTTCATGCCCTGTCCTTGCCGGGTTTGCGGTCGGCGGACTCGTCCTGCTCCGCCATCACTGCGAACATCTCGTTGTAAGCGGCCAGCTCCGCGTCGTGGTCGCGGTCGGCCTGCCGGTCCTGCCGGACGGCTTCCTTCTTGTCTTGGCGGGCCCAGATGACGGCCACAATCACCGCCATGGCCAGTGTTGGCAGCTCACCGATGCCCCACATGACCGAGCCGCCTAGGTGTTGGTCGGTGATGGCATCAGGGCCCCACGGCCGGCCCATGTTGCCGTACCAGTCGGCAGCCAACAGGTTGTCCCCGGTGGTGATGGCCAAGGAGATGAAGGCGTGCATCGCCATCGTCACAAAGAGTAATACCAGCCGTAGCGGGTACGGCGGCTGCGTCGGCAACGGGTCTTCCCCGATCATCACGGCGGTGAAAATGTAGCCGGCGAACAGGAAGTGGAAGATCATGAACTCGTGGCCCGGGTGTTCGGAGACCGCCCAGTTGAAGAACGGGGTGAAGTAGAACGCCACGATGGACCCGGCGACGTTGGCCGAGGCCACCACCGGGTTGGTGAAGAACTTGGCCCACGGGGACTGAATCAGCCACAGGATCCATTCCCGCGGCCCCCAAGACCCGTCGGTGCGGACCGGTAGCGACTTCAGTGCCAGCGTGATCGGCATGCCCAGCACCAAGAAGATCGGGATGATCATGGTCAGCGTCATGTGCTCGATCATGTGCGCGGAGAACAGCACCATGCCGTACACCGTCAGCGCCCCGGAGGTGGTGTAGAACAGCAGCAGCAGGCCCAGCAAAAAGGAAACGGTGCGTAACAGGGACCAATTGTCCCCGCGTGCGCGCAGCCGCAGCATTGCTCGCACGTACCAGACCGCCAAGAAGATGGTGATCGCGATCCACAGCCAGTCCCAGCGCCACTGCAGCCACCACTGCTCGAGGGTGAACTCCGGTGGCAGCTCGTAACCGGTCAGGATGCGGGCCGGGGAGGCGTTGGGGGAGATCTCTTCCGGCTTCGGTGGCGCGGTTGAGCCCAACACGACCGCCACCGCCATGACGGCGCCCATGATGAGCACTTCGGCGGCAACCAACCACCAGAAAAGACCGCGCGCTTTGCCGTCGTTACCGCCAAGCTTGGGGATGAGCCACTGCCGGTGAATGAAACCGATGACGCCCAACACCATGGTCAGGACCAGTTTGGTGAGCACCATCATGCCCCACGGGGAGGCGATCTGGTGCCAGTGCTCCATCCGGATCTGCGCGTTGACAATACCGGAGATCGCCACCGTGATGATGCCCAGCATGGCCAGCACCGAGTAGCGTGCCACCACGGTCGCCATCAGCGAGCGCTCCCCACTGCCCTGCCGGGCACCGGCTCGCTTGCTGCGGGGCAACACCTTGTCTTCGGCCAACAGTTTTGGCCCCAGGATCGCCAGCACGATGAGCCCGCCGGCCCACGCGATGACACCGATCAGGTGCAGCAGGATCGAGTTCACGGCCGCGTAGTGGTCGTCACCACCGGCCGAGTGCCCGATCAGCGCCAACGGGATGATCGCGGTGAAGCCGAGCAGCGCGGTGAGGAACAGCCCGGGGTAGGAGCGCAGCGCCATCACTAGGGTGGAGGTCACCGCCGCGATCAGTGTCACGGCCAACCAGGCTTGGCCGACGGAGATCTGCTGCGCAAACGCGATGAACCCGCCGGAGAACCCTTCGCTGGCCGAGACCGGCATGCCGGACAGATCGGAGAAGGAGAACACGAGGGTGCCCAACGCGGCGATCGTCCACACCATGGAGGCCACCGCCGCGATCTTCAACGTGCTGGCAAAGACCGGGTGGAAACGCTCCCCCTCCGGCACCCGACCGGGTTTGTCCGCCTCATCGGCGCGCGGGATGATCCGGGTGTAATGCGGCAACAGGGTGGTCGCCACGATCAACGCGCCCAGCGTGATCGTCATGGCCGTGTGCGAGGTGGTGGTGAACACCGGCAACGCCCACCGGGTGAGCGCCCCGGCATCCACAATGGATCCGGCCTGGTTCAGGCCGGTGGCCGCCATGGTTCCCACCAGCACCGCAAGGGTGAGCGCGATGCCGGCGGGCAGCACCCAGTACGTGATGCGGTTCAGTTGACGGATCAGGGGCGTGGAGGCCATGTGCAGCGTATCTCTTAGGGTCGATAAACGGATTTAGGTGTGCTCGACGAGCTTTTGGCCCACGTACTCGCCCTCGTCAGCCCCGGGCGGGATGACGAACACGGCCGAGCCGATCGGTGTGGTCCAGATGTTCAAGTGGTCCAGGTCCGCCAAGCGCTGCTGGATCGGCATGTACTGCTTCTCCACGTCGGCTTGGTAGGAGGCGAACAGCAGTCCGGCATTGGACACCGCGGTGTCTTCGTCGGCTTCGCCTTCCCAGACCGCATCGGGCACGTCCTCGTAATTGTACGCCCGGCGGAAGATCTGCTCATCCGGGTTGTCACTGCGGGAACGTCGCATGTGGGAGATATCCGGGATAGCCGGGAACCCGTGCGGGTTGATCTTCTCAAAGTCTGGTTCGTCGAACTCCCCGCCGCCGGTGATCGGTGCACCCGTATCCAGAGTCCGGCCCACGGACATCTCCCGGGCCGGCCGGTCCAACTCGTCCCAGGTATCTAGGTTCATCTCAATCCGGCGCAGCACCAAGGAGGTGGCGTTCGGGAACCACGGTTTCAGGTGCCCGCCCTTCTCCGCGTCCATGCCGGCTGGGATGTGCCCCAACTCGCCTTCCCCGTAGACCAGATAGTCAAAGTTCTCCGAACCCCGGTCCGGGTTGGCCGAGCCGTCCACTTGGCCGAACAGGTTCCGCATGGTGGTCTTCTCCGGGTAGGAGCCGCGCGCGTTTCGGAAGCCGTGCTGAATCCACGCCATGGTGGTGTAGTAGCGCGAATCCTTCAGCAGCATCCGCCGGGCGTGCGCCACCGTAAGCGGGTCATCGGCGCAGATCTGCAGGAGCAGGTCCCCGCCGGTGTAGCGTTTTTGCAGTTTGTCGATGCCGTACTTGGGCAACGGTTTCAGCCACTCCGGGGTTAGCTGCGGGTTCAGCAGGTCCATGACCTTGCGCCCGAAGCCGAACGTCACGGTCAGTCGGGCCGGCCGCAGCGCCAACTCCGGTTCCGGGTCCGCCAGCGGCGGGGTCCCGGTGGAGAGCCGGGCGGCGTCATCGGTGAGCAGTTGCAGCATCCGGGTCAGACCTTTAGCGTCCGTGTCCGGTTTCAGGTTCAGCCCGATGAAGCAGGCGTGTGCCTGCGGGCTGGTGCCCACACCGGCTTGGCGGGCACCGTAGAAGTCCACGATGTCCGAGCCGATGAGGCTGAGTTTTTCGTCAATGTCTTGTGCGGCGCTGAGCCGTCCGGCCCCGAATCCGCCAGCCGTCAGGGCGGCGGTGACACCGGCAGCACCAGCGGTTTTGAAAAGCGTGCGCCGGCGCACGCCGCGGGCAGCCTGGTTGGTGCCCGCGGCGGCATCGGCTTGCTGATGATCAGCAGTCATAATAATTCCTAAGAATCCTTGTTACTCGTTTTTAGTGGTCACCGTGTTCGTCGTCACCGTGACCGCCGTGCTCGTCGTGATCGTCGCCCACGTATTCTTCGTTGGCGCCGGCGAATTCCTTGATGATGGAGGTGAACTCTTGTTCGCCACCGTCAGCGAAGGTCACGGAGTAGGTGACTTCCTCACCGGGGACCAATTCCTTGTTCAGCTTCATGACCATGATGTGGTCCCCACCCGGGCGCAGCTCGAGGGTGTCACCTGGTTTGATGGTGAAACCGCCCTCCTTTTCCTGCATCTTGGTGGAACCGGTGCCGTCCTCGACGGTCTCGTGAACCTCGATCAGGTCTGCGAAGTCGGCCTTGCCACCGGTGATGGTGACATCGGCGTCGGAGACGTTCTTCAGGTCGCCGAAGACCCCGGTCATGCTGCCATCGGTGGCCTTGGCCCAGGACTCGGTGAATTCGAGGGCGCCGGCCTCGGCTGGCGCGCTCTGAGTGGTGTCCGTGTTTGGCGTCTCGTTGTCATTGTTGCCTGCGGCGCAACCGGTCAGTGCCAACAGGGCTGCTGCGGTGAGCGCGACGGACTTGAGGCCAAACTTCTGGATGTTCTTCATTTGTGAGTATGTTCCTTTGAAAGATTCTTGATGGTTTTATGCGGAAGGGCGCTTTTGGGTGCGCTTCCAACCAAAGAATCCAAGGATGAGTGCAAGGCCGATACCGATGGCGATCCACTGGCCAAAACCGGGTCCGGCGCCGACATCGTTAGCTGCGGTAGCTTCGGTGTCGACTTCCGGTGTCGCCTCTTCGGCAGTGTCCTGACCGGTCTGTGGCTGTGCTGTCGCAGTGTCCTGTTCAGCCGCGCCGGTCTGTTCACCGGCCACGGTGAAGCGGTACATCTTCTCTTCCGGGTGCCCATCAGAGTAGACCACGCGGTAGGAGACACGGTATTCCCCGGCAGGCAGGTTCTCTTTCACCCCGACGGAGATGGTGCGACCATCCACTTCGGCTTCACCCTCAGCCCAGTTAGTGTCGTCCTCACCGCGGACTAGGATCACGTTGGGGATCCCCTGTCCGGTGGTGAGGTTGCCGGAAAAGGTCAGTTCGACCTGATCTGGCGCGGTGGCCAGTTCGGCGTTTTCGGCCGGGACTGCCTTGATCAACTCATCGTGGGCGGTAGCCGGGATGATGGCGGCCACGCTCAGGGCGAGGGCAGCCAGTCCGGCCAAGATCAGCCGGCGAGTGAAATGGAAAGCGGTTGCCATGCAATACGTCCTTTTACTGGATTCAGTGTGGTGTGGAAGCGGTACAGCATGGCAGGTGGACCGCGGTGAGATCGGACGTTGCGGAGCAAGGTGAGGACTGGGGACAGTGGTGCACTGTGACCGGTGGCTACCGGTGCCGCAGTTGTGACGACTGCGGAGTTGTCCCAGACCAAGACGGAGTAGGGGCGCAGGCACCCCAGAAGTGCGCGAAGCGCCGCTAGGGCTTCTTCGCCGTAGCAGAGCAGGCCGGCTGTCACGACGGCGGCCAGAATGTGCGCGGTGAGCATGGCCGGGCTCATGTGGGCGGCGACCATCTCGAAGATGTTTCCGTTACCGGAGTGCCCGGTCCCGGTGGCGGTGATCGGACCGCAGTGATGGCTTTGGGCCAGCACGGAGTGTGAGCCGTGCGGGGCTGCCATGAAGATGGTGTGGAAGACCGCTTGGGCCGCTAAGACGGAGACTGCGGTGATTTTCGGGGTGAACCGGTACTTAGCGAAAAAGACCGTGATCGGGGCTGCGAAGGCCACCGAGAGCATCAGTAGTGCCGGTTCGATGGTGACCGGCGCGGCCCAGGTGTGGGAGATTGCCGCGAACGTGGTGGCGGCAAAGGCCGCGATCCAACCGCGCAGCAGTCGTTTGGCGCCGGTGATCGGAGTGGTGCTCGCGTTTTGTTGCACGCCACACCCTCCTTCTTCCTTGAATCACCATGATGGGCCTGTACCAGTTTAGCCCATGGCCACCTTCAGAAGCTTTTCGTGTTAACCGGATCACGTTAACGGAATTCACCCCATACCGGCGGCATCCGGTGCCGCGGGTATGGGGTGAACTAAAGCCTAAAGTTGGCGTGCTTACTTGGAGACAGCAGCCTTCAGCTTGGAACCGGCAGTCAGCTTGACGGAGTGGCCAGCTGGGATCTGGATGGTTTCGCCGGTCTGTGGGTTACGACCCTGGCGAGCCTTGCGGTCGGTGCGCTCGACGGCCATCCAGCCTGGGATGGTGACCTTTTCACCTTGGGAGATCTGCTCGGTGAAGACTTCGAACACAGCGTCCAAGACACCGTTAACGGCTGCCTGGGAGTTGCCGGACTTCTCTGCCACAGCTGCGACAAGTTCTTTGCGGTTCATAGCCATAAGTGTCCTCCTGGACTCTTGGGTTTTCGCTCGGCCAGCACGGTTGTGTGGCCTTCTGATGTGAAACTACCACTAAGTTGCGGCTGAATGTGCAAAAATCGCGGAATTTCCGGGGTTTTTTCAGAAAAAGTAGCCCTGTTTAGCTCTCAGCGTGCACATTGGCCACATTAGCCCCTCCAATCGGCCTGCATGCTAGTAGCCATAAGGGATGTAGTGGGGTTCTGCAGGAGGTTAAAGCAATCGGCCCTGCAGGTGTAAAAACCTACAGGGCGGAAAGGCAAGTTTTGACGCTTACCAGGAAGACTTGGTCACACCCGGCAGCTCACCACGGTGAGCCATGTCGCGGAAGCGAACACGGGAGATGCCAAACTTCTGGAGGGTACCGCGTGGGCGGCCGTCAATGGCGTCGCGGTTGCGGACGCGCACTGGGGAGGCGTCGCGTGGCAGCTTCTGCAGGCCAACGCGTGCGGCTTCGCGGGCTTCGTCGGATGCGTTTGGATCGACGAGGGTTTTCTTCAGTTCAAGGCGACGCTCGGCGTAGCGGGCGACGATTTCCTTGCGCTGTTCGTTTTTAGCAATCTTAGATTTCTTTGCCATGAATTATTAGCGCTCCTCTCGGAAGTCAACGTGTTGGCGAACGACAGGATCGTACTTCTTCATGACAAGACGATCTGGGTTGTTGCGGCGGTTCTTACGGGTTACGTAGGTGTACCCGGTGCCGGCAGTCGATTTCAGCTTGATGATCGGGCGAAGACCTTTATCTTTTGCCATTAGAGCTTCACGCCTTTCGCCTGTAGTTCAGCTACGACTGCGTCAATGCCGCGGACATCGATGACTTTCATGCCACGTGCGGACACGTTCAAGGTGACGTTCCGCTTCAGCGATGGCACGTAGTAGCGCTTCTTCTGGACGTTTAGGTTGAACCGACGCTTGGTGCGGCGGTGCGAGTGGGAGATGCTGTGGCCAAAACCTGGCCCAGCCCCGGTTACCTGGCAAACTCCTGCCATGTCACTCCTCCAAAGTTGTAGTAAATTCTTGGCGGTTACCCAAATGCGTTCTTGAGTTCCCGCCACCAGTTGTCACACCGTTGATTACTGCGACTTTCCGAAAGGTGAACCAGGCTGGGTGAGAGCCAACCGAAGTGCCTCTATCGCTCAAAGAAGACGGTGGGCCCAAACTCAAACTTGAGTCTGAACCGGTTGCACGGGACTCATCGCGGTTTCCATGTGAGCTTTTTAGGCACACCCGTGACGAGTTAACGCCTTAACATCTTACGAGTGTGGTAGAAGAATAACCAAATCCGTTCCGACACTTTTGATGAGGCGGCCATCTCATGGCCACCGCGAACAAGACTCAGCCTACCGACGTGGACCCTCGCGAGTTCATTGCCGCTGTGGAACATCCGGTTCGTCGAGCCGACGCCGAAGTTCTGTTGGAGCTCATGCACAAGGTCACCGGAGAAGAGCCAGTTATGTGGGGTCCGAGCATCATTGGTTTTGGCAGCTACCACTATAAGTATGCCTCTGGACGTGAAGGGGATGCGCCCGCGGTCGGGTTTTCTCCCCGCAAGGCCTCCCAATCCCTCTACGTCCTGGCCGACTACCCCGGCATTGATGAGCTGCTAAGCCAACTGGGTAAACATAAGCGTTCGGTGGCTTGCCTCTATGTCAACAAACTGGCCGACATCGACTTAGACGTGCTGACCGAGATGACTAAACGCTGCTACAACTACACCTTGGCTGAGCTAGATCAAACATAGTGAGCCCATGAAGGGGGCGGTGCCGTCATCCCGTTTGCCAGATGGGCTCATCAGCCCATCTCTCGGGGATTCCTAGGTCCTCACTGTCTACGAGTTTGTTTGTAAGAAAATTCTCTTCCAAGAGAGCGCGAACTCCGCGCTTCCACGAACTTCGAGGCGATATGGTCTCTAGCAGCTTAGTCATGATCACGAGCGCACCATATATTTTCTCACTCTGGCCGGTCGGTAAGCTTTCAAGACCAGGAATTGTCTTCAGCGCATTGGTTGGTACAGGAACATAACTGCTATTCCATACACGCGAGTGATGTGCGCAGTAGTTTCGAAGAACACTCAGCTGTTCCAACCAGTTTGCTAGTGGGTGTTTCTTGTGAAGCTTTTTACGTTGCGTCTTGCTCAACCTATTCATGTCAATCCTCAGACCCAAGTTCTCGGCAATTCGCCTTTGTTTTTGAAACGACAAGCCCTGAAACAGCTTAGAAGTGTCTGAAAAATCCAAAACTTCAGCCAAGACCCACAAGGGGAATTGTTCTTTGTAGTTCTTGGAATAATGCTCGACTGCTTTATGGTGCTTGCGCGCTCGTGAGACTCGCTTGGACGCGGTCTTCCACCAACTTTCTAAGTCAAAGTTGTCGCGGTACATCGAGCTAGGTTTCAGGTAGGCTAGTGCCTCATTTCCACGCAATACCCCAATCAGCTGGGTACGACAAGCAATTTCGATACGTTCGATTCCATCGTGAATAAGCGTTCGCAACTTCAGATCCGCCTCGTAAAGCTGAACCACATCCGAGAATGTTGTCCCCGGCGAGAACGAATCCAAACGTTTATCTGGGTTCGTGGGGTCTGCCACACGCGTCAAATACCAATAGCCAGAGAGGCGGTAGTACGACACGACAGATAACCACTGTCTAGCAACGTCGTCAGAAACCTCCATACCTCGGTCTCGGAGCAACTGAATCTGCGTTTCGATGCTGGTCCCGTTTTCAGAGAGTTAGGGCTGTCCATGTAAACCTCGGTGAAAAGTTCCCATAAAAAGATCCAGCCCGCTCCCAAGCCTTGACGGCTGGGGCGGGCTGAACGATTAGGAATATTCTAGCAGTTCCAATCCGACAGAACGCTGGTCTTGCTGAAGTGTTACACCGTAACCTTCGAACCAGCGGGCTGCTTGCGGTTACGCTTTACGTGCGCGACGGGACAGACCGAAAGCCAATGCACCGAGGCCGATCAGACCTACACCGATACCACCCAGCATTGGGGATTCGGCACCTGTCTTGGCTAGCTCGCCTTCACCGGTGGTCGTGGCAGCGGTGACTGCAGCAGCGGTCTTGACGGTTGGCTTGGTCGTGGCAGGGGCTTCCGGGCACGCCGTGACGGTTGCCTGGTCAGTCAGAATGTCCAGTTCGCCTTCAAGTTCTTCGACCCACACGAAGTCACCTACCGCGTAAACGGCGTTGACGTAGTCCAAGCACTTATCTGCCGGGACGGTCAGGTTCATGACGTATTTGAATTGGCCGGAACCATCTGTGGCGGCAACGGTGCCGAGGTGGACTGCATCGCCTTCCACGTCGCTGAGGTTGACGTCGTATACGTCTAGTTCAGCGTTGTGCACGTTGACGTGGGAGGTGTCGACTTTGGTAGCAATTTCAGCGATGCCTTCCTCGTTCAGGCCCAAGGTGATCGCACGCAGGAAGGTCCAGAAGTTGTACGGGACAGAATCAAGGGCCGCAGCCTCGAACCAGCCGCCTTCGGAGGTGCATTCGTAGGTGAAGTCCAACTCTTGGCCAGCGTCAATCTTGACTTGGTGGCCCGGGGTGTTTGGATCAGCATCCTTGCCGGTGAAAGCACAGACGGAGTTGGAAATCTCTTTGGCGGTTTCCTTGGTGGAGCCATTCTTTAGGAACGCCTCCAAGGTGTAGGTCTGGGCGGCCTTGTTCGGGTTCTTGACCGAAAGGGTGCCTTCAATCAGGACGTCGGTGACGATGCCCCAAGCAGACAGATCGACTTGGTAGGCAACTTGCACCTTGCTGCCAGCTGGTCCGGACACCTTGGAAACGTCTTTGACGGTCTTCTTTGTGACGGTCCATTCAGCTTCGGCGTGCAGATCGCCTTCAACGCTGTTCTCGAGAACAGGCTTGACGACTTCGTCAACAATTTTCTCTTCGCCGCCCTCAACGGACGCTACATCGCCTTCTGGTTCGGAGGAATCATCTTCAACCTGATCGTCTCCACTGACGACTTCTGACTCTTCATCGGCTGGACCTTCATCGGCAGCGTCGGAGTTGTCGGCTGCTTCTTCGTCAATTTCCGGAGCATCTACAGTATCAGCATCGTTGTCTACGTCAGCTGCGGCAGCGTTGTCACCCTCCCCATCCTGAAGGCCGACAGACGCATCAACATCTGATGCTGGCGCGGCAGGATCGGTTGGTTCGGCGAATGCGCCGGTTGCGGAGGCTGCGACGAGAGCGCTGGCCACACCTGCTGCGAGCAGTGCACGCAGCGTTGTCTTCTGAGACATGGTTCACCCCATAGGCGGTACAAGAAATGCGAGATAGAAAGTGGTTCACCCGCCGTAAGGTCGGCCGTCGTGAACTGCTCTTACCTTATACCGGCCCACCCCAATATCAGGCATCCGAGAATTTTGCTGCCTTAACAGGCAAGAACCCGGCCCGATTCCATTTCAGGAACCAGACCGGGTTCTTATCGCTTACACCCCTAAGCCAACTCGCGACGAGGGGTAGTTTTAGTTAGGCCTTGCGCGCCCGGACTCACCGTTGCCGGTCGTGGCTGCCGCTGCACCAGCGTTGACACCATCCTTGAGGGCACCAGCTGGCTTGACCGCAGCCTTCGGAGCTTCAGGGCAGGCCTCGACGACGGCCGAATCGAGGGCGAGTGCGTCACCGTCAGCACCGCTGACGATGGCGTTGTTGACGTAGTCGTAGCACTTAACGGTCGGGATAGTGACATTCATGGTGTAGTCAAAGACGGTCTTGCCCTTGGAGGCATCTGCCTTGCCGAGTTCGAAGGCGTCCCCACCGTCAGCGTCTGAGTTGAAGTCCCACACATTGACGACAGCATCCTGAACCTTCACACCGGAGGCATCAACAGGAGCGTAGATCGAGGAAGCAGCTTCCTTTTCAAAGCCCATGGCGGTCATGGCCTTCAGGTAGGTCCAGAAGCTGTAGGGAGCAGTGTTGATTTCCGCCGCGTCGAACCAGCCATCATCCGAGGTGCAGTTGTATTTCACGTTCAGGGACTGGCCGGAAGCCACGACGACTTGGTGGCCAGGCTTGTTCGGATCGGCGTCTTTGGCGTTGAAGGTGCACTTCGAGCCGTTGACGGAGCGCATCGCTTCTTCGATCGGCATGCCATCAGCATCGTGTGGGCCGTTCAGCAGGATAGCTTCGAGCGTGTAGGTCAGATCCCGCGCGTCCTTGTTGGTGACGCTCATCTGTCCGGTGACCTTGAGATCACGAATGACACCCTTGGCGGAGGCTTCCACCCGGTACGGGACTTTGACGGTGCTGCCGGGCTTACCGGTGACTTTCTTGACCTTGCTGGTGACCTTCTTGGTCACCTTCCACTCGGCGTTGACTTTCATGTCAGCTGAAGCGGAGGCGGATCCGGAAGGAGACTCCGAGCCGGTGTTTTCGTCAGTACCGGTCGTTTCCTGAACAGATCCAGTAGGCGACTCTGCAGGAGTCTGTTCCTCAGTTATCTTGTCATCTGAGCTTTCTGTGGTTCCCGGAGTTGCCGATACAGATTGGTTTGGCCCTGCTGGTGAGTCAGTAAAATCCGAAGTTTCATCCGCGAGGGCACCGGCTGCGGAAACCGCAACCAGCACACTAGCCAAACCAGCGCCGAAGATCGCCACCAGATGGCCCGATCCACGCTCAGCATACCCAGCCGTGAGGTCAAACACACTGAGTTATTGAAATATTTAGAACCTTACCTACAAGTAGCTTTGGAAGGCGTCCCGGTCTGGGTATTTCGGGGAGATGCCGTCCCCGGAACTGGTCCGGGTCAGTCGCCGTTTAATCCATGGCAGGGCATGCTCGCGGGTCCACTGCAGGTTCGCAATAATCTGCGCGCGTCGGTCCGCCTCCGGCATGGGCTCGGGTTCCGGCACCGGGATATGCGCACTGATCTCCTCCTCGGTGACAATCCCACCGAACATGACGCGCAACGCTTCACGCGCGATGACGGAGTGCCCATTGGCGTTCATGTGCATCCGGTCAATGTCCCAGTAGCGCCAATCCTGCAGCTCCTTGCGACGCCAGTAATCAATAATGTGGCAGTCCAAGTCCGCCGCGATGTCCCGCACGATCTCGTTGTACAGAGCCACCCGCGGACGCATCCAAGCGTAGGTGGCCGTGGTCGCCGGATCGAAACCGGTAAACAGGTACACTTGGATGCCGGCCCGACGCAGGGATTGAACATGGTCCCGGTAGTTACCCAAGATCAGTTCGAGGTTGACCTTCGGGCGCAAGATGTCATTGGCCCCGGCGTACAGGCTGACCACGGTCGGTTTCAGCTCCAAGGCTGCCGGAATCTGCTCGGCCATGACCCGGTTGATCATACGACCACGGATCGCTAGGTTCGCGTAGCGGGCCTGCGGGTCATGGTGACAGAGCACCTCCGCGGTCCGATCCGCCCAGCCACGCACCCCGTTAGGGCGGTCGGAGTCCGGGTCTCCCACCCCTTCGGAGAAAGAGTCGCCCAAAGCTAGGAATCGAATCGGTGTGCTCACGGGTGCGCGGTCCTTAAGTCGTAGTCGGTTTTGTCGTGGTGTACTCGCTGCGCGTTGCTCTCGAGGATATCGTCCTAAACGATCCCTGTCCCACCGATCAAGGTACCGACCAGGTAGGTGACCAACAGGGCTAGGGCGCCACCGATGACGGTGCGCAACGTTGGTCGCAGCGGCGGGGCCTGACCCAGTTTGGCGCCGGACCAACCGGTCAAGGCCAACGCGACCAAGGTGGCTACGAAGGTGCCGGGGATCCGCACCGAATCCCGTAACAGCATGATGGCCAGCATCGGGATCAGGGCGCCGATGAGAAACGCACCTGCCGATGCCCACGCGGCAGCCCACGGGGAAGCCACATCGTCTTCGGTGATGTCCAGTTCCATCCGCAGGTGCGCCCGCAGCGGGTCCTTGGCCGTCAGTTCTTCGGCCACCAGCTGCGCCGTTTCACGGCTGAGACCTTCCGCTTGGTAAAGCTGGGTCAACTCTTCCAGCTCTTCGTCCGGCATCGTCGCCAGTTCATGCTTTTCTTTGGCAATCAGGGCCTTCTGCGAGTCCGAGGAGCTGGATACAGAGACGTATTCGCCCATGGCCATGGACACGGCACCACCGACGATCGCAGCCGTGCCGGCGATAAAGATCGCGCCACTATCCGAGGTTGCACCGGCGACACCGACGAGGGTGGCCGCCACGGAGACGATGCCGTCATTAGCACCCAGTACGCCGGCGCGGAGCTTGTTTAGCTTCGCAGCATATTCGGCTTCCCCGTGTGGTTCGTCCGGGTGGGCATCGTGCCGGTTTGCGGCGTTCTCAGCAGTCATGATGACTTTCTGCGTTTGGCTTTCATCCGTGCCGGCGCCATAAATGACTCAATCAGGCTGTTCAGCTGCCCCATCGGCGTGCGCGGCTCTTCCGGGTGCCAGTTCACGGCCAGGATCCACCCGGCCTTGGCCACCAGCGGCACGTCGAAGGCGGTCCGGTCTCGCTCCAGCGCCTCAATATGCCCATCCGTGGTGGTGGCGGAGACACGCAGCCCCGGCCCGATGTTCTTCACGGCCATCCGCGAGTTGGTGATGATCCCGATGGCGGAACCGGAATTATCCAGTGCGGCCGACAGCGTGGTCCCACCCAAGACCCGGACCTGATCCGCCTCACCCAGCACCGGGTGGGCGTGCTCGTACACGCTGTTGCCGTCCTCGTCCGTCAACGGACGGCATACGCGTTCAGGAAAGTGATGTGGGCGCATCCCCGCGGCGGACACGGATCCGCTATAGGGCACTTCCTCCGGTGGCAGGAGGGTTCCCTCCAGCGCCACGTTCAAAATCTGCATGCCGCGGCCCAAGCCGAGCACCGGGATCTGCGCGCCGAGGGCCTCCTTGATGATGGCGATCTCCACCGCGTCCGCATCCGTATTCAGGTGCCGCAAGTCCCGCCGACGGCGCCGGTTCTGTTCCTCGGACCAGTCATCGGCATAGTTGGCAGGGTCGACATCGGCGTCGCCGCAGATAATGACCCCGTCAATGTCGGTGAGTTTCGGAACATAGGACAACCCCGAATCCAGCTCCTCAACCGCGGCACCGGCACGGTTCAAAGCTTTGGCCACATTGCCCGTGAGCTCGCGGATGGTGTGCTCATACTCCGGTGAGCTGGCGGCACTGCGATGCGTGGATGAGAGCAAGACGCGAGGGGTCAGGGGTTCCATGACTCCCATGCTATAGGAGTAGGATGCAATCTATGCCGCGAACACTGATGACCGAGATTATTCGTTGCCAGAACCCGTCGATGATGACGTTGGAAGGCACTAACTCCTACCTGATTGCGGCACCGAGCTCAGACACCGTCGCCATCGTCGACCCGGGTCCTGCCGGGCATCCCGAACATATCGATGCGCTGCTGAAGGCCGCCAATGGCCGCAAGATTGAAGTCATCCTGCTCACCCACCACCACGCCGACCACTCCGAGGCGGCACCGGCCCTAGCCCAAGCCACCGGGGCGCCGGTGCGGGCCTTCCGCGAAGACTTCTGCATTGGCGCGGGCCCGCTGGAGGATGAAGAGCGTCTGCTGATCTCCGACGCGGTGGTCAACGTGTTGCACACACCGGGGCACACCTCCGACTCGGTCTGTTTCCTCTTAGCCGGCGATGCCGAAAACGGTTCCATCTTGACCGGGGACACGATTCTGGGTCGGGGCACCACCATGCTCGACTACCCGGACGGGTCCTTACTGGACTACTTCGCCACCCTGGATCAGCTGAAATCGCTCAGCCCGCACGAGCCGATGCTGGTTCTGCCCGCGCACGGTGAGCCGCTGCCGGATCTGACGGCGGCCGCCGAAGCCTACATGGATCACCGCCACGAGCGGCTCGATCAGTTCAAGGTGTACCTGGAGCAGAACAACATCGATCTGGCCGATACCGCGGTGCAGAATTCTGCCACGGCTGATTCGGTGGCGATCGGGCTCTACGGGGTGGACGCCCAGTCGGAGATGGGCTTGAAGATCACCGGCCAGATGGTCAGCGCCATGGCCGATTACATTCTGCAGCGTTCTTAGCCGCTTTTAGCCGCGCAGTTCCGGGGTTTCCCAGCGGATCTTCTCAACCGGGACACCGGCAAGTTGCAGGTGATCGGTCAGCGCGTCGGCGCCCATGGCTAGCTTCTTGACCGGGTCTTGGCCGGTGGCGAAGAACAGCACGGTGAACATCTTGGTTCCAGACAGGTCGGTGTTGTGTCCCATCTCGATGTAGATGTCATTGCTGAGGTAACCGTTGAACGGGTAATCCGCCAGATCCTCACGCAACGGCTGCATGAACCCGGTCCACTCATCGGCCGCGAGCGCGATCTGGTCTAACTCTGCCCCGTAAATGTTGGCTTCAAGGCAGGTCCACAGGTCCGGGCGGGCAGCGGCGGCGGGAGCGTGCTCACGATTCCACTTATTCAACACGGCGTTGTTCCTGCTTTTCGATCTCATCGGCTTGCGCGTCGGTCATTTCGCCGGCGAAGGCGCCGGCAGTATCAGCCTGCATCGGCTCGTCCTGATCTGGCACAGCATCCTCGGGCGCATCCTCATCAGGCTCGTCCTGATCATCATAGCTGCGCTCCTGACGCTCCTGGCGTTCCTTGTACACGTCGTCGCCAGGGCCCATGTAGTCCAGACCGCGCTCCAACGCGGTGATGGAGCCGGTGAACATGGCCGAGTCCGCCGACTGTACCGTCAGCGGGGTTGTCGAGGTGCTGGTCTCTTCTTCTTCGTCGCTCTCCGCTTCTTGCAGCGGGACTGCCCCACCGGTTTGCGGTTGGATCTTCGGCAGCGACCCGCGGGCCACGCTGCCTTCGGCGAAGATGTCATCCAGTGTCTGCAGCCGGGGCGCAGGTTCCAGCGGTTCAACCCGGCTGGAACTCTGATCCACCGGCCGGGCTGCCGGTTCTTCACGGTCTTTCGGCTGTTCAGCGTTGTTCGCCTTTGCGCTACCTGCCTTAGCGCTGTCCGTCTCGGAGTCTTCATCGGCTTCGGTGCCGGAGGCCATCGGGAGTTCCTCGGCGGTGAAACGTTGCCGGTAGATGGACTCTGGGTGTTCGGCCCGCAGGAAGTTGATCATGTCCTCGCGCACCAGTGCCCGCAGGTCCCACAGATTACCGGTGTTCGCTGCGGAGACCACGATGCGGACCTTGATCATCCCGCCCAAGGCTTCGGTCACCTGGATGGAGCGGTCCCGGCCGTCCCACAGGTCGGTGGATTCCACCAGCTGGCTCAACCGCGCCCGCATGGCGTCCACCGGCACGGACCAGTCAACCTCGAACTCGACCGTGCCCGAGGCGGAGGAGCCGGTACGCGTGAAGTTCTCGAACGGATTGGTGGTGAAGAACGTCGAGGGGTAAATGACGCGGCGCTCGTCCCAGATCTTGACCACAACGTAGGTCAAGGTGATGTCTTCCACCGTGCCGAAGTACTCTTCCACCTGCACCACATCGCCCACCCGGATGGCGTCCGTGAACACGATCTGTAGTCCGGCAAAGATGTTGGCCAAGGAGGATTGCACGGCCAGACCGGCGATGACCGAGAGGATACCGGCCGAAGCGATCAGACCGGCACCCACCGCGCGGACCGCAGGGATGGTCAGCAGCCCGATGGAGAGCACGATCACCACAATCGCGACGATCAGGATGCGCCGGATCAAGACCGTCTGGGTCTGGATCTTACGGGCGCGCCGGTCCGTGACGGAGGCGCCCTCGTACTTGGTCAACATGGCCGTCTCTGCGGTCTTGACCGCGTTGATGAGCAGCCACGCGATGCAGCCCAACCCGGCAAACAGCAGGATCCACTGCACCAGTGACATCAGGGTGAAGCCCTCGATGGGGATCTGGTTCAGGGTGATTTTCCCGGTCATGAACAGCACCGCCAAGAACAGCGGGGTGCGCATCTTCTTGGCGGCGGCCAGGGTCTTCGGTGAACGCCGGAACACCTGCCGCAGGATCAGCGCCAACAGCACCGTCACCACGATCGCCACCAGGATGGAGATCCCCACGGATAACAGGGTGCCAAACAGCGGGCCGGCCGTATAAACGGTGCGTCCGACCTCCTCGGTCACCTTCTCCGTGACCTCCCCCAGATCCGAGGGCGTCGGTTCCGGTTGAACAGACAGGAACGTGTCAAACATGCGGTGAAACATCATCGCGTTCCAGCCTAGTGGCGTTTGCTGTGAATAACCTTCGCTAAACTGAAATCATGCTGAAAATCACCGATCTGCGTGCCCAAGATTTTGACCCGGCAGCCGTCGTGCCCCGCGCCCTGATGGACGTCTCCGAGGCCCTCGACATCGTCCAACCGATCTTGAACCAGGTCAAAGACAACGGTGAAGCAGCACTACTTGACCTTGCTGAGAAGTTCGACGGCGTCCGGCCCGCCTCCCTGCGGGTGCCCGCCGAAGTCATCGCGTCGGCCCTGAAAAACCTTGACCCGGCCATCCGTTCGGCCCTGACCGAGGCGATCCGCCGGGCCCGCATCGTCCACGCGGCCCAACTGCCCGCCGATTCCACCGTGGAACTGGCCGTCGGCGCTGAAGTCGTGAACCGCTGGGTGCCCGTCGACCGCGTCGGGCTGTACGTCCCCGGCGGCAAGGCCGTCTACCCGTCCTCGGTGGTGATGAACGTGGTGCCCGCCCAAGCGGCAGGCGTGCCCTCCTTGGCGATCGCCTCCCCGCCCCAGGCCGACAATGACGGCTGGCCGCACCCCACCATTCTGGCCGCTGCCGCCCTCCTCGGGGTTGATGAGGTCTACGCGGCAGGCGGCGCCCAAGCCATCGCCATGTTCGCCTACGGCGCCAAGAACGCCGAGGGAGAAACTGTCTGCGCCAAGGCAGACCTGGTGACCGGGCCGGGCAACATTTACGTCGCCGCAGCCAAGCGCGCCCTGCGCGGGGTCATCGGCATCGACGCCGAGGCCGGCCCCACCGAGATCGCCGTACTGGCCGACGCGAGTGCCAACCCGGAGTTCGTCGCCGCAGACATGATCTCCCAAGCCGAACATGACCCCATGGCCGCCTCCGTCCTCGTGACCACCTCCATGGAGTTCGCCGAGGCCGTCAACACCGCCATCACCGCCCAGGCCGGTAACGCAGAACACCGCAAACGCATCAACGAGGCGCTCACCGGCGAACAATCCGGCATCCTCGTCGTCGAGGACCTCGACACCGCCATCGAACTGGTCGATGAGTACGCCGCCGAACACCTGCAGATCATGACGGCCGATGCCCGCACCGTCGCCGAACGCATCCGCAACGCCGGGGCCATCTTCGTCGGGGACTACTCCCCCGTCCCACTGGGTGACTACTCCTCCGGCTCCAACCACGTGCTGCCCACCTCCGGGACCGCGAAGTTCTCCTCCGGGCTCAACGTAACCAGCTTCTTGCGCTCCCAGCAGCTGATCCACTACTCCGAGTCCGCGCTGGGCTCCATCGCGCACAACATCGAAGCCCTCGCCGTCAACGAAGGCCTCCCGGCCCACGGCGAGGCCATCAAACTGCGCTTCGAAAACTAGTAAGTTTCAACTCCGTGGCGCTAAGTTACGTGGCCGTTACGGACCTTTTGCAGCTGCGGGCCCCGTGCCCCTAAGCTGGAAACCAGAATCATGAGTGTCACACACACAACAGCAGCCCTGGCTGAGTGACCGGCAACCCTCCGCAGCGAGTGGGGTGCCCCAGGTGAGGATTCGGTCGTTCCTTGGCATGTAACGGATCGGGAACGGCAAGTACTGCATCAAGGAGTCTGCTATGACCACCGCCCTTACCCAGAACGCGAACGCCAACGCCCGTCTCAACACCCAACTGGACCCGGCAAGTGTGCGCCAAGCCTTCGGCCAATACCCCTCCGGGATTGTGGCCCTCACGGCGGAAATCAACGGTGTCAAAGAAGCCTTGGTCGCATCGAGCTTCACGGTGGGGGTCTCCCTCGAACCGGTGCTAGTCTCGCTTGCGGTCCAAAACACCTCCCGCACCTGGCCGCGGTTGCGCGAGGCCGAACGCATCGGCATCTCCGTGCTCGCCGACGGTCAGCACAATATCTGCCGTCAACTCGCAGCCAAGGAAGGCGACCGTTTCGCCGGTATCGACATCGTCCACGGGGGCGTACCGGGCCAGTCCGGCCCGCTCTTCTTGGCCGATTCGTCACTGTGGTTTGAAACCTCCGTCTACGGCCAGTTCCCGGCGGGCGATCACACCGTGGTGCTCCTGGAAGTCCACAGCCTCGAGGTGCAGGAGGGCACCGCCCCGGTCGTGTTCCACAACTCCCAGTTCAAGAACCTCGCCCGCTAGCGCACGCAGCTGCTGATCTCTTAACCGCACAGCGCCAGCTTTCCTCAGGCATAACCTGATGTAGCTGGCGCTGTGTGTTATTGGTTTATGTGGTCGGCAGGTGCCTGCCGCGGCCCAAGATTAGAGAACCGCTGGGGCTTCCGCCGGGGTGACGATGTCCGTGGAGATCTTGCCCAGACCGTCCAGTGACACTTCCACGTGGTCCCCAGCCTTCATGTAGAGGGCCGGGGTGCGTCCCTTGCCCACACCGCCGGGGGTACCGGTCAGGATCAGGTCACCTGGGCGCAGCGGGAGCATGGTGGACAGGTATTCGATCAACTTGGCTGGTTTGAAGACCAGGTCGTTGATCTGGTGTTCCTGCATGACGTTGCCGTTGAGTGTGGTGCGCAGGATTGCGGTGTCGAAGTCGAGCTCGTCAGGGGTCACCATGTACGGGCCGACCGGGGTCGACTTGGCCCAGATCTTGCCTTGGGTCCATTCGATGGTCCGAGCCTGCCAGCCGCGCATCGAGATGTCATTGGCGAGGGTGTAGCCGGCGATGTACTCTTCGGCATCCTCTTCGGCGACCTTGTAAGCGGTCTTGCCAATCACGATTGCCAGCTCTGCTTCCCAGTCCAGATCCGGATCTTCCTCGACAGCACCCACCGGGTCTTTCGGCCCGGTGAGGGTGTCGGCGAACTTCGGAAACACGGTTGGGTATTCCGGCAGTTCGCGGCCCATCTCCAAGATGTGGCCGGCATAGTTCAGGCCTACGCACAGCACCTTGGACGGGCTCGGTACAACTGGCGCTAGGTCGGCTGCGTCTTCGGCAATCTGTGCGTCGGCTGCCTGCTGGGCGATGGTCTTCCAGTCAGCGTTTGCCAGCAACTGGTTCAGGTTGTCGTAGCCCTCGATGACGGTGTAGGTGTCACCGTCTTTGCGAGCTGCAACGGTACTGTTATCTACACGTAGTGTCGCCAATTTCATGGAGGCACTCCATTTCTGAGTCGAAATCTAGTGGTTGGTTGACGTACGGCCTGGGATCTCTAGCTCGTAGAAGCCCCACGTGCTGCCCTCCGGGACAACCCCGGCAAGCATGCGGCCGCATTCTGCCGTCACGGCGAGACGGCTACCGCGATGCTGGGTACCAGCGTGGCTGTCGCGGAAGAAACGCTGCAGCGCGGAATGACGCATAACCTGGAAACCAGCAAAGCGGTGAGCAATCTGGCTGATCTCCAACGCCGTGCGGGTGGCGAGGTTGGTCGCCAACCGTGCCATGGTTTCCTGCTGCTGGGTCGGTTCTTCGTCAGCCTTCAGGGTCTGCTCATAGCCGCTCCAAGTTTCAGTCAGCAGCGCCAGCGTGCCACGCACGTGCGAATAATGACGGGCGAACTCGTAGAAGAACTCGTCGCTGGAGACCGCACTATCGCCACGGCTGTAGTGCTCCCGGTTAGCTGCCGCGCTGGCGAGCTGCTTGAGCTCATCCAGCATGCGACGGCCCACGCCCTGCGACCAAGCAGCCTGCTTCAGGCTGTCGACGAGGGTCGGGGACAGCTTGCCGGTCATCCCGCGACGACCGCCATCACTGCCTTCCACTGTGTAGGCAAACTTCTCTGGAACGAACAGGTCCTTGGCCTCGTAGTCCAAGCTGGAGGTCGCGAGCAGCCCCAGCATGTCCCAGTTGTCGCTCATGAACAATTCCGAGCGAGGCACCAAGCAGACGATCTTCTCCCCGGTCCCCTCGACGGTGACACCCATGTTGACGTGGGTGGCCATGGAGGTACCAGCCATGAACGGCCAGGACCCGGTGACCTGGTAGCCACCGTCCACCTTCACGGCGGTGCCGTGGAAGCTGGTGGATTGGCCGGCCACGCGTGGCCAATCCGCGCCGTTGAAGAGCTTTTCGGCGTTTTCCCGGCTCAGGAAGGTCGCTGCGACCCCGGTTTCCCCGGTGAGGACACGAGCCAACCAACCCAGCGAGGCGTCGGCGTGGGAAATCTTCTCAATCACGCGCAGCAGTTCCAGCGGGGTGGCTTCGAAGCCGCCCAAGGAGGTCGGCACCGAGAGCTTGAAGATCCCCGTCTCCTTCAGCGCGTTCTGCACTGCAGGGGTCGGCCGGCGCAGACGCTCGCCTGCCTCGGCTTCCGACTGCAACAACGGGAAGGCCTCGTCAATGGCGTCTAAGATCTGTTGGATTTCGGGGCGCAACTCTGGCAGCTCTGGCGCCAAATCAATGTCTACCATCATTACTTCTCGTTCTCCTCAGCAGTCGCAAGTTCTCCCCATTGGCCACGGTAGAACAGCAGCGGTTTGGTTTCGTCCTTTTGGCCGAAGGAGCTGACCTGACCCAGTACCAGCACGTGGTCGCCACCGTCGTAGCTGGCCCACGGGGTGCACTGGAAGTAGGCCAGCGCGCCGTTAATGCGCGGGGCCTCCTCGTCGGTGACCCATTCGATCGGCTCTTCCTGTGGCTTGCCCGCAAACTGCAGAGCTGTGCTCAGCTGGTCCTCACCAAGAATGTTGATGGCGAAGGGACGCTCGAGCAGGTAGGTCAGGGCCCGGGAGGTCCGCATCAGGGAGATGAGCACCAGCGGCGGGTCCATGGAGACGGAGGTGAAGGAGTTGACCGTGACGCCGTGGAAAGTATCCCCGGACTGGTAGGTCAACACGGTCACACCGGTGGCGAAGTTGCCGAGGGTGTTGCGCAGCTGCCGCGGATCGGCGAACGGCGCCGGAGTGACTTCAGTTGCTTTCGCGGTGGCCGCGTCAGCTACATTTTCGTAGATTTCAGCATTCCATAGCATGGTTTTCGCTTAGACAGCTTCCTCCAACACATCTTTATCTGAGGCAAACTTGGTGCCGGCGCCTTCTGGCATGGCCTTGCGAAGGATTGGGTACAGGATGATTGCGATGACGAAGGACAGGAAGAACCCGAGCGGCATGATGCCGGTGCCCATGAGCACGAACCCGATCGCCGCGGAAATTAGCAGGGTCAGCAAGCCGGCCCAGTTCCAGACTTCCACGCGCTGGCTGGCTAGATCCACCTGGCGCTTGCGCACGAAGTAGTAGTCGGCCATCATGATCGCCACCATGGACAGCGTCAGGGTACCGAGGTAGGCCAAGTACTGAGCGAATGCACCGAGGATACCTGCGGCGATCATCACCAGAGCAATGATGTTGCCAACCACAACCATCCAGGCACGGCCTGGCTTCCAACCGGTCAGCGCATCGACGAGGTTCACCAGCGAGAGGGAGCCGGAGTAGGCGTTGATGGCCTGTGCCTTAGCCTGCGAGGCGTAAATGGTGATGAAGCCCAACCAGCCGGCGAAGATCACGAAGAACGCACCGGTGTTTTCCATAACGAAGATGCTGGCCATTTCCGAGGCCTCTTGTGGGGACATCCCAGCGTTGCGGGCCATCAGGTAGTCGGCCACGGTCGGCATACCGCCGATGACGATCAGGGACCCCAGCACGGTCATGATAATGTTCTGGGTAACCGGGCCGGACAGCGCCAGAATGGTGACGTCGCGATCGGAGCGTGCGTAGCGGGCGAAGTCGGTGGTGACCAGCGCGATGGTACCGGCGGTAGCACCGGAGACACCCAGTGCGGCCTGGATCTTCTCCCAGTTGCCGCCTTCAACAACACCCGGGAAGCCGAAGACATTCATCGGGTCGACGCCCTGAACAAAGTAGATTTCGTACACCAGGTAGAGCGCCACCGCGATGGTGATGATGATCATGACCGCGGAGGAACGCAGTGCCAGCTTCAGGCCGAAGATGGCCAGCGCGATCCAGGCGATGGTCAGAGCGCCGTAGAGCAGGATCCGGGTGGTCCAGTTGTCTTCCAGATCAAACATCAGCAGCGTGCCTTCGTACAGCAGCGCCGATTCCATGGCCAAGAAGCCCAAGATCATGAACGCAAAGATCGCCGACCCGACGGCCGAGCCCTTAAACCCGAATCCGAAGTAGCGGGAGGTCAGGGTGCTGGACAGGCCGGTTTCGTAGGTGATGGTGCCCAAGTACTTACCGAACAGCACACCGATGATGGTCACGATCACAGCAGCGATCATGCCCATCTTGAACCCAGCCAGCACCACGGCGAAGCCGGAGATCGCGAAGATGACCAGCGCGGTAGCCACGCTGACCGGGCTCAGGGATAGTTGGAAGCCGCTGCGGCGGTCATGTTCGGGAACACTTTCTAGGGCGTGATCCTCGGCTGCCGCAGCGAGGGAAGAATCAATGGACTGCGAGGAGCTCGCCTTTTCCGTAGACATGATAAGTCCTATCTAAAAACTTGCGGGATTAAGAAAAGTGGGGCGCGACGATGAACACCGCGCCCCACTTTTGCTGCAGGTGGGCCTTACTCGGCGCTGCAACCTGCGATGGCGATGGCTTCGATCTCGACGAGGATCTCTGGCTTGGCCAGAGCAGCTACCTCAACGAGGGAGCAGGTTGGGAAGTCGCCGGTGAAGAATTCCTTACGGGCCTTCCAAACCTGGGAGTTGTTTTCCATGTTGGTCACAAAGATGGTCATCTTCACGATATCGTCCATCTGAGCGCCTGCAGATTCGACCAGGTTCTTGATCTTCTGGAAGATGTAAACCGACTGATCGTATTCGTTATCGCCTTCGATGCTCTGGCCGTCCAGACCGCGAGCGGTCAGACCGGAGATGAAGATCTGATCATCGATGCGCAGGCAGTTGGACCACATGCCCTCTGCTGGTTCGCCGACCTGATCCGAGTAAAAACGTTGCTTTTTCATTGCTTCCTTTAGAGGTTGATTCGGTTGTCCCAGGCGCTAGTTCCGCCCCAGTTGACGTTGACGCTTTGACGACGCATGAACAGCTTCCATGCATCGGAACCTGCGGTGCGTCCACCACCGGTTTCTTTTTCGCCACCGAAGGCAGCACCCACATCGGCACCGGTGGTGCCCATGTTGATACGTACGATGCCGCAGTCGGAGCCACGAGCAGACAGGAAGGTTTCGATGTTGGTCAGGTCGGTGCTGTGCATGCCGGAGGCTAGGCCCTGCGAAACATCGTTGTGGATCTGGATTGCCTCTTCCAGAGTCTTGTAGGTGATCAGGGAGACGATCGGAGCGAAGACCTCTTCCTGAGCAATCTCAGACTTCGGATCAACGTTGACGACGATGGCCGGCTCAACGTAGAGGCCCGGACGGTCGATCACTTTGCCGCCGTAGGCGATCTTGGCGCCGTCTTCCTCGGCCTTGATCAGGTTCTTCTTGTACAGTTCCACAGCCGCTTCGTCGATCAGCGGACCAACCACGGTGTCTTCATCGCGTGGGTCCCCGATCTTGATCTGGTCGAAGGATTCGCGTAGCAGATCCAACAGCTGATCGGCGATGGCCTCGTGAGCGATGATGCGGCGGGTGCTGGTGCAGCGCTGACCGGTGGTACCGACAACACCGAAGGTGATGGCGCGGGCGGCCAGCTTCAGGTCAGCGGTCTCGTCCACGATCACGCCGTTGTTACCGGAGCATTCCAGCTGGTAGCGGCGGCCCAGGGTGGAACCCACCACGTCGGCAACCATCTCGCCAACACCGGTGGAGCCGGTGAAGGAAATCATGGCAACGCGGGTGTCGGCAACCATTTCCTGTGCCACAGCGTTGTCCTCTGGGATGAACAGGGAGAAGACGCCCTTGCAGTCCGGCATCTCTTCCACGGCCTGGTTGACGATCTTCTGGACGCCGATCGCGGTCAATGGGACCTTCGGGCTTGGCTTCCAGATGACGGTGTTACCGGCGATAGCGGAGAGGAAACCGTTCTGGGCCCAGACAGCTGCTGGGAAGTTGTAGGCGCTAATGATGCCAACCACGCCGATCGGCAGCCACTGGTCGTACATGCGGTGATCAGGGCGCTGAGACTGCTGGGTGAAGCCGTAGAGCATGCGGGACTGGCCGGCAGCCAGATAAGCCATGTCGTAGCTTTCCTTCAGCTCGCTCTTGGCTTCCATGATGGACTTACCGGTGTCCAGACACACCAGACCTGCCAGATCATCGATGTTTTCTTCGATGAGCTGACCGATGCGGCGGACGAACTCACCACGACGTGGTGGTGGCACGCTGCGCCAGCGCTTCTGCACCTCGACAGCCTCGGTGATGAGCTGTTCGTAGTCCTCGGAGGTCGAGGAAGCGATGTGGCCAACCACGAGACCGTCAGCTGGGCAGACTGCGTCAATCAGGTCGCGGCCTTCGGTGGAAGCCCAGCCGTGGGCGTCCGAGTAGGTCCCGGAGTGGACCTTGTCCAGGCCGAAGCGGGCGAGGACTTTCTCTGTATCAAACACAGACACTTTTTTGCTCCTAAATTCTTTGTCTTAAGCTGAGGGGCTTAGTCTTCTTTAGCGAGGAAATCGCCGATGGTTTCCTCGGTGTGGTATTCCGGGGTCTCGTAGTAGTGCGGACCGTCGTAGATCTCGATCAGAAGACTCTTCTCATGAGCCAAGGTTGGCCCGTGTGGGTGGTCCTTCGGGTTCATGTAGAAGGAGCCTGGCTTCAGTCGCAGACCGGTGTCGGTGTACTCGTAGTCGCCTTCCAAGCAGTACATGAACTGGTTAGAGGCGTGCGTGTGCTTGACTGGGATGTTGCCGCCCTTGTCATAGTCAAGCAGCGCGATGGAGGCGCCCGTTTCCGGGTTCTTGTACAGGAAGTACTGGCGGAACCCGTATTCCGGGTAGTCGATCCATTCCTCGTCCTTGAGCTCGGTCTGGTGAATCAGCAGCTCAAGTGTTTCTGGGTTCAAAGGTGGCATTTCTTGCACGTCTCTCTAAGCTTCTTGCGGCCGACCGGCAGCGACCCAGGCGTCGTACTCTTGACGACTCTCCGGAGTCTCCGGGAACAGCCCCATGATGGAGCGGCCGGCTTTGATTTTCATTTCGACAAATTCTTCGAACTGCACCGCGTGGTACGCCTCGGCGGCGACTTCCTCGACTAGGTGTTGCGGGATCACCACAACGCCATCGCTGTCGCCAACGATGATGTCTCCCGGGTAGACCGCCACGCCCCCGCACCCGATGGGTTCGTTGAGTTCCAACGGGTGCAGTTTGATGGGCGTAGCTGGTGGCGCGTTGCGCTTCTGGAAGCACGGTAGGCCGGTGGTCTTGATGGACACCGAGTCCCGGTAGCCGCCATCGGTGACGACCCCGGCCACGCCGCGGTAGCGCAGCCGGGTAGCCATCATGTCTCCCATGGAGGAGGCTTCGAGGTTCCCGAAAGCGTCAATGACCAGCACTGACCCTTCCGGGCATTCCTCGATCGCGCGACGGTGCTTATTCTCCGACTTGGCGTAGTTCGCCATGGAGTCCAGATCTTCCCGGGCTGGAATAAACCGGAGCGTGTAGGCCGGGCCCACCAGCTGCTCTTGGTCCTCCGACAGCGGCAAGATGCCGTGCATCATCACGTTCTTGAAGCCGCGTTTGAGCAGGACGTTGGCAACGTTGGCGGTGCCTACTTTTTCTAGTTTTTCGCGAATCTCGGGATTCATTGTTTACTCGAAGAACTCCAGTGGCGGACGCGAACCCCACTGCGTGGTGTCCGAGGCCGTGCCGTTGAACTTGGAAGGTTTGTGCAGGTGGTTGACGGTGTCACCATCGGTGTAGTGCTCGATGCGGAAGCCGAACGGATCTTTCCAGTAGTCAAAGATCTGGCTACCGAGCATGTGCCGGCCCACGCCCACATCTAGCTTGTGGCCCTGCTGGAGTAGGTAGTCGTGGGAGGCCATGACCGCATCAACATCGGTGACCTCGAACGAGCTGTGGTGGATACCGACCCAGTCGGACTGCAGGATGAGCATGAAGTGGTGGTCAACCAGTTCCTCGCCTAGGTCCAACCGGATGAAGGTTCCGTATGGGTCACCATCGGTTCCCGGTGGAACAAAGTAATCCGAGGGCAGGAAGTTGAACCGGTCAAAGAACCATTTCACCGTTGCATCGTGATCCCGCACGTGCAGGACAAAGTGTCCCAAGCGGGTGATGGTGGCCGGTGCAACAGGCTGACGCACTGCTTCGTTGATGCGGCGCTTCTCGGAGACCGTGTTCATTTTGAACGGTGCGCGGTCCTCGATCGGCTCAACTTTCTCCCTGCCCCAGATCGCCTTGATCTCGACGTTGTCTGGGGTGTACATGACAACCTCGTAGCCGCCGCCTGGTTCGGTTGCTTCCTGAACCGCAGATGAGCCTTCCATTGCGGCCAGCTCGTCAAGGTCTTCGCTGGTTGCAACCTCGATGACGGCTCCGACAAAGCGCTGCTTGTCTGCCTTGCGGGTCACGTGGATGTGGTGCTGGGTGCCGATTCCTCGCATGTAGAGGGTGTTCTCGTCACTGCCGGGGGCCTTGACCATCCCAAAGTCAGTGAGGAATTTTTCCGCCAGTTCCAGATCAGGTGCCTCATAGGTAACCTGTGCAGCATCGATTGCTGTTGCCATGACTCCTCCAGTCTTCTTCCGTGGTTGCTTACTTCTTGTTCAGAACGCTGATGTCGTCTGGGTTGAACAGGTCATCAACGGTCCAGCCGTCCAGGTCGTACTCGTCCATCGCCGACTGCGCGAAGTTCTCGCAGTATTCGAGGGTGCCGTTACCCATGGCGGAGAACAGGTTGGTCTGGCGGGTGACGTCGTTGCTACCGATGTAGTTGATTTCGTACAGCTCGTGACGTGCACCGAATTCGGTACCGATGGCGTCCCAGAGCATCTTCATGACCTTCACGCGCTCGACCGAGTCGATGCCGTTGGAGCCGCGAGCGTACAGATCCAGGTACTTGCGCATCTCTGGGGTGTTGAAGTCATCGGCGTGGGAGTTCAGGTAGATCAGACCGGAAGCCACAACCTGCTCGATGATGTTCTTGATCTTCGGCATCGCCAGCTGGTTCATCACGCGGTAGGCGCCAGCGTGCTGGGAGTCAGGCTGGATCATGCCGCCCTTCCACTCCACTGCGCTCTTGGCCATTGCGTCAGACAGTGCCCAGAAGGTGTTGCGCCAAGCGATGACTTCACCGAGCTGGGACTTCACACCATGGAATTCGTTGGCACCGGTGACCTTCAGAGCTTTGGAGAGCATGCCGACGAGGAAGTCCATCTTCACGGCGAAGCGGGTGCAACCGTGCATGGAAGCGCGCTCCAGGTAGCCGGAGTGGATGTTGTAGCGAGCGGCCTGCTCCAGGTCGTTGTAGATGAAGACGTCTTCCCATGGGATGAAGACGTTGTCCATCACTAGGATGGCGTCGTTTTCATCCAGACGACTGGAGAGCGGGTAATCGAATGGGCTACCCAGAACGCCGGCGCGGTACTCGTTGGAGGTACGGCAGATCAGCTTCACGCCCTTAGCGTTCGTCGGCATGATGAACACTGGGGAGTAGGCCGGATCTTTCATCGCAACCGGACCAACGTGGCCGATGAAGGTGTAGTGGGTGAGAGCTGAACCGGTAGCGACCACCTTGGCGCCGGTAACATAGATGCCCCCGTCGGTTTCCTTGGTGACGCGAACGAAGACGTCCTTACCAGCTTCAGCACCCAAGTTGCGGTCAACCGGTGGGTTCATGATCGCGTGGTTGATGTACAGGGTGCGCTCCTGTGCCTTGCGGTACCAGGCGCGGGCATTGTCTTCGTAACCGCGGTAGAACTCGGCGTTTGCGCCCAGGGTGCCCAGGAAGCAGCCCTTGTAGTCTGGGGAGCGGCCCATCCAGCCCCAAGCAATCTTCTGCCATTCGGCGATCGCGTCGCGCTGTGCCACCTGCTCTTCAAGAGTGGAAGGTGCGCGGTAGAAGCGGTGGGTGAAGCCACCCCACTCGGTGTCAGTAGTCAGGATATCCTTGGTCTCTGGATCGTGCAGAGCATCGTACATCCGGGCAATCATGCGGGCAGAGTTACGGAATGCCGGGTGCTCGGTGATGTCATCGACACGCTCACCGTAGATCCAGACCTCGCGGTCATCGCGCAGGCTTTCCAGGTACTCTTCACCCGTGAACGGGATGTAGTCCTTGTTGTATTTCTTTTCTGATGCTGTTTCAGCCATCATTGCTCCAATTGTTTTCGTTTGGCCGATCCAAACCGACTGGGACAAAACACAATTTTGTGTTCTAAAATAGAAATCTTTCGTGAGGCCGAAAACCCCTCGCAATTTCGCTTCTCGCTGCCGGGGCCTCGTTCATGGTCAATGACACTAATCACACAATGTGAGTCGGGCAACACGGCGCCCACCCAACGTCAATCAAATGTGAGCTCCGACTCCAGATTGGCTCAAATTGTTAGCGCGAACACACTGTGACTCAGGCAACTAAAAACCGCGATATTCCAACGAAGCAGCCGCATCAAGGGGAGCTCCCAGAGGAGCAAAAGTTTCCCTTGTGAGCCACAAAAAGCCGTCTCACACTCTGAGATATTCAAGAAACTTTTCAAAAAATCAACCATACGGTCCCGTTTTGCCGGATATATCTTTTTGGTATAGCGGGAGGCCGCAAACACTGTCGAGAGCATGAAAAAATCTCCCTGCGCGCCAAGAGCGCCAAGGAGACTAGTCAAAAACTCCTATTATTTTGAAAATTAGAACATTGGTTACTTGTGTAGGCCCCAGCGCTTCTCCGAGACCAGCGCCGTTGCTTCCAACCAACGATTCATCAACGGCGTCAGCTCTGCGCCCTTACGCCAGAGCACGCTGCAGCGCATCGGTTCCAGCCACTCTGGAGGATCGATGACCGCAACATCCGGTATCCCCCGAGCCATCCGTTCTGTCACAGGAGCTACCCCGATACCGGCGGCCACGAGTGGTATCGCAGTTTGCGGCGTCGACACATAGATGCTGCGGAACGTCGGATCATCCTTAAGGTTGCTTTCAACCGCCTCGGGCATGCCACGGAATGCCGGTATCGGATAGGGCAAAATCCATCGACCCCAGCCTTTGCCGCCTTCGTGCACCTCATCAGCGCGGGAAGGTGGCACCACGATTTTCAAGTCAATGCTCAGCGCCGTCACAACGTGGTATGACTCGGAGATAATTTTGGCGAAGCTCTCTTGACCGAAGGGGACGCATGCTAGGTCGATTTTTCCTGCTTCCAACGAAGCGATCATCGACGTCGGGTGCTGATCCTCAAGCGTGACCCGAACATTAGGCGAAGACCTGATGAATTCAGCCATCACCTGGCCGATCAGTTCAATGACCACCATGGGCTCAACCCCAACACGGATTTCACCCACCAAACCCTCCCCGATGAGGTTGACGTCTTCCTTCAACCGATTTCGTTCGTTCAGCAGTCGTGTTGCGCGCTCGAAGAAGAACATGCCCGCTTGGGTCGGGATGACACCCCGAGAGGTCCTCTTCAGCAGCTTGACCCCAAGGTCTTGCTCAAGCTTGGAGATCGCGGCGCTTAGCGGCGGCTGTGTCATCTTCAGGTTTTTGGCCGCCCCAGATACTGAGCCTTGCTCAATCACTGCAATAAAGTATTCAATCTGGCGAAAATCCATGATTCCCCTTAGAAGTTTCCCCGCCTGCCTTCACTCGCGATGCAGACAGGATCAGCACGCGTCCTAACGCAGCTAGAGCTCCTCTGCCCTAGCCCTGTCAGCACTGTAACGAGGCGCAGACCAAGAGCAGTCCCTTGATCTATGCCTCGTTATCACTAGCTATTGATTATTTTATCGACCATAGGCCGGACCTTAGACAGCTTCGTGTGCCACGTCCTCAGCGCCAGCGAAGGAAGTACCAGTCCCCTTCGGCATCGCCTTCCGCAAGACCGGGTAGAGGATCAGCGACAACACCAAGGAGATGTAGAAGCCAAGCGGCACAATCCCGGTAACCATCAAGGTGGCACCAATTGCCGCGGCAATCACGAGGGTCGCGATACCCGCCATGTTCCAGTTCTCAACGGTTTCGTGAACGCCATCAAATTGACGCTTCCGAACGATGTAGTAATCGGCGATCATGATGCCCGCCAAGCTAAAGGTCAGGCAGCCTAGGTAAGCCAAGTACTGGGAGAAGTTGCCTGCGATACCGAGGATGATCATCAGCAGCGCGATACCGTTACCGGCGACAACCATCCAGGCACGGCCCGGCTTCCAGCGGAAGAGGACTTCCAACAGGTTCACCAGAGACAGCGAGCCAATGTAGGCATTGATGGCCTGCGCCTTGGCCTGCGCGGCGTAGATAGTCAGGAAGCCAAGCCAACCGGCGAAGATCACGAAGAATGCACCGGTGTTATCCATGATGTAACCGCTGGCCATTTCAGAGGCTTCCTGTGGGGACAGGCCAGAGTTTCGCGCCATCAGGTATTCCCCAACTGCTGGCATACCACCAATCACGATCAAGGAGCCCAGAACGGTCATGATCACGTTCATCATGATCGGGCCAGCCACGGCCAAGATCGTGACGTCTTTCTTCGTCCGGCAGTAGCGGGCAAAGTCGCTGGAGTTCAGCGCAATGGAACCACCGAGAGCGCCAACAACGCCTAGGGCAGCTTCGAGGCGGGGCCACGTTCCACCGGGCACTACACCCTCAAAATTCACAACGTCCTGCACGCTGGCACCCTGAACGAAGTAGATCTGGTACAGCAAGTAAAGAGCGATGAGCAGGGTCGCCACAATCATGATGCCGGAAGTGCGAATGGTGAACTTGAGGCCGAAAATCGCCAACAAGATCCATGCTGCCGTCATCAAACCGTAAATGATGATTCGAGTCGGCCAGGTGTCTTCCAGATTCATCATCAAAATGGTGCCCTCGTAAAGGAGGGCCGACTCAACGGCTAGGAAACCCAGAATCAAGAACGCCACGATGGCAGATGCGATGGATGAACCCTTGAAACCCAATCCAAAGAAACGGGAGTTCAGGGTGCTGGACATACCCGTTTTGAAAGCCAGCATGCCGACACCACGACTCACGAGGAAACCAACGGTACCGACAATCACGCCTGCCAGCAGCCCAACCTTGAAGCCGGCCAGAAAGACCGAGAAGCCGGTCAGACCAAAAATGACAAGCGCCGTAGCCACGCTCAGTGGGCTAATTGCCAGGACAAAACCCGACTTACGATCTTCTTGTGGAACGGAAACCAGCGAGTGGTCCTCGGCAGCAGCAGCCAAAGACGAGTCAATGGAACCGACCTTCTTCGTTTCTAGAGAAGACAACTTCTTTCCTTACTAAATAGATTTCGCAGGAGACCACACAGCCAACCCAGCTAGGAATCTCTTCGCGACACAACCTGTTAAAAATGCCTGTTAACGCTTCGTCTCCCCGCAAACTCCGCGTTGGTCCTTCATTGAAAATTTCTGCTTCTGGACCCGGAAAACTCTCCGCGAGAAAGACACTGCCTTCGCATCTTTCTTGAGATCGCCCTCCCAGTTCACTGAGGAATCGCGACCCTGCACCGCTGTCAAAACTTCGATTTGATCGCTCCGGTGCGGAGTACGCTGACAACAATAGGCTTCAGATGTGATCCAAACAACACAGCGTGCGCGCAGAGTCGCTAAAAACTCCCCGAAGACCTCAAAATGAACGATCAGTCAGGAATTTCCAACCCTCAAAAACAATGAAGAAATCAACGAAAGAGCGACCTTGGCGCAGATGAAACAAGTGATTCCTTGAGCCACCACAAACACTAAGGAGTCTCACATATCGAGATAATGTGACATTTAGGCACGGTTTTACCCAAAGCTAAAACCGCGAAGGTCCATATATTTAATGTATAGAGAGCCCAGTCTGGCCAAATTTTCAGACTTTTCTAGAACTGATCTTCTAATAGCGATAGCTGCTATTCGAACCCAGTTTCATCGTTCGTTCGGCGACTTCAGAAGAGACTTCCAACCAGCGTTTCATCAACGGTGTCAGCTCGATTCCTTTGCGCCAAAGCAACGTGCAGCGCATGGGCTTGGCCCATTCGGGTGCCTCGATGGTCTCCACGCCTTGGACCCCGGCCGCCATTTTCTCAGTGACAAGAGCGACACCTAGGCCAGCCGCGACAAAGGGGATCGTTGTCTGCGGCGATGACACGTAAAGGGCTCGGAACCCTAGTTCCTCCCCCACCGCACCTAGGACCACTTCGGGAATTCCGGGGAAAACCTGAATCGGTTGCGGAACGATCCAACGGCCCCAGCCCCGACCATCGGGGTGGTCTTCCCTTGCCCGCATCGCGGGGACGGCGATCTTCAGGTCGATTCGCAGGGTCGTGATCCACTCGAACGACTCCTTGACGTAACTGGTGAACGTCGACGGGTCGAAGGGGACACAGGCGATGTCTAGTCGGCCGTCTTCGAGGCTTTGCAGCATTTCGTCCGGGCGAATGTCGAACAAGTTGACGCGCACCTCAGGGAATTCCCGAGTGAATTTGCCTGTCACCTGGGCGATGAGCTCGTTAATCCCCATCGATTCCGCACCAATGCGTAGTTCGCCCACCATGCCCTTGCCCATGAGGTTGAGATTCTGTTTCAAGCGCTCCCGCTCATTCAGCAGACGCCCACCGGTTTCAAGGAACACAAGGCCGGCCTGAGTCGGCGTTACTCCCTTGGAGGTCCGCTTGAGCAGTTTTACCCCAAGCTCCTCCTCCAGCTTGGCAATAGCCGAGCTCAGCGGCGGTTGTGTCATCTCAAGGTGTTTGGCCGCCCCAGAAAGAGATCCGTGGGCAACAACTGTCCGGAAATACTCAATTTGCCTGAAATCCATTGGTGACTCCCAGTCACGTTCGCATACTTGTGCCCATATAAGCCATGACGAATTTCGCAGTAGAGATTAAACGCGAAAAGCTTTTGGGGTCTGTGTTCCTAAGAACACGGACCCCAAAAGCTTATCGGTCATGATTTAGATAAATGCAGACTGCTGGACGGCGTCTTCCTCATCGAAGAGCAACCGGCCGTAGATTTCGGCAGGAACCTCTGGGCTCAGCATGCCATGCCGGCTGCCGACCTCTAGGTCGCCCCAGATCCGCTGAAGCGGGTTACCGTCCATAAACGCGCTGGCGCCCTGGACGCTCAACAGCAGATCAACAGCGTCCCGCGGGTGGCGGATGGCCACGCCCAGTTCTGCACGCAGTCGAACTCGGTTGATGACCGGGATTTCTACCTCTGCTGCAGCGCTGTTGACGATGTGGTCGCACCCTCCCTTGATGGTCTTTTCCCCAATCAAGATCAGTGTTGCAGCTTCCGACATCTGCATCTGCATGGCGGAGTTGTGGCGGGCATCGACAACTTCGCTGTAGGAGATTCGTTTGCCGCCGCTGTTCAGACGCTCCTGCGTCAGCTCCAGTGCGGCTTTGGCCAAGCCGATGATTGGAGCGGCCACCGCGATGGTTGCGGAGACTGCCCATGCCTGACCATAGGTTGGGCCACGCCCGGTATCGCCCAGCGCGTTCCGGCCCATCAGCTCGGAGAGCTTCATGGTATGACATTGTGGGACGAACAGGCCCTCAACCACGACGGTGTTACTGCCGGACGCTTTCATCCCTGCGGCGAACCAAGTGTCTTCAACGGTGGCATCGGTCATTTGGAACAGCACCACACCGCCTTCAACGCTCCCGTCTTCTTGCGGAAGTGGCGCTGCAGCGAAGGCCCAATCGGCGTGCAGACTGCCGGAGGAGAAGGCCCAACGGCCATTGACCTTGTAGCCACCCTCAACACGCTCGGCGGTCGAGGTTGGTGCCAGCGGTGCAATGAAGCGGGTGTCTGGCCCCTTTGCGTACACTTCGTCCTGGACCTCTTCTGGGAAGAAGCGGATCATCCAAGAAATCATGTTGCTGATGAAGGTGACCCAAGATGTGGAACCACAGCCTCGAGCGATTTCGCTGTTGACATCCATGTAAGTACGGATGTCAGCTTGGTAGCCACCGCGCTTCAGTGGCGCACAGATCCGGAACAGGCCAGCGTCTTCAAGAGAATCGATGACCGTCTGAGGAACTCGGCGCTCCTTCTCAGCCTGAGCGGCTTTCTCCCGCAGCAGCGGCACCAGCTTGCTTGCACGCTGGGTGAGCTCGTGGCGAGTACGCAGCAAATCTTCCATGGTCTGTGTTGGTGAAGATGGTGATTGAGTCATGGCTATCCCTATGTCAGCACGAAGAAACGGGTTTTGCTCGATGTGAAAAGCAATAATTTTTTTCTTTGCCAAATCATTTAGTGACACTAATCACAAGAATTCTGAGAGGCAACCGAACCACTTTTCAGCTGTTCCAGATAGCTCGCCACGACTCATTCCACAAGGCACTTGACCCAGCTCACAATTCCTTGAAAACACAAGGAAATTCAGACTTTCCATCCACACTTATGCCTGCCTCGTCAAAGCCGATAAACAGCGGATTACCGAGAAGAGACCTGTCGATGTGAAACTATTTTCGCGATATTTCTCACCTAAAAGACCATACTTTTTATTTATGGGGCAGGTCACAACATCCGTCGCAAGACAGAGCAACAGTGAGGTACAATTTGGCGCTCTCAGGCTGCCTGGCGGGCTTCATTTCGAGGATTTCCCGGGGCATATTTCAGCACGATAGCCAAGCCAAAACAGATCACGTAGACGACGGTGACGGCAATCCAGGTGACCAAGAAGGTTCCCGTCTGCTCCAGCAGCGTGCCGCTCAGAATCGGCCCAACGGCAAAACCCGCGTACATACCCAAGGTAGTGATCCCCGTAGCGGTGCCGATGCGTTCCGGAGCAGTAATAATCATGGTCGCCGTATTGACGATCACGTTGATTCCGGTGATGGTCAGGCCAAACAGCAGCACCCCAATCCAGAGCAAGATAGGTTCCTGCATTGGTGAGGCCAACATAATGGCCACCACCCCAAGAATTCCGCCGGTCACCAACCACATCAACAATTTCGCCGCCGAGTGTCCCTTCCCCATGAGATGTCCCCACCAGACACGGCTTAGCACGCCCACCAAGCCTGCGGAACCGGCTGCAATACCGCCCAGAACGAGACTGAAATCAAGTTCGCGGACCGTATACAGCGGCAGGTAGATGTTAGTGATCTGCATGCCGATGCCGCCGCAGAAGGAAATTGCCGCCAGTACCCAGACTGCGGCGGGGAGCCGGTCGATGTTCTTGGCCTCCACCTGGGAGCCGCGGCGCATGGAAAAGATCTGCCGTACCTTGGCCCAGTTGGTGGGCGGCTCCGGCGGCAACGCACGCAGTGAAGTCCATAGCAAGACGAGAACCACGCCGGCAGCACCCAAAAATGCGCCCCGCCACCCCAGCCACAAAGTTATCACTGGGAAATAAATGCCAGCAAAAAGCTGGGTCGCTTGCACCCCAGATTGTTTGGCGCCGATCCACGAACCTCGTTTAGCCCGCGGAACGACCTGCGAGATGACCCTATTGGTTGTGGGGTTGGCAATCACCTGAACCGGGCCAGCAATGATCATCGCGATGAACAAAAACCAGTATTCCGTGGTGAAGGCCGCGATCGTCAACGCCAAAGCAATACCGCCGAACGTAAAGATCAGCTGGTGGCGCACACTCACGACATCCGCCAGCCTGCCCAGCAACATGGCTACGAGTGCGGCAGACACAAACATTGTCGTAGACAACAACCCGAACTGACTTTCCGTAATGCCCAACCGAGGCAAGAGGTAATCAGAGGTAGTTGAAAGCCCGTGGATGAGCACCGGACCCACGCCCATGGTCACGACCAAAGCAACCAAGAGACTGGTGCGCGGCTCCGACTGCGGCCCATCCTGCGGGCGCTGTCGAGGGGAAGAATTCATGTGAACACTCTAACGCCAGATTTTTCGGTGAATGAGCTTCCGGCACAAACCTCTCCACCATTTGCACCCACTAACCCTATTGCAATCAAAAATATTGAGTATTTCAATCAGTAAATAGGGTCCCTAGAGCCGGCGACCTTCGATCTTCGAACTTGCGAATCGCCCTTAACCAGCTCCATCGAAAACATCGCCACCCTCATCAGATCCACCTGACATACCGAAAACATATACCCACTAAGCTCACTCGTATATCGCGAGCCGAGGCCTTCGGGGCCGGCGTCACAATTCACCACACCGTCATGCACTCCACCACCAAGCGCCCCCACTGAGACTCATCGCCGCCCCGTGACCCGCGACACGCCGCGGATTTTTCAAAGCAATTACCATAAACGCTTTTAGATATCCACTTGGCTCATCGAGCATAGCGAATCCTGACGCCAAGAATGCCTCCTTGAGCGGAAAGTGTTGCCCAAATCACTAACAGCTGGTTACTGTCTCATCTCGTAAGCGCACGCCAGCTAGAAGTAGCTAGCCAAGGCAAAGAATTCGCCGCGCTTACAGCTTTCCGGTTTCAGTATCGAAACGAGAGAAATGGAGAAGTGTCAATGTCGGACGCCTCTGCAGCCGTGAATATCCATAAAGCAATGCCTGACCCTAACACCAAGAGGCAGCCAAAGGATTTTTGACGGTGAATTCCTCGTCACATCGGCACCCAGCCGAAAGTAATCACTCGCAATTCAGACGCGGCTCAACTGCCCGAGCGTCAAAAATCTAGATGATCTGGCCCAAGCAGGGTTCTACTGCTGACCCCAAAACAAGATTGAGACCAAAGTCTATATCCCCAAACATGTCAGGAGCGCTATGAAAGCCTTGCTAGTTCCATCCCAGCCGAAGGTTGATCCCGAATCAAGAAGTGGAAAATCTTCGCTGCTCATCGTTATCTCGCTCATCCTAGTCAGCGAGGTCGCCTCTTTCGAGTTCAACATGGTGAGCCCTGCCTTGCCAAGCATCGGCGCGCATTATCAAACTACCCACCCCGGCCTCACCTTCACGGCTTTACTCATCGCAGGCGCCATGATCTTGCCTATTCTTGGAAAGCTCGGTGACGTCTACGGCAAGAAACGCATCCTTCTGGTCGGCCTTGGCATCATGGCGATCGGGACCTCGCTCTGTGCTATTGCACCGAACTATGGGCTATTCCTAGGTGGCCGAGCGCTCCAGGCATTTGGCATGGTCGGCCTAGTCTTGACCTATGGCCTCATCCGCGACCTGTTGCCGAAGAAGTGGGTACCACTGGCAATTGGCGGCATTGGCGCTGGTGTTGGTGTCTCTGGAATCCTCGGACCGACTGTTGGCGGTTTCTTGACTCAGAATTTCGGGTTCCAGTCCGTATTTATCTTCCTGACCGTTTACATCCTCGTAACTGGCCTCATGGCGCTGGCTATCGTCCCAGAGACGGATTCGCCGATCCACTCGGTTAGCCCGGAACCGCTGAACTGGGCGGACAGCGCCAGACCGCCACCGAAGAGCAGCAGCACACCCCACGGCAGTTTCACCGCGGTGGCCCAGTCAAGCAGGCGAACACCACGGTTCGCACCGGCAGGCAGAACGAAGAGCAAGAAACCGACCGCCATGGCGATGCCGGCGTCGGAGATCAGGCCCTTCCAGAAGACAGGGATGAACACCCAAGACAGGGCGGCGAGGACGAAGATGGCACCAACCATCTTCTCACCGGTGGACATCGGGCCGAGCTTCTCCAGCTCCTCGTTCATCAGTTCGCGGCCACCAGGAATCTCCTTGATTTCCGGTTTGAAGAGCACCTTGGTCAGCAGGAACCACACGGCAAAAGTCATCAGAACCGCCAGCGGAACACCCACCAGCATCCATTCGCCGAAGCCGATCTCCACGTTGTGGCTTTCCCGCATGTAGCCGGCCAGCAAGGTGTTCGGTGGTGTACCGATCAGGGTACCCAGGGAGCCGACGGAGGCGGCGTAGGCGATACCGAGCATCAGTGCGGTACCAAAGTTGGTCTTCGTGATGGCCTGCACTGCGTCGGTCTTGGTGTCACCGTCAACCGGGTCTGCTTCGGTTTCCGGGTCCGCCTCGGTTGCGGCAGAAGCTGCCGCCTCAGCTGCCTCCAACTGAGCTGGATCCTTACCGGCAGTCAGCTTCGCCACCAGAATCAACACGGAGATACCGATCGGCAGCATCATCACCGCGGTCGCGGTGTTGGACACCCACATGGACAAAAAGCCGGTGGCAATCATGAACCCGGCGATCATCCCGCCCGGCTTCGGGCCCATCGCCCGGACCACCAGAAGCGCAATGCGCCGGTGCAGGTTCCAGCGTTGCATCGCTAGGGCCAACAAGAACCCGCCCATGAACAGGAAGATGACGTCGTTACCGTACGCGGCACCAACGTCTTTGATCTCGATCTCCTCGCCGAGGGTCGGGAAGATGATCAGCGGCATCAGCGCCGTACCGGGCAGCGGGATCGCCTCGGTCATCCACCATGCACCCATCAGCACGGCCGTCGCCGCAGTCAGCTTGGCGTTGTGCGGCACGTCGGCGGGCATGATCAGGTAGACCACGATGGCTAGCACGATGCCCAGGGTGAGGCCGATCCAGCGGCGCCGGTTGAACTTCGGCTCGACCGCCGGGGCGCGTTCACCCGGGGATTGGAAGTCAATTTCTCGGCCCGAATCTGGGTCCGCGCGCAACGACTTCAGGTGCGCGGGCATTCGCTTCGTTTCAGACGCCTGGTTGTCTGACATATTGAATTCTCCTGTTAGTGCGAGTTGACAGGTGTATTCAACAGTTAATCAGATAGCAGGCAGCCCCCGACCGTTTACCCAGCCGAGGGCCCCACAAGTGCTTAATATTTCATATGGTGGAGACATATATCGATGTCCACCAGTTTGCCCTTACGCGAGCTTAGACGCTCACGGCCACGGTGTATTCCCACAGCTCGGCACCGGTGCCCACCGGTTTCTGTGCCGGTTTCTCCTCGGCGGCCTTATCCTTGCCCTCGGCATGGGACTTGGCAAACTCACGGGAGGCTTTCCACGCCTCAAAAGCTTCATCTGACTCCCAGCGGGTGATAACCAGCCAGACGTTGCGACCGTCGGTGGGCTGCAATAGCTCGTAGCCTTCAAAACCGGGGGTGTCTTTAATGGCGTCGCCGCGGGCGGCGAAGCGCTTGGCGAGTTCATCGCCGGAATCAGCAGGGACGGTAATGGCATTGATTTTGATGACGCTCATATCTTCCATCTAACCACCACGAGCCCGTTCTGTCCGGCTCACGAGCGGTGGTCGGCGGCAACACTGTCTTGGGCGTCATCGTCCGCGTCCGCCTCATCGTCATCTGCCTTGGAGTACCGCGCAGTGAACCAGAACCAGACCGCGAGCGCCGCCAGCGTCAACACCGTCGGCATCAACCAGCCCGGCAAGGCTGATTCAACCCCACTGGCCCACGTCCAGATGCTCTGGATCGATGCCGTGGAGATCAGCTCCGGCGCGGTCAGGAACCCATCGGTGAGCACCATCAGCACGCCCACACTGACGAAGACGAGCCCGATAATCAGGGCTGCCGTGTTCAGCTGCAGTTTGCCGACCGAGAACGTTTTACCGCGCAGCTTGGCCAAGAACGTTGGGGAGAGCTTCCGCCAGAAAGCGGCCAACACCAGCACCGGCAGCATCAGACCCAAGCTGTAGACCGCCATCATCGCGGCACCGGCCCACACCGATGAACTGTTCATCACGAAGGTCAGAATGGCACCCAGGATCGGACCGGTACAGAAACCTGCCACACCGGAGACCGTGCCCAGCAGGAACGAACCCACCATGGGCCCGGCCTGATGCGTCTGGGCTTTATCCCGCCACGGCAGGAACCGGCCGAGATCGAAACCCCCGCCGAAGATCTGCACCAGACCGAGGACGATGATGAGCCACCCGGAGGCCCGCATCATTTCTTGCTGCGTCAACGGCAAGGCGTTGCCCACCCAGGCCACCCCCATCCCCAAGGGGACCATGGTGACTAAGAGGCCGACGAAGAAGGCCGTGCCCATCAGGGAGAGTTTGCCCCGGGAGGTCGCCGTGTAGGCGAAAAAACTTGGCAAGAGCAGGGCCGAACACGGCGAGAAGATGCTCAGCATCCCGCCAATCAGGGCTACAAAGTAGCCTGCGTCCATGCTTGACTCACCTCAAGAGTGGTTGTCGTTGCTATTCGTTCAGGGACTCGAGCTCGGCTTCAATGGTCTTGGTGAACACCTCGGTGGGCTGGGCGCCCAAGATCGGGCGCTTGTTCACCACAAAGGCAGGAGTTGAGGTGATCCCCAACATGGTGGCTTCTTCCTGCTGCTCGGCAACAGCCTTGGCCACCTTCTCTGAAGCCATGTCCTTTTCAAACTGCTCGGCGTCCATGCCCAGATCACCGGCGACCTCGACGAGCGCCTCGGCCGTCAGCTCGTTAGCCGGACGCACCGTGCCCGGCTCAAAAACGTAATCGGAGAATTCCTTGAACTTGCCCTGCAGCCCCGCCGCGTAGGCGCCAAGTGCTGCCTGCTGGGAGCCTTCACCAAAGAAGTTCAGGTCGCGGTATTCCAACCGGACCTTGCCTTGGTCGATGTATTCGCGCTCCAACACCGGCAGCGTCTCATTGGCCCACTTCACGCAGAACCGGCACATGTAATCGGAGTAGACCGCAATCACCACGGGGGCATCGGCATCGCCAATCGCCGTTGGATCATTTTCAAGTTTGCGCGCCAAATCCGGCAGTTCTGTCTGCTCTTGGGCAGCTCGTGCTTCCGGAGCCTGCGGCTCCTGTTCGGCTTGTTGAGTCGATTCAGCCTCCGCCGGCGCGTCTGCCCGCGGCAGGTTCATCCCGATGAAGATTCCGCCGATGAGCGCCACAACAATAGGCACCACGTGGATCCAATGAAACGGAGGCAGCTTGGTTTTCCCCATGCGTTCCACCGTAACGGACGAGCCTCATCCGCGGCCAATGATGTGCAGAACCCCACTCTAGTCAAGTGGCCCACATCACACTAAGATGGCCACAGACCGTTTCAGTTGGAGCCCCTGCTCCGGCTGTCCAGATGACTGCAGGAGAGCACCGTTTTGCCCACCAACACCCCACCCCACCGCTCGAATCGACCGCGTCTTTGCAAGGCTCTGGGGGTGGCGGCCCTTGGTTTGGGCCTCACCTTCGGCGCCACCCCAGCTGTTGCGGACGCGACCTTCCCGTCGCCGGAAGGCAATGGTTCCCTCTCCGCCATTAAGTTCTCCGCGGACACCGTCAAGGAACTGAAAAAGATTGAGCGTTCCAGCCGCCACAACGTCAAGGTCAGCACCTTGCGTGAGCTGGGTATCCCCAACGCCACCTCCGAGCGCGGCCAAGACCTCTACGTCGCCACGGTCGGCACCGGCGAAAACCACATCTGGGTGCAGGCCCGCATCCACGGCAACGAACCATTCGGCACCGACGCAACCCTGAACCTGCTCAAGTCCTTGGGCAGGAACGGTTCCAAGCAGTATCAGGCGCTGCGGGATCACTACACGTTCCACTTCATCCCGATGTACAACCCCGACGGCGCCGACGACAACATCCGGCACACAACCCGGGACGCAGACAATCGACGCGTAGACCTGAACCGCGATTGGGCCACCAACGGTTTCACCGCCAAGGAATCCAGCGCCTGGTACCAGTACTGGACCGAAGTGGACCCGATGTTCGCCCTCGACATCCACCACCAAGGCCTGAAGCGCCAGCATGACACCAATGACCCGGTCTCCATGTCCTTGGGCGTCTCCTTGGCTCCGGGCGGACCAACCCTGCCCGGCCTGTCTGGGGGCAGCTACGACACCCTGACCCGGCAGTCGATGGTGCACGTCTACGATGCCCTGAGCAAGTACGGGTACACCAACGTGGACCGCTACCAAGTGGGTAACAACCTTGAGATCGACATCAAGGGCGGCGTCGTCTCCGCGATGATGTTGGGGCTGAACCACAACGGACTGAACCCGGAAGGGCATTCGCATCCGGCCGTGTTCCTTGAGACCAGCGGCAACACCAGCCCCGGTTCCATCGGCCAGAAGGCCCGCGGCAAGCTCATCAAACAGAACGAACATGCCGCCCTCGCCCTGTTCACCGGGCTGATGGACGGCACCATTGCGGCCACGGATCCGGAGCGCTGGGAAGACATCCCGCACGCACCGACCGCCGGCTACCAAACCGACTATGCCGGCATCGTGCCCAAATAGGCCACTTCCACCCGGGCTTTCTAGGACAGTTTTCTAGACCGGTACTACACGTACCGTAAGGGGGCAGTCGGGGTTGGTCATGCACACGTGCAGACCGGCCCCGCCTGATGCTTTTCTCGCGTCAAACTTTGAGCACTCAGCATAACGACCTGCCGCACCCGAGTGTCGGGCCCTATAGTGAGACGCAAGGGCCCGCATCGAGCATCCGAGCACTAGCCACCTAACGCGGCCCCATCAAGGAGTGATTATGAGCCACAAAGGCTACAAGTCCATCAACCCCGCCACTGGCGAACTCAACGAAGAATTCGACCTGCATACCCACGCCGAAGTCGAACAGATCCTCGCCGAGGCCCAGACCGCCTACGAAAAGTGGCGTGCGTTGCCCATCGAGGACCGCGCCCCCGTCGTCGCCAAGATCGCGGAGCTGCTCTCCGAACGCGCCGATGACCTCGCCGTCCTCGTCAGCCAAGACATGGGCAAGAGCACCCGCGAGGCCAAGGGTGAGATCCTCTACTCGTCTTCCATCTTCAAGTACTACGCCACCGAGGGCCCGGCCCTGGCCGCTGACCAACCCATCAAGGACGTCTCCGGCGCCGAAGCCATGATCCAGAAACGCCCCATCGGTGTGCTGTTGGGCATCATGCCGTGGAACTTCCCGGTTTACCAGGTGGCCCGCTTCGCCGCCCCGAACTTCATGCTCGGCAACACCATCGTGCTCAAGCACGCCGAGTCCTGCCCGCGCGTCGCACTGGCGCTAGTGCAGCTGTTCGCCGACGCCGGCCTGCCGACCGGTGTGTACAACAACGTCTTCGCCGATCACGATCAGATCGCAGAGATCATCGCGGACAAGCGCGTCCAAGGTGTCTCCCTGACCGGCTCCGAGCGCGCTGGTGCCGCCGTCGCGGAGACCGCCGGCAAGAACCTGAAGAAGGTTGTGCTGGAACTGGGTGGCTCCGACCCCTATGTGGTGCTCAAGTCCGACGATGTGGCCGCCTCCGCCAAGGCCGCCTTCCGCACCCGGCTGGCGAACACCGGGCAGACCTGCACCTCGAACAAGCGCATGATCGTCATGAGCGAGATCTACGACGACTTCGTCGCCGAGCTGAAGAACCTGACCGGCACCGTCGCCCCGGGCGATCCGACCAATCCGCAGCGCGGCGAATACTATCCGCTCTCCTCCGAGGAGGCGGCGCAACGGCTCAAGAAGCAGGTGGACACCGCCGTCTCCCAGGGCGCGGTGCTGGAAGCCGGCGGCAACCGGGTGGACCGGCCCGGCGCCTGGCTGGAACCCACCATCCTCACCGGGATCACGCCGGAGATGGATGCGTACAAGGAAGAGCTCTTCGGCCCGGTCATGATGGTCTACAAGGTGGACTCCGAAGAGGAGGCGCTCGCGTTGGCCAATGACACCGACTTCGGTCTGGGCGCCTCCGTCTACTCCACCGATGAGGAGCAGGCCCGCGCCTTCGCCGAGAAGATCCAGGCCGGTATGGTCGCCATCAACGCGTCCAACCCCTCCGGCGCGGAACTACCTTTCGGTGGGATTAAGCGTTCCGGCTTCGGTCGCGAGCTTGGCCCGCTGGGCATGGACGAGTTCGTCAACAAGCGCCTGTACTACGTCAAAGACACCGACGCGAAGTAGCACCTTCCGCTAGGCAGCAAAAAGCCGGTACCCGCATCATCAACGCGATGGGGTACCGGCTTTTTCGTATCTTAACCCTCTGGGTTTTCGGTGCCGGCCGAGGTGCGGCCGCCCAGATCGGCGTCAAGACGCAGCAGGCCGGAACCGTCGTTCTCGACGAGCTTCAGCTGGGAGATCACCTCGTCAACGGTGGCTTCCTCTTCCAGCTGCTCTTCGATGAACCAGTTCAGCAGCGGGTAGGAGTCGAAGTCCTGCTCCTCGTGCGCCAACCGGTACAGGTTGCGGATGGCCTCCGAGACTTTCTTCTCGTGGTCCAGCGCAGCCTTGAACGCCTCAAGTGGGGTCAGCCCTTCGCTGGTCGCGTCCAACTCGACGGTGAGCAGCTTCGGGCGGATGTCCCGGTCCAACATGTGGTCGATGAACTTGTTCGCGTGCACGATCTCTTCATCGGCTTGGGCGCGGAACCATTTGGCGAAACCGGTCAGGTCCCGATCATCCATGTCTATGGCCAGCTGGCGGTACACCATGTTGGCTTGGAATTCGAGGGTCACCTGATCGTTGAAAGCGTCTTGGAGTTTTTCGGGCATCTGCATAGCTGTTCTCCTTCTGTCGTTGACTACGGAAAGCTTGCATACGCTTCCACGCTAGTCTCATTTTCCACAGAAAAATAGTAAGTAAGGCCAAACTGACCCCAGTAGCGGAAACCGCGCAACGCTAAGGAATCAAGGTGCTTCAACCGCGAAAGAAAAGAACTGTGAGGATGGCAGAAAACCTGAGAGCCGTTCATAGACCCTGAAGATAGACCAAGGCCCCGGCGGGAGCTGAGGGGCGCTCAACCTACCGGGGCCTTGTTCACTATCATCACTCGCACCTTGATGAGGTAGTTACTACTATACGAACCGAACTTCGGAGAACAAGGGGCGCCAGCTGGGAGAATCCTGAGTGTCTCTTCACAGCATTCGACGACGAGGTTTCTTACCTCTTCTTGACTTGGCCGCTCCCCCTTTGCAGAGACCTCCTGCGGACAGAAAAAGACCCCGACGGGAGCCCAGAGGGGGGCAGGCTCAACCGTCGGGACCCGATTCACTATTCATCACTCGCACCTTGATGAGGTGGGACCCACTCTAGAAACCGAGTTTCAAAAAACCACCGGTAAAACCTGAGCGGCAGCTGAGGAAACCACCGCATTGCGAATGTTCTTGCCGAGAGTATCGACGTCGTCACCTTGCTACGCTTAAAACCGGTCAAGGCTTAAAACCGATCAAGTGAATGCCGAACTAACCGGCCCAAAAAAAGATCCTCAAGACAGAGAGAGGCCCCGGCGGGAGCTGAGGGGGTGCTCAACCGTCCGGGGCCATCTTCACTATCATCACTCGCACCTTGATGAGGTATTTATAAATATAGGAAACCACTATTGGAGAACCATCGAGGTGGGCTGGGAGAAAGCTGGGAGTTATGAGTCGCGTTGATGTTTGGCTCTGGTCCGTGCGCGTATTCAAAACGCGTTCAGCGGCCACCGCTGCCGTAAAAGGCGGTCACGTGCGACTCAACCAGGACCCAACCAAGCCCGGAACGAAACTCAAGGTCGGCGATGTCGTGACGGTTCGCTATCCCGGCTACAGCCGCATCTTCAAGGTCAAAGAATTACTGACCAAACGCGTTGGGGCGCCAGTCGCCGTCAACGCGTACGAGGACCTGTCTCCACCCAAGCCCGCCCATCTGTTCACACCGGTCGCGCGCCGCGAGCGCGGAGCCGGTCGCCCCACCAAGCGTGACCGACGCCAACTGGAAAAACTCGGGGCAATCATCCCAGAAAAGGAATAATCGCAGCGCCGCCCAGTACTTCACCGACCGTAGAAAAACAACCCTTGCGGGTCCGCGCCCCATCTCGTATGGTGAGAGCCACAAGGTCACTGAGACCTAGCTCACATCATTAGTGGGCTTGTCACCTTCGGTTTGATGCGAGGCTTTACCGTGCCGCTGTATACATTTAAGTGCCCCGCCGGGGACCAGTTCGATGCCCACTTTTCCATGGCGGAGGTGCCCGCGGCGGTTGACTGCCCGGATTGCACTCAACCCGCCAGACGGATCATCACCGGCGTTCGACTGGCACAGACTAACTCCAGCGCCTACCAGCTTCTGGACAGCACCAAACGCAGCGCTCATGAACCCGACGTCGTGACCGGCTTACCGGCCAAACCGCGGTCAGGGCCGCAGCCGGTAACCACCAACCCCCTGCATCAAAAACTCCCTAAACCATAGGAGCAACTCGATGCCAGAGGTCATTTACGCCCTCGACTCCAACAAGAAATTCACCGAACACGAAAAACTGGGTCACAACCGTTGGCACCCGGAAATCCCACCGGTCGCCACCGTCAAACCCGGAGATGATTTCCGGGTCGACTGCCGCGAATGGTTCGACGGCGCCATCAAGAACGACGACTCCGCCGAAGACATCCTCAACGCGCCACTGCTGACGGTGCACACGCTGTCCGGACCCTTCCGGGTCGAAGGCGCCCAACCCGGGGACCTGCTCGTCTTGGACATTCTCGACGTCGGTCCCATCCCGCAAGAAGAAGGCCCGCTTGCCGGCCAAGGCTGGGGCTACACCGGGGTGTTCTCCAAGCACAACGGCGGCTCCTTCCTCGTGGACCAATTCCCAGACGCGTACAAGGCGGTGTGGGAATTCCGCGGCCAAACCGCCACCAGCCGGCACATCCCGCACGTCTCCTTCGAAGGCATCATCCACCCCGGCATCATCGGCACCGCCCCATCGGCGGAACTGCTGGCCAAGTGGAACAAGCGCGAAGGCGACCTCATTGCGACCGACCCGCACCGGGTCCCGCCGCTGGCCCTGCCACCGGAGGCAGACCACGCCGTCTTGGGTTCACTGCCCAAGGATCAGTGGCAACGTGTCGGCTCCGAAGCCGGACGCACTGCCCCGCCCCGGGAGAACGGCGGTAACCAGGACATCAAGAATCTGTCCAAGGGCACCCGCATCTTCTACCCCGTGTACGTCGATGGCGCCAACTTCTCCGTCGGTGACCTGCACTTCTCCCAGGGCGATGGTGAGATCACGTTCTGCGGCGGCATTGAGATGGGCGGGTTCATTGACCTGCACGTGGACCTGATCAAGGGCGGCATGGAGACCTATGGGGTGGCAGAAAACGCCATCTTCATGCCGGGCCGGGTCGACCCGCAGTACTCCGAGTGGCTCGCGTTCTCCGGAACATCCGTGACGCTCGACGGCGAACAGCGCTACCTGGACTCACACCTGTCCTACCAGCGGGCCTGCCTGCACGCCATCGAATACCTGACCAAGTTCGGGTACTCCCCGGAACAGGCCTACCTGCTGCTGGGCGCAGCCCCAATTGAGGGCCGGCTCTCCGGCGTCGTGGACATCCCGAACTCGTGTTCCACCGTCTACATCCCGACGGCGATCTTCGACTTCGACGTCCGCCCTTCCGCCGACGGACCGTTCCAGATCGACCCGGGCATCGGCGCACCCCGTGCCGCCGACAACCCGAATGCGGGCTAGAACCACAGCCGAGACCCACAACCTAAACCCACTACACAATCCCAAACACAGTGACGACAGCCCCTGCCGGGCGGACTCGGTTTCCCTCCGGCAGGGGCTAGTCATGTCCCACGGGGCGCAATAGTGTGGGAGGTATGGAATTTAGATACCTTGGTAACTCCGGTTTGAAAATCTCCGCGTTGACCTACGGCAACTGGCTCACGCACGCTTCCCAGATTGAGAATGAGACGGCCATCGCCTGCGTCCAGGCGGCCCTTGAGGAAGGTATCAGTACCTTCGACACCGCCGATGTCTACGCCAACACCAAAGCTGAAGTCGTTTTGGGCGAAGCACTGGCCGGGCAGCGCCGGGAATCCTTGGAGATCTTCACCAAGGTGTACTTCCCTACCGGCCCGCGCGGTCATAATGATTCCGGGCTCTCCCGCAAGCACATCATGGAGTCGATCAACGGCTCCCTGACCCGCTTGGGAACCGACTACGTTGACCTCTATCAGGCGCACCGTTTTGACGTGGAAACGCCGTTGGAAGAAACCATGCAGGCTTTCGCGGATGTAGTCCGCGCTGGCAAGGCCCTCTACATCGGTGTCTCCGAGTGGAACGCCGAGCAATTGCGGGCCGGCCACGCCCTCGCCAAAGATCTGGGCATCCAGCTGATCTCCAACCAGCCGCAATACTCCATGTTGTGGCGCGTCATCGAGGGCGAGGTCATCCCCGCCGCAGAGGATCTGGGCATCAGCCAGATTGTCTGGTCCCCGATGGCCCAGGGCGTCCTCTCCGGCAAGTACCTGCCCGGTGCCGAACTTCCGGCCGGCTCCCGCGCCACCGATGAAAAGGGTGGCGGCGCGCAGATGATGCGCGGGTTCATGAAGGAAGAAATCCTGACCGGGGTACAGAAACTGCGCCCGATTGCCGAGGAGCAGGGACTGACTATGTCCCAGCTGGCTTTGGCTTGGGTGCTGCAGAACCAGAATGTGGCTTCGGCCATCGTGGGTGCCTCCCGGCCCGAACAAGTGCGGGAGAACGTTAAGGCCGTCGGTGTGCACCTTGAGGATTCCGTCATGGAACGCATCGACGCGGTGATCGCCCACTTGGCCGAGGATGACCCGGCCAAGACGGCGGTCCCGGAGGGCCGTCCCGAATAACCGCCGCGACGAGCGCAGTGGGAGGAGGTGAGCAGCATGAGCACGCAACCAGAGGATGCGGACTACCAGCTCGATGACGAGCTCAACGAAGACCTGACCGACCCGGAAGACGGGCGTGATGGCACCCCCTATGAAGGTTCCTCGGACTCCCCGGAGTCCATGAACCAGATTGATCCGCTGCGCAAGCACAACTACCTCTACGACGACATCTCTTCTGAGGAACTCGAGGACGAGGAGACGGTCGCGTGGCTGGAGGAAAACGATTCGAAGACGCAGTCCGAATGAGGCTGCTGTCTCACTGAGGCGGTTCGGCGCTCTGCTTACCTTTACCGGTGGCGGAGAGCCGAACCGTTTTTTCAATGCCCGAGGCGGCCAGCAACCCGCACGCCAAGAGGACGGCTCCGGCCGGACCCGCAGGTCCGGCGACCAGTCCGGCCAGCAGCGGGACCACCACTTGACCGGCACGGTTTCCCAGGAGCCGGACCGCCAACGCGGTCGAGCGCCAGTTGCTGGGCACGGTTTGGGTTATCAGGGTCATGGTGATGGGCTGGCCGAGCCCGAGGAAGAATCCACCGATGATCATCAGCGCCGCGGCCAGAACCTTGTGCTGGACCAGCATGGCCGAGGCCGATATTGCCACCGAGGAGATCAGCAGGCTCGCCACAATCAGGTGTTCGCGCCGGAAGTGCCGGCTCAAAGTCGGCAGCAAGAACCGGGAGGTGATGGAAGCCGCCCCGCGCAGGGCCAGCAGCACACCGATCCACTGCGGGGACACCCCGAAGTGCTCGCCCACCAGCGGCAAGAAGGCCGTCAAAATATCCAAGATGGCCAGCAACGTCAGGGCGGCGAACAAGTGCGAACCCACCGCCGGCAACCGCACGACACCCAGCAGGGTCGCCTTCGCCTCGCTGGCCGCCTTACCCGCCGAGGTGGAGCTGCGCGGAAGCACCCAACGCACCGGCAGAAAGACCAGCGGAACCGCGATGACGGACAAGATCAGCGCCAGCCATAGTGCTTGGTCCGCCCGCTGCAGCAGCACATCCCGGGGTAGATTTTGTTCCGCGCCCAACACCGCACCGGCGACGAGGGGCCCCAACAGCTGCCCGCCAGAGAACGCGGCCGTGAACCAGCCGAAACCGGCATCCAGTTTCGACGCCGGGGTGTACCGGGCTACCGCGGCCTGACCGGCGATGGTGAAAACCAACTGCCCCAACCCGAGCGTGGTGAACGCGAGCGCCAGAAAGACCAACTGCTCGCTGGCACCCAGCAGGGCCATGCCGCCGGCCATGATCACCATACCGGCCGACACCAACACGCGGATGTTCCCGGCCCGGTCGATCCACCGGCCCAGCGGCAGCGCCACAAACAACGGCACGGTGGCGTAGGCGGCGGCAATCAACCCGATGGTGGCCTCATCGAAGCCCAGCGCGATCAGTTTGTAGCTGGTCACCGGGCGGGCCATGTTCATGACCACCTGGTTAAACAGGGCTACTAGGCACAGCAGCCACAGCCAGTTCCAGCTGGTCCGCGGGCCGGTGGGCTCAGTTTTCTGGGGAGTTCCGGTATTCACGAAGCGGCGCTCACGAGTCCGAGCGGGCCGCTGCGTTTGGTCGCTGCCGGCGCAGGTGCACGTAGAGGGTGACCGCCAGTCCAAAACAGATGGCGTAGGCCGCGATGACGCTGAGCCAGGAGGCGTGGAAGTTTCCGGTGGCTTCCAGCAGCAGCCCGGCCAGCAACGGCCCGATGGCGAAACCGGCGTACATCCCCATCGTGGTGATGCCGGAGGCCGCGCCGACGCGGGAGGCGTCCACCATGGACAGTGTCGCCGCGTTCACGATCACGTTGGTGCCCAGCACCGTCAGGCCGTACAGGGCCACGCCCAGCCACAGCAGCCAGACTTGGCCGAAGTCCCCGGCCAGCATGAGGGAGGCGATACCCAGGATGCCGCCGCCGGTGGTCAGCATGATCAGGGTGGAGGCAGGCTTGCCGCGGCTGAGAAGCCGGCCCCAGTAGATGCGGCTCATGACCCCGATGATGCCCGCAATACCGGCGCTCAAACCCCCGAGAACGAGGGAGAAATCCAGTTCCCGCACCGTATATAGCGGAAGGTACAGGTTGGTGGCTTGCATCCCGACGCCGCCGAACATGGCCACAACGGCCAGAATCCAGACTCCCAGCGGCAGCCGTTCGACCGCCCGAGAGTTGACCCCGCTGCGGCCGAAGAGTAAGGCGCGGCGCACTTTGGCCCAGTCGGTGGGGTCCTCCGGTGGCAACTGGGTGATCGACCACCACAGGCTGGCGAAGATGAACACGGCCGCGCCAACTGCGGCCACGGGCCAGCCCAACCACAGGGTCACGGCCGGGAAGTACAGTCCCGCCATCAGCTGCGTCAGCTGCACGCCGGACTGCTTCACCCCGATCCAGGACGGGCGCTGTCCCACCGGGACAAGTTCGTAGATCACCCGGTTGGTGGTCGGGTTGGCGATCACCTGCATCGGCCCGGCCAACGCCATCGCGATCAACAGGATCCAGTACTCGTTGGCGAAACCGGCCAACAGCATGGCCACCCCGGTGCCCCCAAAGTTCAGGATCAACTGGTGGCGGATGCTGAGCACGTCGGCCAGTTTGCCCAGCAGCATGGACACGATGGTCGCGGAGACGAACAAGGTGGTGGCCAGCAGGCCGAATTGGCTTTCGGTGATGGAGAACCGGCGCAGCAGCTCATCCGAGGTCGCCGAGAGTCCGTAGTTCAACAACGGGCCCACGCCCATGGTGAGCAGCAGCACCACCATGAGAGTTTTCGGCGGTTGCCGCAGTGGGGCAGAAGTCATAGCCCTATCCTAGCGGCCAGCTCACCTCGGCGGCGCGGCCGGATGGCAGCGCGCAGCTCAGCAATATTGATGCCGTGCTTCAGTTGGGCTGTAGCCGTGGTCCGGACGCGGCAGCCATGGTTTAGCCGGGCTGGCCCTCCGGGCGCGGGGCGTCGGAGGCTTTGGCTTCGGTCTTCACGGAGTCCTGCTCGTCGTCGCGCTCCGGGTAATACATCGGGTGCACCGCATGGCTGTTCTTGCTGCTGCCGGAAGCGTTCTCGTATTCGCGCAGGTGCGGGAACGGATCAAGATCTGCCAGCCCGAACGCGTCCGCGGAGGCGTCCCGCCAGTCCAAGGCCCACGTCTTCGGTGGGTCCTCGAGCAGCTGTCCCGGACGCAACCACGCAAACATGGACGCGTACGAGCGGGTACCGAGATGATCGACTCGACGGCGCAGCATCCGCGGGTTCAACTTGCGGGTGTCATCCACCCCCATGGAGGCCATCAGCTGCACCGCTTCCTTGACCGTGAGCTTGTGGTAGTTGTACACCCGGTTGCCCTTGTCCTCGACGTCGAGGGCACGCACCAGGCGCGGGTTCTGGGTCGCAACACCCACCGGGCATTCGTTGGTGTGGCACTTCTGGGCTTGGATACAGCCGGTGGCCATCATCATCGCGCGGGCGCTCATGGCGAAATCCGCGCCCTGAATCAGCCGTTTGACGATGTCGGAGCCGAGGGCGATCTTGCCGGCGACCCCCAGTTTGATCCGCGAGCGCAGTCCGGCACCCACTAGCGCGTTGTGCACCACCATCAGCCCTTCGGTCAGCGGGGCGCCCACGGTGTCTTCGTACTCCAGCGGGGCCGCACCGGTGCCACCCTCGGCGCCATCGATGATGATGAAGTCCGGTGTGATGCCGGTTTCCAGCATGGCCTTACACATGGCCAGCACATCCACGCGGGAGCCAACACAGAACTTGTAGCCGACCGGTTTACCGTTGGACAGCTCGCGCAGCTGGGCCACGAATTCCATCAGCTCGCGCGGGGTAGTGAAGGCGGAGTGCGAGGCCGGGGAAATGCAGTCCTCCCCCACCGGCACCTCACGCGCCTCGGCGATCGCCGGGGTCACCTTGGCGCCGGGCAGCACGCCACCCAGTCCCGGTTTGGCACCCTGAGAAACCTTGATCAGGATGCCCTTGACCTGCGGCCACTGGGCCTTCTCGGCAAAACGTTCCGGGCTGAAGGTGCCATCGTCATTGCGGCAGCCAAAGTAGCCCGAGCCGATCTCCCAGAACAGGTCCGCCCCGTATTCCAAGTGGTACTTGGTAATGCCACCCTCGCCGGTCTCGTGCACGAAACCGCCCATCGCGGCACCCTTGTTCATCGCAAGCACCGCATTGTCGGACAGGGCGCCGAAGCTCATGGAAGAGATGTTGAGCAGGGAAATCTTGTACGGTTGGCGACAATCCGGGCCACCGATGGTGACCTTCGGCGGGTTCTCCGGTGGCGCGACCGGCGCGGCAGACTGCAGGAAGTACTCGTAGCCGAGCGCTCGAATGTCCCGCTCGGTACCGAACGCCTTGTGGTCGTCCTGGCCCTTGGCGCGGGCGTACACCATCGACCGGGTGTCCCGGTCAAACGGCCGGCCGTCGTAGTTGCGCTCAATGAAGTACTGCTGCATCTCCGGCCGAATCGATTCCAGCATGTAGCGGATGTGCCCGATGATCGGATAGTTCCGCAGAATCGCGTGTTTGCGCTGCGTGAGGTCGTAGATCAGCACCCCGAGCAATCCGACGACGATGACCCCGAGGACGACGAAGGCCCATGGCCCCGTCAAGTAGGCGAAGCCGATCCCGAAAACCAGCAGCAGGATCCCGATCAGCAGAAAGAATGCAACCATGACTTGAGCGTAACCCAGTAACCGGCATCACAGAAGTTTCGCCGGACAGATGTGGGGTTTTATCCGCAGTTATGAAGCACTTCGTTCATAATCGCGTAACCCGCACGTCTCCTGTCCGGCGAAAAACTATGGAATCGAACCTCGCTAAGCGCTAGGCCTTGGCGACGTCAATGAACTTCTTCATCCACTCCTCAAGGTCCCGTGGGATCTGGGCGGTGACCAAGTTCTTGTCCACCACCACGTGATCATCAGACCAGGTCGCACCGGCGCCTTCGACCTCTGGACGGATGACGCCGACGGCGGTTGCGGTGCGGCCCTGCAGGATGTCGGCGGTCACGCCGACCCAGAGGCCGTGGCAAATGAACGCCACCGGCTTGCCCGCCGCATCGGCGGCCTTGACCAGCTCGATGGCGGCCTCGTCTTGGCGGACCTTATCCGGGGCGAAGCCGCCCGGAACCACGACGGCGTCGACATCTTCAATGGACACATCCTTGATGGCCCCATCGACGGGAAGGGCAGCGAAACCGTTCTTGCCTTTGACACTGTCGCCGGTGGGGCTAAGGACTTTCACGTCAGCGCCTTCGCCCTTGAGTCGGATCTGCGGGTAGAGGACCTCGGACTCTTCGAAGAGGTCAGAGGTGAGGATCACGATGTTTTTATTGCGCAAAGTCATACTTCCACTCTTTAACGCTCTTGGGTGCGGGTCAACCGGGCAGGCCCTCCAATCCGCCGAGCGCTAAACCATTACCCCCGCCAGCAAGCGCGCCGAGTCGCTTGCGAGAGTCCCTAGCACAGCGGGAGAACGCTTGAAAAGATAAACAGAACAGCCACTAGCCCTTAATGAACATCGAGTAGGCCAGCTGTGCGGAAAATTTTTCACCAGCGACTCCACCATGATTTCAAGGGTTTTGAGAGAAAGAGTCCCAAAGTTTCCAGAATGTGAACATTTGGGGGTTGACATTTCCGCTGTGAGACAGTTCACTTGTATGTAAGTGGAAAACATATTCCACCATATGAAACTTAGAAACAAAGGATCGACAAGTGCAGCTCTCCGACTTTAATGCAGCCAGCGAGGCAGACGCCATCGCCGCATTGAAGCCATGCCTCGACATCGAGCGCTGGTGCGCCGAGCTGGCCGCCGCCCGTCCATTCAACTCGATGGACGATCTGGTCGCCGCCGCCAACCGTGCCGCCAACCCACTCACTCCCGCCGAAGTTGACCAGGCGCTTTCCCACCACCCACGCATCGGCGAACGCGCCGAGGGTGAACACAAAGAAGCTACACTCTCCCGTGCCGAGCAGTCCGGCCTCGGCGACCTCAGCGGTGACACCGCCGAGAAGCTCGCCAAGGGCAACGCCGCCTACGAGGAGAAGTTCGATCAGGTCTTCTTGATTCGTGCCGCTGGCCGCAGCAAAGAAGAAGTGCTGTCCGAACTTGAGCGCCGCATGAACAACACTGCCGAGGAAGAGTCAGCAGAATGCGCTGACCAGCTCCGCCAAATCGCCGTCGTACGACTAGAAGGACTTTTCTCATGAGCCACAAGAGCTTTATCACTGCCCACGTATTGGACTCCACCATTGGCAAGCCTGCCACCGGTGTAGAAGTTGTACTGGCAGATGCCAAGGGCGAGGAAATCGCCCGTGCGGTCACCAACGAGGATGGCCGCGTGCCCGAACTGGGCCCACAGACCCTGGAAGCCGGAGAATACCGGATCACCTTTGGCGTAGGCGATTACTTCGCTGGCCAGCAGAAGGCAAGCTTCTACCCACGTGCAACCATCGAGTTCACGGTTGAAGCCGGCCAAGAGCACTACCACATCCCGCTGCTGCTGAGCCCGTTCGCTTACTCCACCTACCGCGGAAGCTGACCCAGGAGTCGCGCGATCATCTTCGATTGACGGCAACCGCAAGGACAAAAAGGATCCCAGAAAAGGAGAAACGCAATGAGCGTGGAAACTAAGAGCAAAGTTGTACTGACCAAGAACCAGTTCGGTAAGGCTGAAAACCGCGTTGTGCGCGTCTACCGTGACACCGATCGTCACGAGATTCGCGACCTGAACGTCACCTCTCAGCTCCGTGGCGACTTCGAAGCCGCTCACACCGATGGCGACAACGCTCACGTCGTCCCAACCGACACCCAGAAGAACACCGTCTTCGCCTTCGCCAAGGAACACGGCGTGAAGTCCCCAGAGAACTTCCTGCTGAACCTCGGTGACCACTTCACCAAGAACTTTGACTGGGTGACCGGTGGCCGCTGGGCAGCCGAAGAATACGGCTGGGCCCGCATTAACGATCACGATCACACCTTCTACCGCGCCGCCCCAGAGATCCGCACCGCTGTGCTGGTCCGCGAAGGCGACAAGAACACCGTGATCTCCGGCTTCTACGACCTGACCGTCATGAAGTCCACCGGCTCCGGGTTCAAGGGTTACCCGAAGGATAAGTACACCACGCTGGAAGAGACTGACGATCGCATCTTGGCGACCGACATCGCTACCCGCTGGCGCTACAACACCACCGACATCGACTTCGATGCGACCTACAACAAGGTGAAGGAAATCATCCTGACCACCTTCACCGAAGGTCACTCCCCATCGCTGCAGCAGACCCTTTACCAGATCGGTGAAGCCGTCATCTCCGCAGTGCCAGAGATCGATGAGATTAAGTTCTCCTGCCCGAACAAGCACCACTTCGTCTCCGACCTGTCCTTCTGCGGCCTGGAGAACCCGAACGAGGTCTTCTACGCAGCAGATCGCCCATACGGTCTGATCGAAGCCACCATCGCTCGCGAAGGTGCCGCTTCTGAAGAAGAAGCTTGGGTTGGTATCGCAGCCTTCATCTAAGGCTGGCTGGTGAACGCTAACACTTAGCTATTAACGGTAAAAAGCTGGCCACGTGCTCTTGGGTTCGTGGCCAGCTTTTTCCGCATATCTAGACCATTTCTACGGCTGGTCGTTCAGCGGCGGGTCAGGTTAACCCCGGCCCGCATATGGCATGCCTTGGGCCGTGACCGTCAGGTGATTGATGGTGACCGAGGCGTCCGCGTTGGCCACCGCCGCGATGAGCTTTGCGGCGTGGGCGACGTCGAACATCGGCTCCACCACCTTCCGGCCATCGGCCTGGAGCGCACCGGTGGTGGAACCGGTATCAGCCAGCAGTTCGGTCGCAGCGTTCCCAATATCAATCTGGGTGGCCGTAATACCCAACGGCCGACCATCTAATTCAATAGCTTTCGTCAAACCAGTCATCGCGTGCTTGGAGACCGCATACCCCACCGAATGGGGGCGTGGGATCTGCGCGGAGATGGACCCGTTGTTGATGATCCGCCCGCCAGCAGGCTCCTGCGCAGACATCAGCGCGAACGCCTCTTGAGCGCAGCGGAACGCGGCCTTGATGTTCACATCCAGCACCGCGTCGAACTCCGCCACCGGGTACTCATCGATGCGCGCCGTCGGCCCAAAGCTGCCGGCGTTGTTGAACAACAGGTCCAGCCGACCGTAACGGTCCTTGATGTGCGCGAAGACGGCTTCGATCCCCTGTTCGGTCGTCAGATCCGCGGCCACCACACTGCTGTGCTCAACAGCGGTGGCGGTGGCGGATGTGGCTACCGCACCAGTCGGCGCGGACGCCAAGGTTTGTTCCAAAGCCTGCCCCCGGCGGCCGGTCAGGACCACGGTCCAGCCATCCGCCAGCAGCTGATGGGCAACGGCGCGGCCGATCCCGCTGCCCGCACCAGTAATCAGCGCAACTCTCATAATTGACCTCATATCTACGGGGTTGGTTAGTTACCTTCACACTAAAGGAGTATCGTCCGGTGTCCATCCTAGAACCGCAAACTCGCTTCGACCGCGATCCTGAAGAGACCGCGGAATGGCTCGAATCCTGGGACGGCCTCGTCGCCACCCACGGCACCGAGCGCGCCAGCGAGATTTTTGACACCATCTGGTCCCGCGCCGCATCCCAGTCGGTGCAGATCCCCAAGGTGACCACCACGGATTACGTGAACACCATCGCCGCCGACCGGGAACCGGAATACCCGGGCGATGAGGCGTTGGAGAAACGCTACCGCGCGTGGATCCGCTGGAACGCGGCCATGCTGGTGCACCGGGCACAGCGCCCGGAGATCGGCGTCGGCGGACACATCTCCACCTACGCTGGTGCCTCCACCCTGTACGAAGTCGGGTTCAACCACTTCTTCCGCGGCAAGGACCACCCAGGCGGCGGCGACCAGGTCTTCTTCCAGGGCCACGCCTCCCCCGGCATGTACGCCCGCGCTTTCATGGAAGGCCGGCTGACCGAGGAGGACTTGGACGGCTTCCGCCAGGAGAAGTCCAAGGAAGGCCACGCGCTGTCCTCCTACCCGCACCCACGGTTGATGCCAGAATTCTGGCAGTTCCCGACCGTGTCCATGGGCATCGGCCCGCTGAACGCGATCTACCAGGCCCAGTTCAACCGCTACCTGCAGAACCGCGGCATCAAGGACACCTCGCAGCAACACGTGTGGGCGTTTTTGGGCGATGGTGAGATGGATGAACCAGAATCACGTGGCGCCCTGCAGCTGGCCGCCAACGAGGGCCTGGATAACCTGACCTTCGTCGTGAACTGTAACCTGCAGCGCTTGGACGGCCCGGTCCGCGGTAACGGCAAGATCGTTCAGGAGCTGGAGGCGTTCTTCACCGGCGCCGGCTGGAACGTCATCAAGGTGCTGTGGGGCCGCCAGTGGGACCCACTGCTGGAAGAAGACGTGACCGGCGACTTGGTCCGGATCATGAACGAAACCCTCGATGGTGACTACCAGACCTACAAGGCTGAGTCCGGCGGCTTCATCCGCAACCACTTCTTCGGCCGCTCCCCCGCCACCAAGGCCATGGTTGAGGGCATGAGCGACGACGAGATCTGGAACCTGCGCCGCGGTGGCCACGACTACCGCAAGGTCTACGCCGCCTACCACAAGGCCACCAACCTGCCAGCGGGCATGCGCGGTAAGCCAACCGTGATCCTGGCCCAGACCGTCAAGGGTTACGCCCTCGGCCCGAACTTCGAAGGCCGCAACGCGACCCACCAGATGAAGTCGCTGACCGTCGATGACGTGAAGGCATTCCGCGATCGCCTGCAGGTTCCGGTGACCGATGAGCAGATTGAAGCTGATCCGTACAACACCCCGTACTACCACCCGGGCCCAGATGCGCCGGAGATCAAGTACATGCTCCAGCGCCGTAAGGAACTGGGCGGATTCCTGCCCGAACGCCGGCACGAGCACACCCAGGTGGAGCTGCCCGGCGACAAGGTCTACGCGCAGGCGTTGAAGGGCTCCGGCAAGCAGCAGGCCGCCACCACCATGGCGTTTGTCCGGCTGCTGAAGGACCTGATGCGGGACAAGAAGTTCGGTAACCGCATTGTGCCGATCGTGCCGGATGAGTCCCGCACCTTCGGTATGGACGCGTTCTTCCCGACCGCCAAGATCTACAACCCTGCCGGTCAAAACTACACCGCGGTAGACCGCGAACTCATGCTGGCCTACAAGGAGTCCCCGCAGGGCCAGCTGCTGCACCCGGGCATCAACGAGGCCGGCTCCGTAGCCGCCCTGACCGCAGCCGGCACCTCCTACGCCACCCACGGCGAGCCGATGGTGCCGATCTACGTGTTCTACTCAATGTTCGGCTTCCAGCGCACCGGCGATAACTTCTGGGCCGCAGCTGACCAGCTGACCCGCGGGTTCATCATCGGCGCGACCGCCGGCCGCACCACCCTGACCGGTGAAGGCCTGCAGCACGCTGACGGGCACTCGACCGTCATCGCCGCCACCAACCCGGCCATGAAGATTTATGACCCGGCATTCGGGTACGAAATCGCGCACATCATGCGTGCGGGCTTAGAAGAGATGTACGGCGACGACGACCGGCCAGAGTCAGAACGCAACGTCATGTACTACCTGACCGTCTACAACGAGCCCATCAGCCACCCGGCGCAGGGCGAGGACGTGGACGTGGAAGGCATCCTGAAGGGCATCTACAAGCTGGCTGGCCCGCTGGAGGGCACAGAAGGCCGCCCAGAGGTCAACCTGCTTTCCTCCGGTGTTGGCGTGCCATGGGCGCTGGACGCGCAGCAGAAGCTGGCCGAGGACTGGAATATGGCGGCCAACGTCTACTCCGTGACCTCCTGGACCGAGCTGCGCCGCGACGGTTTAGCCGCTGAAGCCGAGCGCTTCCGCGACCCATCCACCCAGCGCGTGCCGTACGTGACGCAGGTGTTGGGTGAAAACCCGGCGCCAGTCATCGCTACCAGCGACTTCGAGTCCACGCAGCCGGATCTGCTGCGCCAGTACATCAACGCGCCAATGGCGACCTTGGGTGCGGACGGCTTCGGCTTCTCCGACACCCGTGCCGCCGCACGCCGGTTCTTCCGCATTGACGCCGAGTCCATGACGGTTCGTGCACTGGAAATGTTGGCTGCAGAGGGCAAGATCGACGCGTCGGTTCCTGCTCAGGCACGTGAAAAGTACGGTCTGTAAGTTAAATCACAATTAACACTTGACGAGAGTGGTGTGATGTGAGTTACATAATGCAGCGATGAAAAAAAGTTTCCACATAGTGAAAACACAGATTATTCATCACCTCCGAAAAAACTCTCAAACCATGTGATGCGTCGGCACCACGAATCACTGCCGTTAGCCCCTCAAGAGCCCACCGAAAACGGTGGGCAGGGGCTGACGCGGAAAGAGGATCAATGAGCAAGGCAGCAGTAGTTGAGCCAAAGGTCTCAACTCGCCCTGAGGACGAGCGCCTCCCTGTCGGCAAGGCCGCAGCGTTCGGTCTCCAGCACGTTCTAACCATGTACGGCGGCATCATCGCCGTCCCTATCATCATCGGTAACGCAGCCGGCCTGGCACCTGAGCAGACTGCTCTGCTGGTGACCTCCGGTCTGTTCATCGGTGGTCTGGCCACCATCCTGCAGTCCTGGGGCGCACCGTTCCTGGGCGCTAAGCTTCCACTCGTTCAGGGTGTGTCCTTCGCCGGCGTAGCCACCATGTTGGCTATCCTCAACGGCGGCGGGGACCTGTCCACCGTCTTCGGCGCTGTCATTGGCGCATCGATCTTGGGCTTCTTGGCCGCACCGTTCTTCGCGAAGGTCATTCGCTTCTTCCCACCTGTGGTCACCGGTACCATCATCACCTGTATCGGTCTGTCCCTCATCCCAGTGGCTGGCCGCTGGATCATGGGCCCACCGGCCGGTGAAGAAGGCCACGGCTCCCTCACCAACATCCTGTTGGCACTGGGCACCCTGGTCCTGATCATGGCCCTGAGCAAGGTTGGCTCCGCCGCGATCTCCCGCCTGTCCATCCTGCTGGGTATCGTCGTCGGCACCGTCGTCGCCGCCTTCATGGGCATGGTCACCATGCCGAACTTGGCTGACACCGCACCAGTTGCGATCCCAACCCCATTCGCCTTCGGCATGCCGACCTTCGACATCGCCGCCATCCTGTCCATGACCATCGTTGTGCTGGACATCATGACGGAAACCACCGCTGACATCATTGCTGTTGGCGAAATCATCGACACCCCAGTCGACTCCCGCCGTATTGCTGACGGTCTGCGCGCCGACATGCTCTCCTCCGCACTGGCTCCGGTGTTCAACTCCTTCACCCAGTCCGCTTTCGCGCAGAACGTTGGTCTGGTTGCGATCTCCGGCATCAAGTCCCGCTTTGTGGTCACCGCCGGTGGCGTGATCATGCTGGTTCTGGGTCTGCTGCCAGGCCTGGGCGCCATCGTTGCGGCCATCCCATCCCCAGTTCTGGGTGGTGCAGGTATCGTCCTGTTCGGTACGGTTGCCGCTTCCGGTATCCGCTCCTTGGCCAAGGTGAAGTTCGAAGGCAACATGAACCTAGTGATCGTTGCGGTCTCCGTCGGCTTCGGTATGCTGCCAGTGGTCATCCCGGCCGTGTACGACAACTTCCCAGCCTGGTTCGGCACCATCTTCGAATCCGGTATTTCCTCCGCAGCCATCATGGCCGTGATCTTGAACATCGTCTTCAACGAGATCAAGGTTGGCAACACCGAGAACCAGTCCGTGTTCGCGGCACGTCCGATCCGCTTCCTCTCCCCTGACAACCTGCACGCCCTGGAAGAAGGCGACACCTTCGTCGACGGCAAGCTGGTTGATAAGGAAGGTAACGAAATTCCAATCGTTCCAGCTTCCAAGGTTGACGAAGTTCGCCAGAAGATCGACGCCGGTGAGATCACCGATACCTCCCAGATTGTGATGATCTGTAAGGTTGACGATCCGGATGGCTGCGTCACGATGGACGAATACGAGGCTCAACAGGAAGCCCGCGAGGCCAAGACTGACGAGCAAGACCCAAAAGCGTAAGGCAGAACCTCTAAACCTAGAGGGTTCGTAAGTACCTAAACGCCGTACCCGGTGGGGATCACAGTTTCGACTGTGGTCCCCACCGGGTGTTTAACGGGTTCTTTTGATCTCCCATGTGATCTTTTGCAGGTACAGGCTAGAACGGCGGCGGGTTCGCGGCATCGAGTTCTGTGCGGTACTGCCGCCAGGCTTTTTCATCCAGTGGCAGTGGTGGTTGGGAGTAGTGCTTGTTACCGGTGTCCGGGTCGGTGAAACAGAGTGCGCCGTCGCCGCGCTCGGGTGCCGGGATGACGCTCCACCAGTCGGCACTCTTGCCACCGTGGTGGGTGCGGCAGAGCCGGATCGTGTTTTCATACCCGGTGCGACCCCCGGAAGAGAACTCATCAACATGGTCCAGCTCGCAGTCCAAGGCAGGTTGCTGGCAGCCTGGGTAGCGGCAGGTTTGATCCCTGACGGTCACCAGCTCGGTCACTTGGACACTGGCCCGGTGGACGCGTTTGCCGGTGCCGAGCGGGTAGCCGGTGGCCGGGTCGGTCAACAGCAGGCTCACCATGGCGGCCTGTGCCGTGAGTTGGGCCGAGGCTGCTGTGTCCAGTTGTTGACCGGACCCGATGGCGTGGGCGCGGGCGCCCGATTCAAGCAGGCCCTCGGGGTAGTTCCGGGTTCGTTGGGCGACGGGTGTGGTGTAGTGGATCCTGTTTCGCTCGGCTTGGCTGTAGAGCTGCGGGTAATGCTGTTTCAGGTAGCCCATGCGTTCAGTGTTGAGGTAGCCGCCAAGGTTGATCCACTCGGCCAAGGTGACCGAGAGAAACAGTTTGGGTTGGATCGGGGCGATGGTTTGCCTGTGTCGTGCAGAACCCGCTTGGGCTGTGTGTGGGCTTGCCGAAGAGACCGGTGGTTCCGGTCCTGCAGGATGGGCGATTCCGTTCCGATCGGCGGAGGCTGCGTCGGAACTCCCGGCGTCGGCGAGTCCACGAGCGGCCAAGAGCAGATCGACGGCGACATCGGCGAAGAGCTGCTGCCCGGTACGGTTCTTGGCCAGGCCTTCGGCGCGGTGCCGGTCCGCAATCGCTTTGAGCGTGCGGACGATGAGTATGACGTCGGCTGCCGGCAGGTAGGCCTCGAGGTGGGCCATCCCATCTGGGGCCGGACGGGTACGCACATAGCGCTTCTGGACAGCTTTGGCGTGCCGGATGTGAGCGGGTTCCGGGTGGTGTTCGTCCCGGAGCTGGTTTGCTTTGGTCTTGTAGTCGCCCTCGGAGGTTGTAGCCTCGGCCAGATCGGCAAGGCCCTCACCGAGTTTGCGTTTAGCTTCTTGCGCCTTCTGCCGGGCGTCCTCGTAGGCCCCAGGGTCCCACGGTTCTCCGTTGTGCTGCTTCTTAGGACTGGGTTCAGGGATGGAGTTGAGTTTGCTGGCGGCCAATTCGGCTGCGGTCACGCTGATCTGGCCGGTACGAAGTTGGTGCAGGATTTGCTGGCCGAAGTGGTGCAGATTGACCGCCAGCAGGAGCAGGTGCCTAGCCCGCTGCGGTTCGATGCGATGGGCGTGCGCGTATTCGACGCTGGCCCGGCGTAAGATCTTGCCCTCGTCGATGCGCACGAAAAACTCGGCACTGAGTTCTGCCGCGGTGAGTGTGGGACGGTCCTGCTGCGCGAAGGTCAGCAGGGCGAAGAAGCTCTCCTCGAAGTGGGCAGCGGCGAGGTAGCGGCGTAGCAGCTCGTTGTGCTCGTTCTTCCACCTTGGGGTCTGGGGTTGTTGGCCCCGGGCGGCGATGACCGCGGTGAGCGAATCGCGCAACTGGTCATCTAGGTGTGGATGAGTGTGATGGCCGTTGTGCGGTTGTGCCGTCGTCATCGCCGCCTCCTTCCTCTTCAGCACCCGCCAAGCTGCGGATGGGTGAGAGCAAAGGGAACAGCTCGGCGAGGTGTCCACCACGCTAACGAAGCAGACACGGGCCCAATCAGGGCTCGCGCACGTGAATGTGGAAAGTGAACGACACCGAGTGGTCGTGTGGAGAAAAAGAGACTTTAAGCTTTTCTCGGGCTACTTACTTGAGTTTGTATTCCCAACCGCCTTCGACGACACCCCGTGAACCGTAGTTCAGCATGGTGGTATCCTTTGGCACATCCAGCACGATCATGCCGGAGAGCTGGTCGCCGGCCTCGAGCCGATCCGGCAGCATGTCCTTTTCACGCAGGCAGTTCCGCGATGAGGGGGTGACGATGCTGGGGCTGAAGGTCTCTCCTGAGGCGTTGAGTGCAGTCCAGGCCCACGGGGTCACGTATTTGCTGCCTGCGGAGTCGTTGATGGCTTTGTACACCTTGAAGTCGCCGTGGATGGCCACGAGTTTGCCGTGGCGCGGTTTTGAGTCGGTGTACACGCAGGTTGGATTCGACTTGATCTGATTGATGCGGAAGACCAACAGCAGGGTGTCCTCAGTGCCGGTCTTAACGACGGCCCCCAAGTCGCCCACATTGCGTGGCAACGCGCCACGAGAGTTCGGGGTTGTTTGCTTGTAGTTCCGGCGGACTTCGGAAACTTTGGTCGGAAGCGGCGACGGCTTCGGCATCGGGTACGCCTTGGGCTTAGGCTTCTTTGACTTACTCGGCTTCGGCGTAGGGGTAGGAGTCGGAGTTGGCGTCGGTGTAGGGGTCGGCGTCGGGGTTTCCGAGACGCTGGGTGAAGGAGTGTCCGAAGGCGATGGCGGCGCGGGCTGCCCGACGGGGGTGCTCGGTCCCGGATTAGTCGGCGGGGCTGGCTGCGGCTGGACAGGCTGTGGCGGCGCGAAGCAACCGGTGAGTGCCAGCAGGGTCGCTGCTGACAGTGCGATGACGCGGAAGGACTTCATGTCCGCTTCTCCTTCGTGCTGATGGTGCTCACGTGAGCGTGTGAGCGTTGAGAACCCCTTGTAACAGGATCTTAGACTTCATTGCCGCGTGCAGGCAGCTGTCATCACGATCATGACGTTACTTCGGGAGGGTGTATTCCCAGCCGTTGTTGTCGATCTCTTGGCGTCCGAAGACGATGAAGCCGGGATCCTCGGTCACATCGAGGACGACTTTTCCAGAGGCCTTGCGAGCGGGGCCAATGTTTTCCGGCAACGTCTCTGCATCCGGCAGGCAGGTGAGTGCTGTCTCGGTGAAGACCGAGCCGTTGAACATGGTTCCGTCTTCTTGGAGGAACTCCCAGTCATAGGGCGAGAGCTCGGTCCACCCTGCATCGGCCATCGCCTTTGTGGTTTGGAAGTCCATGTGCACGGCGACGAAGCGCCCGTTTTCGGGCTTGTTGCTACTGGATTGGCAGGTGACATCGGTGTCGATGTCGGAGACCCGGAATGACATGAAGACGACCCCGTTTTCCTCACCCTTTGCGCCGGGTTGTCCGATTTTCTTGGGCAGGGTGCCGCGTTCCGAGTAAGTGGGCGGCTCGGAGCCTAGGATGGCATCGACTTCATCTTTGGTGGTCGGCAGCGGTGAAGGTTTCGCCGTCGGCGAGGCCGTGGCGGACGGGCTCGGTGAGGATTCTTCCTCTGTCGGAGTCTCAGTCGTTGGACTCTCGGTGTCTATGCTCTCGACAGGGCTTTGGTTCTCGGCGGACGCGGCGGTTGTTTCGTCGTCGACGTCTGGGGAAGCACAGCCGGCCAGCAAGAGGGCGCCGGCGGTCAGGGCGATGATGGGCTTGATGAGTTTCACGTGGCCTCATGCGGGAAGTGTGTTGGTGCGATGGCCACATCGTACTAGGTATTGGTGTCGGGCATGAGAAAAGGTCCGATCCCGCGGGTGGCGGAACCGGACCTTTGCTATGAATGCTTTGGATCTAAGCCTGTTGTTTACTGGCAGGTCTTCAATACGGAACGAAGGCCTGGAACCATGCACACCAGTGGCTGTGACTGGCCGGCAATCAGGTCTGGATCTGCATCCTTGATTGGCCAGTAGAAGTCAATTGAATGGTCGTTGGTGTGAGTCTCTTTGTTCGTCATGGTGTCCTCTCAGTTACGGCTCGCGGGTTCTCTTCCCGCCCCCTTCGCTAAGTCTCAATCTTCAGTTTCCGCGATGTGGAAACATCTTTTTACTTGATGAAATAATTATACGCGGGGGTCAGCCTAGGCTGTCAAGGGTTTTGGGAAACTTTTCTACAGGAAACGAAAATGAGTGATTCACAATAACTGCAGAACTGAGTTTCACTACAGTACTCCCCCGGCGGGCTGCCGTAAAGGGGTTGAGTCCGGAAAAATTGTAGAGATGGCACGCAAAAGGCGCCGGGACATCTCACTGCGGAGCGCCTCGGCGCCTTGTCATCCGACGAGCAGATTACGCACTACTTCTTGGCAGGGCTAGGTGAACCTCTTAGGGTTGCCTCGCCAACAACAGCAGCTTAGGCGTTGCCGGCTGCGGCCAGATCGGCGGAAATACCGCGCGCTGCTTCAAGGAGCAGTGGCACAGCGCGCTGCGCGAAGTCCTCGTCCACACGGGAGGTGGGGCCGGAAACGGAGATCGCCATTTCGGTTGGCGCGTCCGGGATGGCCACCGCGAAGCAGCGCACGCCCAGCTCCTGCTCTTCTTCGTCGATGGAGTAGCCGCGCTGGCGAATATCTTCTAGGTCTTCAACCAGGCTTTCGTAGGTGCCGAGCGACTTCGGGGTCGGCGTCGGCATGCCGGCACTGGTCACGATGGATTCAACCTGCTCGTTCGGCAGCGTGGCCAGCATGGCTTTACCCACACCGGTGTCGTGGGTGTGCGCGCGGCGGCCGACTTCAGTGAACATGCGCATGGAGTGCGGCGATGGAACCTGGGCGATGTAGACGACCATGTCCACATCGAGCACCGCGACGTTGGCGGTTTCACCCAGCTCGGAGACCAAGTGGCGCAGGTACGGCATCGTGACGGAGCCGAGCTGGCGGGAAGCGACCTCGCCCAGGCGAATCAGGCCCGGACCGAGCGAGTAGCGACGGTTCGGCAGCTGGCGCACGTAGCCCAGCATCGACAAAGTACGTAACAGTCGGTGAATGGTTGGAAGTGGCAGCGGAGTCTGCTCCGAGAGCTCGCTGAGGGTCGTTTGGCCGCCAGAATCTGCGATGTGCTGCAGCAGATCGAAGGCGCGCTCCACTGATTGCACGCCGCCGGACTTAGTGACCGGTCCCTTGGTTGCGCTCATGGATCATCAACATCCTTGGTGTGGGTAAGAGGTTCTGGTTCCTAAGAGTAACCCAAAAACGGAGGACTTTTCCGCCTTTCGGAAAAGTTTGGCCGTTTTAACTAGCTTTTTCCACATCGTAGATACTATTATTCGAAGTACGGAAACTTTCACGTGGTTCATGTCACGAGGCAAAACGGCTTGGACCATGCCACTTACTACTTCTTCAGGAGGATGCTTTGGTAGCTCCAAGCCCCGGATATTCCATTACGATTCGCGTTCAGGCCCCGGCGACCTTTACTGCTACCAGTGACCTGGCTGCAGCTGTCGCACAGACCGGCGCTCAGGTGACCGCACTGGACGTGGTGAACTCTTCCCACGATCACATGGTCATCGATGTCTCCGCCAACGCCGCGAACACCGATCACTTGGATGAAATCAAAGCAGCACTGGAGAAACTGGACGATGTTGAAGTCCAGAAGGTCTCCGACCGCACCTTCCTGATGCACTTGGGCGGCAAGATCTCCATCGAGCCAAAGGTCCCACTGCGCAACCGTGACGACCTCTCCCGCGCCTACACCCCAGGTGTGGCCCGTGTTTGCCAGGCGATCGCCGAGAACAAAGATGATGCTCGCCGCCTGACTGTCAAGCGTAACACCGTGGCCGTGGTCACCGATGGTTCCGCCGTGCTGGGCTTGGGCAACATCGGCCCAGAAGCCGCCCTGCCGGTCATGGAAGGTAAGGCCGCCCTGTTCAAACAGTTCGCCGATGTGGATGCTTGGCCGGTCTGCCTGGACACCCAGGACACCGAAGAGATCATCTCCATTGTTAAGGCACTGGCCCCGGTCTACGGTGGCGTGAACCTTGAAGATATCGCCGCGCCACGCTGCTTCGAGATCGAAGACCGCCTGCGCGAAGAGCTCGACATTCCAATTTTCCACGATGACCAGCACGGCACCGCCATCGTCACCGTTGCCGCACTGCAGAACGCACTGCGCGTGGTGAACAAGAACATCGAAGACGTCCGCATCGTCGTCTCCGGTGTGGGTGCGGCCGGCCACGCGATCATTCAGCTGCTGGTTGCTTCCGGCGCCAAGAACATCATCCCAGTTGCCCGTGGCGGCGCCCTGGTTCGCGGCGAGAAGTACGATGACCCGCACCGCGCATGGTTGGCCGAGAACACCAACCCAGAGGCCTTCTCCGGCTCCCTGAAGGAAGCCATGGTCGGCTCCGACGTCTTCATCGGCGTTTCCGCACCGAACGTGCTGGACGAGGCCGACATCGAGTCCATGAACGACGGTGCCATCGTCTTCGCTATGGCTAACCCGGTCCCTGAGGTGGATCCGATCGCTGCGGCCAAGCACGCCGCCGTCGTCGCCACCGGCCGCTCGGACTTCCCGAACCAGATCAACAACGTGTTGGCCTTCCCAGGGTTCTTCCGCGGCCTGCTGGATGCTTCCGCCTCCGACATCACCCAGGAAATGCTGCTGGCTGCCGCCGAGGCCATCGCCTCCCGCGTCTCCGAGGAGCAGCTGAACCCGGGCTTCATCATCCCATCCGTCTTTGACCCAACTGTTGCCGAGGCCGTAGCCACTGCCGTGGCGGACGTCGCGCAGCGCTAACACCAAACCGACCACCTCAAGACGACAAGGAGAAACACCATGTCCCTCCAGATCAAGGTAGATCTGAACAACCTGCCAGCCTCCGCAACCGCAAACGCCCCGGAGTACAAGGAAGCTGCCGGGCTGATCCTGACCGATGAGGCCTTGGCCTTCGTGGAGAAGCTGCACACCAACTTCGCTGCCCGCCGCAACGAGCTGCTGGCTGCCCGCGAGGAAACCCGCAAGAAGGATGCCGCTGCCGGCACCATCGACTTCCTGCCCGAGACCGCCGATGTGCGCGCCGGTGACTGGAAGGTTGCCGAGGCTCCGGAGAAACTGCGCGACCGCCGCGTGGAGATCACCGGTCCGGCCACCCCAGCCAAGATGGCCATCAACGCGCTGAACTCCGGCGCGAAGGTCTGGCTGGCTGACCTGGAAGATGCTGCTGCCCCGAACTGGGCCAACCAGATCACCGCGCAGGCCAACCTGTACAACGCGGCCCGCAAGAACCTGTCCTTCCACGATCCGAACAATGGCAAGGACTACGAACTGCGTGAAGACGCTCCGCTGGCCACCGTTGTGGTTCGCCCACGTGGCTGGCACCTGCCAGAGAAGCACATCACCGTCAACGGTGAAGACGGCGTCGGTGCGTTCCTGGACTTTGGTCTGCACTTCTTCCACAACGCCGCTCACCTGCATGAAAACGGTGACGGCCCGTTCTACTACCTGCCGAAGATGGAGCACTACCTGGAGGCTCGCCTCTGGGACGACGTGTTCACCTTCGCCGAGAAGGAACTGGGTCTGCCGCACGGCATCGTGCGCGCCACCGTCCTGATTGAGACCATCCCGGCCGCGTTCCAGATGGACGAAATCCTCTACGAACTGCGCGACCACGCCGCTGGCTTGAACGCCGGCCGCTGGGACTACCTGTTCTCCATTATCAAGCACTTCCGTGACGCTGGCGGCGACTTCGCCCTGCCGGACCGCGCCGATGTCTCCATGACTGCTCCGTTCATGCGCGCCTACACCGAACTGCTGGTGCAGACCTGTCACAAGCGTGGCGCTTTCGCCATGGGTGGCATGGCCGCGTTCATCCCGAACCGCCGCGAACCAGAAATCACCAAGAACGCCTTCGAGAAGGTGCGCGCGGATAAGACCCGCGAGGCCAACGACGGCTTTGACGGTTCCTGGGTGGCCCACCCGGATCTGGTGGAGATCTGCCAGGAAGTCTTCGACTCCGTCCTCGGGGACAAGCCAAACCAGCTGGACAAGCAGCGCCCGGACGTCAACGTCACCGCGGCAGACCTGCTGAACGTCTCCTCCGCTGAAGGCTCCGTCACCGATGAGGGTCTGCGCCTGAACCTGTACGTGGCAGTGGCCTACATGGCCGTGTGGCTCTCCGGTAACGGCGCGGTCGCCATCCACAACCTGATGGAAGATGCTGCCACCGCGGAGATCTCCCGCTCCCAAGTGTGGCAGCAGGTCCACTCCGGTGCCACCACTGCCGAGGGCACCAAGATCACCGCCGAGCACGTGCAGAAGGTGCTGGCCGAAGAGGTCGAGCGCCTGCGCGGCGAAGTTAACGACGCCGAGCGCTTCGAGAAGTACTACGAGCCTGCCGCCAAGATCGTGTCCACCATGATCACCGGCGAGGACAAGGACTTCCACACCTTCCTGACCCTGCCGGCCTACGACATCGTGGTTGCTCGCGAGCTGGGCGATGCTTAATGCGTACGCTCAATGAGAACCTGCTGGCCAAGTACGATCAAGCCCTCGCAGAAACCGATGACCTGCTGGCCACCTACTACCCGGGCGATCGTCCGGTCCGCCAGCCGATCCACACCCTTTATGTGCCAGCCGACCGGTACACCCCGGACCTGCCGTACCAGTACGGTCAGCAGGCCCTGGAACTGGTGGAGAAGCACGGCGGGATGCGCCGACTGGCCGATGACGTGTTGGGCTCCAGCCTGAACGCCGAGCTGCGCCAGCAGGTGGCCGACGCCGTCGTCACCAAGCTGAACATCGAACCGATCGAAGACCTGCGTTTGGACTTCGAAGACGGTTTTGGGCACCGCTCCGACGCCGAGGAAGACGAGTGGGCTGAGAAGGCCGGCCGCGCCATCGCCCAGACCTGGTTGACCGGCGCGCAGGAGTCCCCGAAGGTCTCCCCGACCCCGTTTGCTGGGATCCGGTTCAAGTGCTTTGAGCAGGACACCCGCCGTCGGGCGCTGGCGACCTTGGATCTGTTCCTGTACGGGCTGCTGGATGAGTACAAGAAGGCTACCGGCCGCTACCAGATCCCACAGGAGCTGGTGCTGACCCTGCCGAAGGTCACCACGGTGGCTCAGGTTGAGGTCATGGTGGCCGCTGCCAAGGAGATCGAGCAGGCCTACGGGTTGGACGAAGGCACCATCAAGTTCGAGGTGCAGGTGGAGACCCCACAGGTCATCATCGCCCAGGACGGCACCTTCGAGGTCTCCCACGTAATCAAGGCCGGCGAAGGCCGTGTCACCTCCCTGCACTACGGCACGTACGATTACTCCGCCTCCCTCGGAGTGGCAGCGGCCTACCAGTCCATGGAGCACAACGTGGCGGACTTTGCCAAGGACGTCATGCAGGTCGCCATCGCCGGCACCGGCGTGCACATCTCCGATGGCTCCACCAACATCCTGCCGATCGGCGACGAAGAGCAGGTCCGGGCCGCGTGGGCGTTGCACGCCCGCCTGGTGACCCGCCACTTGGAGCGGGGCATCTACCAGGGCTGGGATCTGCACTACGCGCAGCTGCCAACCCGGTTCTTGGCCACCTTCGCGTTCTACCGCAAGGGCTTTGCCGCTGCCGCCACCCGTTTGGATAACTACGTCCACCAGAAGGACAGCGCGATCATGGACGAGCCGGCTACCGCAAAGTCGTTGGCCGCCTACCTGCAGCGGGCCCTGAGCTGTGGCGCCGTCACGGGCGAAGAAATCGAAGCAAACGCCGGGGTCAGCCTGGACCAGCTCGCACACTTGGCACGCACCGGCTACATGCCCAAAGTGAACGCCTAACTAACACTTCCAATCTCAATCCCTAGGAGGATTACATGACTATCACGTCAAAGAATCCTGCTCCGGACTACTTCAGCGGCGTGGGTGGACACCCACCACAGACCGATCTGTTGACCGACCGAGCAATCGTCACCGAAGCGTATACCGTCATCCCGAAGGGTGTGCTGCGGGATATCGTCACCTCGGTGCTGCCCGAGTGGAGCAACACCCGCCTGTGGATCCTGAACTCCCCAGTGCCGGGCGGCGCCCAGACCTTCGCCCAGTACCTGGTCGAGGTCGGCCCCGGCGGCAAGGCCGACAAGCCAGAGCCGCAGCCGGAAGTCCAGAGCTTCCTGTTCATCACCCAGGGCACCGCGAAGGTGACCATCGACGGTGAAGCGCACGAGCTGGGCGAGGGCGGCTTCGCCTACGCCCCGGCCGGGACCGACTGGTCCTTCGAGAACATCGGTGAAGGCAACGTGCTGTTCCACTGGATCCGCAAGCGCTACCAGCCGCTGGCCGGTCACACCCCGAAGGTCGTCGTCGGCTACGAGCAGGACCTTGAGCCGGGCGCCATGCCGGACACCGACAACAAGTGGCGCACCACCCGCATGCTGGATCCGGAGGATCTGGCGTACGACATGCACGTGAACATCGTGACGTTCGAACCGGGTGCCTCCATCCCGTTCGCCGAGACCCACGTAATGGAACACGGCCTGTTTGTCCTCGAGGGCAAGGCCGTTTACCGCCTCAACGACGACTGGGTCGAAGTTGAGGCCGGCGACTACATGAGCTTGCGCGCGTTCTGCCCGCAGGCCTGCTACGCCGGTGGCCCGTCCAACTTCCGCTACCTGCTGTACAAGGACGTCAACCGTCAGATCACCCTCTAAGCGGTACACGCTTAGCCAACGGGTAGGAACCTATCGGTTCCGTTGAAAACTAAGCCCGGGATGCGCGCTCTTCCATCCTCCACACTGTCGCGCGTCCCGGGTTTTTTCATGCCCAAAAACGGCTGTGGGCCACCTACGCTGGGTGAGCTGTTGGCCGGCACCGTCGTCGCCCGGCGTCATGAATGCGTAACAAACACCGGCGAAAAGCCCAATAACTGACCGATCGTTCACTATTTTGGCGTTGGCGGTGACCAATGCGTAGGACGCTCTTCCATCGTGATGTATCTCTCCCTACGATGAAAGAAGACCGTATTGAATTTTGAATCGATCTTGGGAGGATCATCATGGCCGAACTCAAAGTAGAGCATGTCAGCCCTCGCCCACCGCAGGAGGTTTTCGCCGCCTGGACCACGCCAGAACTTTTCACCACGTGGTTTGGACCGCAGGGGTGGCACGTGCCGTTGGAGACCATCTCGATCGACACCCGGGTGGGCGAGGTGAACTCGTTCGTCCTCGTGCAGAAGGACAACCCCACCATTACCTCGCAGGTCTCCTCGACGCTGGATGCCATTGAAGAGGGCCGCTTGCTGGAGTGGTCGGAGGAGTCCCCGTTTGAAACCGGTCCGGTGCACCTGCGGGTTGAGCTAGCCGAGCACGGGGATAACGAGACCAAGATGACTATCACCCAGCAGCCGTTGCCGGAGGAGTACGTGGAGAACTCGACTCAGGGCTGGGAATACTCGTTGGCCAAGCTTGATGGGATGTTGTTGGGCAAGGTCCTCTCCAACCCGATTGAGACCAAGAAGGCTGAAGACGAGCGGAACAACCAATAGGCTAACCCTCACCGGTTACAAAGACACGGTCGGTTCACCGTGTAATTCGGCGGGTTGGGTGCTCCTGAATCTTCCCGCCGGCGCTAACCGCGATCACTCAAGCATGGTGTGGGTGATCGCGGTTTTTGTGTGCTCGCCTTGGCCGGTTACAGGCCGAAGATGCGGGCCCGGCGCAACGCTTGGTCGCGGTTACTGGCGTCGAGTTTGCGGTAGAGGGACCTGATTTGGGCTTTGACCGTATTCTCAGAGCGGAAGGTTTTGGCCGCGATCTCGGTGCGGCTTAGGCCTTGTCGCAGCAGGTCCAGCACGGCTTGTTCGCGTGGGGTCAGCTGGGGTGCTTCTTCCAGTGTCGCGGACCACTGCTCACCGATCTGGGTGAGCAGGCTCGATTCGGCCTCGGACAGACCTAGATGCTTATAGACCTCTCGGCTGCCGGGGAACTGACTCACCAGCAGGGCCTCCAAGAGGGAGTCCGAGCCGATACCCAAGTGTCGGTATTGGGCCGCGAGTTCGGGCAATGGGATGTCGTCGTCGGCACGCAGGTAGGCTTTGACGGCCTCCAGCATCCGGTTCCACATGCCCAGCGGATGCTGCTGCGGCATCAGATGCAAGAGTCGGGCGGCAGCGTCCGGGTGGTTGATCTGCAGCGCGAACAAGATGGTTGTGAGGGTTGGTCTGCTCTCGAGCTCCCCGGTGAGCCCCTGATCGAACCGGGCCATCTCCACCGTGTTGCTGAGGAACAGTTCGCCCAGCGGGCTGAACTGATACTCGCTCTGCTCAAGGGCCTGCCGGGCGGTGGTCACCGAATTTGGGGCTATGTAGTAGAACATTTCGACCGCTGAGGACAGATATAGTTCGATCTCCCAGAGCAGGTCTTGATGGTGGCTTTTCAGCTCACGCAGTGTCTCGGAGAGCCCTGAATAGTTCAACTGCTGCAGCTGCCACAACCCTTTGGCAAGGCTGCCGCAGCGGCGAATGAGCGCCGCACCCCACGGCGCTGCGTAGGCGTGCTCGAAGCACCTCTTGTACCAAGACACCCCGTCGGTAAAGCGCCCGTCAAGCATGAGCAGCAATGCAAGCTTGCCGGCCGCGTCGGCCGCGATGAAGTGGTTCTCTTCGCTCTTGGCCGCGTTGTAGCTGTCCGTGAAAGCTAGCTCCGCGCCGGGTAGGTCCAGTCCTTTGAGCAGGCTGAGGCCGACGTGCAGGTCGAGGAAGACCACCATGAGCGGGTTGAGCCGCTCATGATCATTGCTGATAGTTGTCAGATCGCGGAGTCGCTAAGCCTGAACGACGGCTTCAGCGTAGTAGCGCGAGAACCGCAGGTACGTCAGTAGCAACAGATTCATGGTCAGGGTCTGAGCGGTGGCCGGCTCTGGGCTGCGGGAGACGAGATATCGGAGCCTGCGCACGGTCGGGTTCTCATCGTGCGGCATCGGATTGACCCGCCAAGCCTCCGGGTTACCGTCTAGGGCCCCGGTGAGGATCCGCAGGGAGAGGTTTCCGTCGCCGAAACGCTGAACCAATTTCTCTGGAAACGGCCCGTCCACGCCCAGCAGCGCTTCGGGTTCTTTGGTGTAAAGCTCGACCCAGTACTCATCCAAGAATTGTCCGACCGCGTCCCAGTCCCCTTGCCGAGCACCGTATTCGAGGGCAGTACCGACATCTTTAGTACGGGCAATGGCACGCAGCAGAAAGGCGATCAGCTCGCTTTCATCGCCCCCGCTGTCCCAGAAGTGCTGCTTCAGTGCCTGACGGATCGCGATCGGCATCACCCACGAGCTGCCGTTGTGGACCAGCAGCCCGGACTTGCTCAGAGAATCGAGCGTCGGCGGGTTCAGAACTAAGGATGAGTAGTAGACCTTGAGCAGGTTCTCGCTGTAGTCAGTCAGGAACGCGGCCAGCCGGTCATCACGCAACGTACCGGTATATGTATCGGCGTTGTGCAGCGCCCACGTCATCACATCGAGCACGCCGGCGGTGTCGACGCCGTAGCGGTGCGCGGCAAAGAGTCCGGAGAGCCAGCCGCCGACGTTATTCCAGGCCTCGGAGAATGTTGTCTGCGCTGTCGATTGCCTCAACGAGGCGTAAAACTGCTCAGCTTCCTGCTGTTCCAGGAGCAGGTCCGGTAATTCTGCGGTGACACGGTTGGCGCTGCTGCGCCACTGCGATAGTTTCGTGGTCGCGTCAGCGATCACACAGACGCCACGGTTAGCATCGCCGGCAAGGTAGGCTTCGACGGCCTCGATGTTTGGCTCATCGTGAGGACCCAAACTGGACAGGTCAAGAACGTAGCCGTCGGGAAAATCGCTCAACCATGATGCGCCGAACAGCTCTCTACCAACTCCTGGCGGCACATTGATCAGCAACAATCGTTGCGCCTGAGCCCGGCTCGCATGGAAGCGAGCTAGGGCAGGATGCCGCCCCCAACGGTCAATAAGCGGTCGTAGGCCCTGAGATTCGCGTCGACCTTGCCACAGGCCACCCAGCATTTCATCGCGGATGAACCCACCCTCTTATGTCTTGGCCGTACTGACAGAACGGCGTTGGTCTGTCACATCTAGCTTATAAGCTTTTCTTCCGGGTTAAGTCAGGGGTAAAATCATCGGTTATCGATCTGAAAGTGACACAGGATAACGCAGTTGTCCTGCAAAATAGAGGAACTAAGGGCCGATGAGCCTGTTCCATCCGCTGGTAGACGCACATAGGGGGAGCGCCTACCAGCAATCAAGGATGGTAGTGCTCATCGGCCCTCTACCTTTAACCGCATCGGTACTTTTCTTCTCTTGCGATAGGCATCACGTCCAGGTCCCGCAAGTCACGCTGACGCTTAACTCCGTTGCCGCAACCGGCCGTTCGCCCGGGATCCAGCACCGCGCTAGACTTTTTCACATCGTGAAAGTTATTTTTCATTTACGGCTTGACGGTGGCAACTATCACACCGTAGACTTTTCACAGATCAAGAAAAGATTTCCACACAGTGAAAAGCGAAGACCTAGGAGGTCCCGTGACTCAGTCCCTGACTTCGGATGCGTTCCGCAAGCGTTACACGCTGAACTGCTCCATCCTGCTTTCCGAACTTCCCCTGCTCGAGCGCCCAGCCGCTGCGAAGGAATTGGGTTTCGACAACGTCGAGTTCTGGTGGCCATTCGCTGAGTCGGTCCCAGCCGACAAGGATGTTGACGCTTTCGTCAACGCCATCAAGGATGCCGGCGTGCAGCTGACCGGCCTGAACTTCCAGGCTGGCGACATGCCAGGTGGCGACCGCGGTCTGGTTTCTTGGAAGGGCCGCTGCTCCGAATTCAAGGAAAACGCTGAAGTTGTGGCCGCCATTGGTGAAGCCACCGGTTGCAAGGGCTTCAACGCGCTGTACGGCAACCGTCAGCCAGAGCACACCCCAGAGGCTCAGGACGAGCTGGCCATCAAGAACCTGGTTGCAGCCGCTAACTCCGTCGCCCGCGTTGGTGGCACCGTGCTGCTGGAGCCAGTCTCCGGCACCGAAGCCTACCCGCTGAAGACCGCTGCCGACGCTCTGGCTGTCATCGCCAAGGTCAAGGAAGCTGGCGCCAACAACATCGGCCTGCTGGCTGACTTCTACCACTTGGCTGTCAACGGTGACGACGTGGATGCCGTCATCGAGAACCACGCCGCCGAGTTCGCGCACATCCAGATTGCTGACGCCCCAGGCCGCAGCTACCCAGGTACCGGCGAGCTGCCGCTGGAGAAATGGCTGAACCGCGCCACCGAGCTGGGCTACAACGGTGTGATCGGTCTGGAGTACAAGACTCCGAAGGACGAAGCATTTGGCTGGCTCAACGCGGCCAACGTCTCCGCCTAAGCACCTTTAGTCCCACCCAAGTAGGACATGACAGAAGAAAACTTAACCACTGAGGAATCGCTGACCGTCTCCCAGACACTGAACAACGTCGAACACGGTCTGATTGATGAACTCATCTTGGAAGGAATGAACTTAGATGGCTAACGAAGTCAAGAATGTAGCTTTCATCGGCTTGGGCATCATGGGCCTGCCGATGGCCAAGAACCTGCTGAAGGCCGGTTTCAACGTCACCGGTTACAACCGCTCCCAGGGCAAGATCGACGAGCTCGTCGAAGCCGGCGGTAATGGTGCAACCTCCGTGGCAGATGCCGTGAAGGATGCCGACGTCATCATCACCATGGTCCCGGACTCCCCAGATGTGGCCGGTGTGGTCCGCGGTGAAGACGGTGTCTTCGCCAACGCCAAGAAGGGCGCCTACTGGGTTGACAACTCCTCTATCCGCCCAGATGTGACCGCTGAACTGTCCAAGGAAGCCGTCGAAGCCGGCATCCGCCCAGTTGACGCCCCGGTCTCCGGTGGCGAGCCAGGCGCCATCGACGGCGTGCTGTCCATCATGTGCGGTGGCGAACAGGCCGACTTCGATGCTGTGAAGCCAGTTCTGGAAGCCATGGGCAAGACCATCGTTCTGGTGGGCCCAGCCGGCTCCGGTCAGACCGTGAAGGCTGCCAACCAGCTCATCGTTGCTGGCAACATCCAGCTGCTGGCTGAAGCAATCGTCTTCCTTGAAGCCTACGGTGTGGACACCAACGCCGCACTGAACGTCCTCGGTGGCGGCTTGGCCGGCTCCAAGGTTTTGGACCAAAAGGGTCAGAAGATGCTCGACCGCTCCTTCGAACCAGGTTTCCGTTTGGAACTGCACCACAAGGACATGGGCATCGTTACCTCCGCTGCACGCGAAGCCGGGGTTATCCTCCCGCTCGGCGCCGTTGCAGCCCAGCTCGTTGCCGCTACCGTGGCAGAAGGGCACGGCGGCCTCGACCACTCCGGCCTGTTGAAGATTGTTGAACAGCTCTCCGGCCGCGACAAGTAAAATTCTCTCAACCGTTTTCAAAGGAACATATACCAATGGCAAAAATGCGCGCTGTTGACGCCGCGGTGCTGATTCTGGAGAAGGAAGGCGCAACTGAAGCCTTCGGTCTGCCAGGTGCCGCGATCAACCCGTTCTACTCCGCAATGAAGAAGCACGGTGGCATCAACCACACCCTGGCCCGCCACGTTGAAGGTGCTTCCCACATGGCTGACGGCTACTCCCGTGCCGCAGCCGGCAACATCGGTGTCTGCATCGGTACCTCCGGCCCAGCCGGCACCGACATGATCACCGGTCTGTACGCTGCCCAGGCTGACTCGATCCCGATGCTGTGCATCACCGGTCAGGCCCCAGTGTCCAAACTGCACAAGGAAGACTTCCAGGCCGTGGACATCGAGTCCATCGCCAAGCCACTGTGCAAGATGGCCATGACCATTCTGGAACCAGCTCAGGTCCCAGGCGCCTTCCAGAAGGCGTTCCAGGAAATGCGCACCGGCCGCCCAGGCCCAGTGCTGCTGGACCTGCCGATCGACGTGCAGCTGGCCGAGATCGACTTCGACATCGACGCCTACGAGCCACTGCCGGTTGCCAAGCCAGCCATGACTAAGGCTCAGGCCGAGAAGGTCCTAGACATGCTGACCGCAGCTGCCAAGCCGAACATCGTCGCCGGCGGCGGTATCATCAACGCCGACGCTTCCGACCTGCTGGTCGAACTGGCCGAGACCTTGGATGTCCCGGTTCACCCAACCCTGATGGCTTGGGGCGCAATCCCGGATGATCACCCACTGATGGCCGGCATGGTTGGTCTGCAGACCCACCAGCGCTACGGCAACGCCAACTTCTTGGAGTCCGACTTCGTGTTGGGCATCGGTAACCGCTGGGCCAACCGCCACACCGGTTCCATCGAGAAGTACACCGAAGGCCGCAAGTTCGTCCACGTCGACATCGAGCCAACCCAGATCGGTCGCGTCTTCGCACCGGACTTGGGCGTGGTCTCCGACGCCAAGGCTGCTTTGGAAGTCCTGGTTGAGGTTGCCAAGGAACGCAAGGAAGCTGGCAAGCTGCCAGACTACTCCGAGTGGACCCGCACCACTGCCGCCCGCAAGGGTCAGCTGCAGCGCAAGACCAACTTCCCGGACAAGCCGATCAAGCCACAGCGCGTGTACCAGGAAATGAACAAGGTCTTCGACCGCGACACCGTCTACGTCACCACCATCGGTCTGTCCCAGATCGCCGGTGCGCAGATGCTGCACACTTACAACCCACGCCACTGGATCAACGCCGGTCAGGCTGGTCCATTGGGTTGGACCGGTCCAGCCGCCTTGGGCGTCAAGCGTGCACTGCCTGAGAAGAACGTTGTTGCCCTCTCCGGTGACTACGACTTCCAGTTCATGATTGAAGAGCTGGCCGTTGGTGCACAGTTCAACCTGCCATACGTGCACGTTGTTGTGAACAACTCCTACCTGGGCCTGATCCGTCAGTCCCAGCGCCCATTCGAGATGGACTACCACGTCTCCTTGGCGTTCGAAAACATCAACACCGACCCAGCTGTCTCCGCAGCTGCCAAGGGTTACGGCGTTGACCACGTGAAGGTTGCTGAAGGCCTCGGCTGTAAGGCACTGCGCGTGGAGGACCCAGAAGAGATCGCAGGTGCACTGAAGGAAGCTCAGGGCATTGCCGCTGAGCACCAGGTCCCAGTGGTCGTCGAGGTCATCTTGGAGCGTGTCACGAACATCGCCATGGGTACCGAACTGGACAACGTCAACGAGTTCGAAGACCTCGCCGTTTCCGCAGATGACGCGCCAACCGCGCTCATGCTGCTGGACTAATCACTCACTACTAGAAGAAAGGAGCGTACAGTGACTGTTCCTCCCCTCACCGTGCTGATCAGCCCGGATAAGTTCAAAGGCTCGCTGACCGCTGCCGAAGTGGCCGCGGCACTTGCTGACGGCTTTGCCGCCGCTGACAGCCCAGTCGCTGTACGCTCCATCCAAGCACCGGTTGCCGATGGTGGCGAAGGCACCGTACAGGCCGCAGTCTCAGCTGGGTTTGTACGCCACCGGGCAACCGTGCTTGGGCCCACGGGCGAAGACGTTGACGCGGAATTCGCCTACAACCCAGACACCGCCACCGCGGTCGTAGAGCTAGCCACCGCATCAGGGCTGGATCTGCTACCCGGTGGGGTGCTGGCCCCACTGACCGCCACCTGCCACGGCACCGGCCAACTGATCGGTGAAGCGCTCGATCTGGGCGCCACCACTATCATCTTGGGCGTCGGCGGTTCCGCCAATACCGATGGCGGAACCGGCTTGCTCACCGGATTGGGCGCCAAACTCTTGGACGCCGCCGGCAACGAACTGCCCTACGGTGGAGCCGCGCTGGCCGAGCTGGCCTCAGTGGACTTTACTGACTTTGACTCCCGTGTGGAGCACGTGAACTTTGTGCTGGCCGCCGACGTGGACAACCCACTGCTGGGTGAACGCGGCGCACCAGCGATCTTCGGCCCGCAGAAGGGCGCCTCCGAAGAAGATGTAGCCACCTTGGACGCCGCGCTGGCGAACCTGGTTGAGCAGCTTGCGGCCGCCCGCCCGGATAAGGACATCCGTGGCGCTGCCGAGGCACCCGGGGCCGGCGCAGCCGGTGGTGCCGGCTACATGGCCATGGCCATCTTCGGTGCCGAGCGGCGCCGCGGCATCGACGTGGTCATCGACTTCGTCGGGCTGAAAGAGAAGATCAAGGACGCAAACTTGGTGATCGTGGGCGAAGGCTCGCTGGATCATCAGTCGCTGCTGGGCAAGGCCCCCGTTGGGGTGGCCGATTTGGCCCACGAGCGCAACATTCCCGTCGTCGCCGTCGCCGGGCGCTGCCTGCTCACTGAAGAGCAGATCGCCGACGCCGGTTTTTCGAAGATCTACGCGCTTGCAGACCGCGAGCCGGATCCGAAAAAATCGATGGCAAACGCTGCTGCGCTGCTCAAGGGCGTAGCCGCAGAAATCCTTTCCGACCATTCCAAGGATTAACGAGGACGAACATGACTACCACTTACGATTTGCTGGTCTACGGCCAGAACGTGCTGACCGAAAACGGTCTGGGCCCGGCCCAGGTTGCGGTCAAGGATGGCCGCATTGCTGCCATCGAGGCGCTGGTTGACGGTGACCCCACCTTGGGTACTGACGCCGCTACCGTCCGCCGCTTGGGCGATGACGAGGTGCTGATCCCGGGTCTGGTGGACACCCACGTACACATCAACGAACCTGGCCGCACCCCGTGGGAGGGCTTCGACACCGCAACCAAGGCTGCTGCCGCGGGCGGTTTCACCACCCTGATCGATATGCCGTTGAACTCCGTGCCCTCCACCGTGGACATGGACGCCCTCGAGCTGAAGACCGGTATCGCGCAGGAGAAGTCCTTCGTCGATGTTGGTTTCTGGGGTGGCGCTGTGCCGGATAATGCCGATCAGCTGGCACCGCTGCACCAAGCTGGTGTGTTCGGTTTCAAGTCCTTCATGGTCAACTCCGGTGTGGAAGAGTTCCAGCACCTGAACACCGAGCAGCTCAAGCAGGCCATGGCCGACATCCCAGAGCTGGACGGCATGATCATCCTGCACGCCGAGGACCCGGACACGATTGACGCGGCTCCGGAGCCAGATGGCCGCTCCTACGCCGCCTACTTGGCATCCCGCCCGCAGGAAGCTGAACTGGCCGCCATTGACACCGTGTTGGATGGCGCACGTTCCACCGGTGTGAAGACTCACCTGCTGCACTTGGCTGCCGGCGACGCCGTGGCCAAGCTGGCTGCGGCCAAGGCTGAAGGCCTGCCGCTGACCGTTGAGACGTGCCCGCACTACTTGGTGTTGAAGGCAGAAGATATCCCGGATGGCGCTACCGCGTACAAATGTGCTCCTCCAATTCGCGAAGGCGCCGTCCAGGAACAGCTCTGGGATGGTCTGAAAGATGGCACCATTGACGCCATCGTCTCCGACCACTCCCCTTCCACGCTGGACCTGAAGGACCTGGAAGGCGGCGACTTCGGCGCGGCTTGGGGCGGCATTGCCTCCCTGCAGCTGGGTCTGTCACTGATCTGGACCGAGGCGAAGAAGCGCGGCTTCTCCATCGCCGATGTGGTCCGCTGGATGGGTACCAATCCGGCCGAGATCGTCGGGCTGCAGCGCAAGGGCAAACTGGCGGTCGGCTACGACGCCGACTTGGTGGTCTTCGCCCCGGAGGAAACCTTCGTGGTGGATGCCGAGAAGCTGCACCACAAGAACCCGGTCACCCCGTACCAGGATCAGGAACTGTCCGGCGTGGTACACACCACCTACGTCCGGGGCGCGGAAGTCGACTTCCAGACTCCGAAGGGCGCCATCCTGACGAAGGGGAACAACTAAAAAAGCTCTCGCTACGCTTTGCCGTGGAAACACGGTTTGTCATTGGTCGCGAGCGTAGCGATGTGAGAGAGGCGTTAGGCCAGAACGGCACCTTCTAACCTAACGCCACACCTACGGTAGTCCGGTGAGACAACCGTAATCAAGGTGGCATTCAACGAGGGATCACGGTTTGGTCGGCCGTTCTCCCAAAACCTCGTTGGATGCCACCTTTTCTTTTAACCCACTTTTCGGTTAGCAAGACTGTAAGACGTAGTTTTCCAGCTGACCGAAGCGGTGGGCTTTGAGCAGTTCGCCAACGGTCTCCGGATCCAAATGGACCAGCAGCTGGACCTGCCCGTCTTGGTCCCGACCGACCACCGCTTCCCCGTCTTCAGTGCGTTGGAAATCTCGACTCACCTGCTGGAAGAACTACTACCGCGCCTCGGCCAAGAACGGACTAGCCAGCCTGTCCTCCTCTGCCCTAGCCCAGATCATCACGTCAATCTGCTGAAGGTATTGCAGCTAACACAGCAGCATCAGGCGCCGGTTCACCTCAGCTGCATCCGCTCCACGGAAGATCTGGCGCTGTGGCATCAAGCTAAGAACCACGGGGTTGCCCTGACCGCATCGGTGAGCGTTGATTCCCTTGCCCCCCACGCCCCGCTGGGGTCACAAAGCAACGGTGTCCAAGATGGGTCTCGCTCACCGTTTTGGGAGGCTCTAGCAGATGGCGTTCTGAACGGCATCACACTAGGTCCAACGGACTAGACCGGTTCTCTACAGTTGTGGTTCTCGCTGGTGTGAACTGAAGCGTGGCGGCGGGGTTTCATGTTGGAGATCTGATGAAGTGGCTAGCAGCGAACCCGGCCGACGTGGCTGGGTTGCAGCGTAAGGGCCGCATCGCGGTGGGATAAGACGGAGATGTGGTTGTCTTCTCCCCGCAGCATGATCGAACCATCACATCGGAGGAACTCGTGCTGCCGTGACTTGATGAGCAATAGGTGCGAACCCGGCTACTCGGGTCAGTTTCGGCGGTTTTCTTGCACCGCAACGAGGAAACCCTGCCCACCCCAATGGGTGGCCCGGAGACCGACTCTCTCGTGCCAGAAAATTAGGGGGAAACAAGTGTGGAGCCGACCAAATGGCCGGCCCCGCAGTTTTGTGTTGCTGAAGCAGTGAGTGCTTAGACGCCGAGGGAGTCGCGCAGGCGGGCCACGTGGCCGTCGGCGTCGACGTTGTACTCGGCCTTGGTCACGCGTGCGTTGCCGTCAATGACAAAGGTGGAGCGCAGGGTGCCGTCGAAGGTCTTACCGTTGATGGTCTTCTCACCGAAGGAGCCGTAAGCCTTGGCGGTTTCAGCGCCTGGATCAGACAGCAGCGGGAAGTTCAGGCCTTCAGCTTCAGCGAAAGCCTTGATGTCCTCTGGGGAGTCAGGGCTGATGCCAATGACCTGGTAGCCGGCACCCTTGAGTGCGTTGAGGTTATCGCGGAAGTCGCAGGCCTCGGTGGTGCAGCCCGGCGTGGCAGCCTTGGGGTAGAAGTAGAGCACGACGTTCTTACCGGCGTAGTCTGCCAGCGAGACCTCGTTACCTTCGGCGTCGTTGAGGGTGAAATCTGGCGCAGCGGCGCCTACAGTAAGTTCGGACATGGGCGAGCCATCCTTTCGACTAAAAACACAGTTTCCAAACTATGGAATCCTGTTTCTATTGTACGGAAATTGAGGGCTCTTGTGAACTGACTAACGCGGATTGTGCCGAGTCGTTAGAATAAGGGGTATACCCGAGCCCGAAGTGAGAATGATGCGTCCTTCCCCTCGGCGGTTACCCGCCCTCAATGCGCACATGATCGACGCCTTGGTGGCTTTCCCGCCCGCGAATGCGCTGACCGGCCAGTCCCTCCTGCAGCTCTCGGCGATGCGTCGGAGTGCAGCTACCGCTGCCCACATGCTGCGCGAGGCGTGCCCCGTCCACGTGGTGGCTCCACAGCAGCTGCGTTCGGATCTTGGGTTCTTCCTCGACCCGAATGTGCCCGTGCTGGATCAGAAACTTAATCTGGGCTTGGTCGGCGCCACGGCGGTGCCCGTTCTTGCCGATGATCAGCTTCGCATTTGTGACTTTACGTTCAACGCGTGGGGAGATCAGGACCTGCCGCAGCGCTGGGATAACCGCTTTGGCTCTTGGCTGGCCGGTGACCGCGGCGTTGACTCGGACTTCTCCCTGCTGAGCTTTTCCGCCTCGGACATGGTGCACGATGGCAACGGCACGCTCGTGCTCTCCGAACAGACCCTGCTGTACCCGCAACGCAACCCCGGATGGAGCAAGGGCGCCATTGAGCGGGAATTGGACCGGCTGCTGGGCGCCGAACGATTCGTCTGGATCCCGGGCCGGGCCCGCACTTCGGCGTTCTTCACCGACGACCGGACAGCCGTGGTGCAGATCCCGCAGGAGTTTGAGGACAGCTTCGAGCAAGCATTAGAAATTGCCGCCTTGATCGAGGGCGGGACCAACGCGGCCGGTGAGCATTACAACATTGCCACCATCAACCCATCTGTGTCCGGCCACAGCTACCTCGACGTGCTCGTGGTCAACGATCATGTCTTCGTGCCCAGCTACGCCGAAGACTCGGATGCGGCGGCCCTGCAGGTCTTCCAGGACCTGTACCCGGGCAAGCTGGTGCAACAGTGGGACTCGCGGGCCGTGGCACACAGAGGGCTCAGCTGGTCCGATGTCGTGCTGCTGATCCCGCAGACCTAGTCTGCCGCCGCCTTCGCGGCAGCCTCTTGGCGTGCGGCCCTTCTGCGCAGCACCGCGTCACGCAACGAGGCTTTCTGCACCCTGCGGTCTGAGGAAATCAACAGGTTAATCCACTGCGCCTTCGGGTTTCCGTCCACCAGGAGTGCTCTGACCAGCAGTGTGGCCGGTAGCGCGAGCAGTGCGCCCAGCGCGCCTAGGACGAAGTACCAGAACAGCAGTGAGAAGAATGAAATGAATGGAGTCACGCCCACGGACTCGCCGGCGACTTTTGGCTGAATGATCGCCTGGATGACGAAATTCAGCACCACGTAGGCGATCACCACCCACAGGGCTGCGGTCGGGCCGATCTCCAGCAGCGCCACCAGCGCCGGTGGAATCAAACCGAGAACGAAGCCGATGTTCGGGATGTAGTTAGTCAAGAATGACAGCACGCCCCAAACCAGCGCTAGCGGCACCCCGAGGATCGTGAGGGCAACGACGTCCAACACGGCCACGATGAGTCCGAACACGGTGGCCACAACCCAGTACCGGCGCACACCGTGCGCGAAGGTGTGCATGGCTTCAGTGAAGCGTGGTTCCACGCGGGAGGCCAGTGACAGGCGTCGGGTGAAGTCGGTGGAGTCCATCGCGAGGAAGAACACCGCCATGAGGAGCGTGGCCAGCAAGGACATGATGGCCGCTAAGTTGTTGAACAGCGGCGTGAGCAGGTTCAACACGTTGGCAGCGGTGAGCCCCTTGCTCACTTCTGAGGCGATCGCGTCTGCGCTGATCCCGACAACAGAGTCCAGCCAACCCAAGCCATCACGTAGCAGCGCGTCGAACTGCGGCGCGTAATCCGGGATGATGCGCACCAGCTCACTCAGGGACCAGATGGTGCTGAGCAGGAAGGCAAAGACGACCACTAATACCGTTAGCAGTGTTACCACGGCCGCTGCCGGGGACGGGATTTTGGCTTTGACGAGAGCCCGGTGAATCGGGTGGGCCACGATCATCAGATTCAGGCCCAAGAAAATAGGGGCGATGATCTCCGCGATCGAGCGTGCTGCGAACACCAGCACGACGAATGCCGCTAGGGAGATCAGGACGAGGCCTGCCCGCTTGGTGTTGTCCGGCTCGGTCTCTACGGGAATCGGTGGGTTAGCCGACAAAGTAGATCACGCTGCCTAACAGGAAGATGCTGGTGGCGGTCGCAACACCGGCGAACTCGAAAACCATGCCCAATCCCATCGACTTCAGTGCCGCCCAAGATGAGGAGGCTGCCTGCCGGAAATCCTTCAGGCGGGCATATTCTGCGCCGAGCAGACCAATGGCGAAGCCCAGGAAGATGCCGACCACTGGCAGCAGGAACATCCCGATGATGGCGCACACGATACCGACCAACACGGGGCCGCGAGGTATGTTGCGGGCCCGCATGGTCCTTCCGGTCAGAATCGCAGCGGAGGCCCACCCGAGGATCGCGAACACCATCCCCACTATTGCGGCCACCCACGTGGCGGGAGAGGCCATGACGATCGCCCAGACCAACAGGGTGACCACGGTGAGCAGGGAGCCGGGCAGGATGGGCACGATCGTGCCGGCGACGCTCACTAGGAGCACGATGCCGGCAATGATGGTTGCGATGAGCTGTGCGTCCATGGCTCCTTCGATCTGGTCAGCCGCGGCTCAAGTCCGGACTCGATTACTTTTCGACTCTCTGAGCATAACCGGTTGGCAAATGTTCAATACACCAGCAGCACTGCCCTCAACGCATGTGGCCCCCGGTTCGCTGTCGAACCGAGGGCCACATTTACGACTGAGAGTTAGGCGGTCAGGCGTTACCAGCCGCGTTCAGCCAGGCGGTGTGGTGCTGGCAGGTCGGATACGTTGATGCCGACCATGGCCTCGCCGAGGCCCCGGGAGACCTCGGCCAGCACGGCAGGATCCTGGTAGTTGTTGACAGCCTTCACGATGGCCGCAGCACGCTTGGCTGGTTCACCAGACTTGAAGATACCCGAGCCAACGAAAACGCCGTCCGCGCCAAGCTGCATCATCATGGCGGCGTCGGCAGGGGTGGCCACGCCACCGGCGGTCAGCAACGGCACCGGCAGGGACTTGTTCTTGGCAACGTACTGAACCAGCTCGATCGGGGATTGCAGTTCTTTGGCAGCCACATAGAGATCGTCTTCGCCCAAGGAGGCGATACGGTTGATCTCCTCGGAAATGGTGCGAATGTGTTTGGTGGCCTCGGAAACATCGCCCGTGCCAGCCTCGCCCTTGGAGCGAATCATGGCTGCGCCTTCGGCGATGCGGCGCAGGGCTTCACCGAGGTTGGTCGCACCGCAGACAAAAGGAACATCGAAGTTCCACTTGTTGACGTGGTGTACGTAGTCGGCCGGGGAGAGCACCTCGGACTCGTCGATGAAGTCGACCTTGAGCTGCTGCAGGATCTGGGCCTCAACGAAGTGCCCGATGCGAACTTTGGCCATGACCGGGATGGAGACGGCATCGATGATGCCTTCAATCAGGTCTGGATCGCTCATACGGGCAACGCCGCCCTGTGCGCGAATGTCAGCTGGTACGCGCTCGAGCGCCATGACGGCGACTGCGCCGGCATCTTCAGCAATTTTGGCTTGTTCTGCCGTCACAACGTCCATGATGACGCCGCCATTGAACTGATCCGCTACTCCAGTTTTTGCGCGGAGAGAGTCTGAGCTCACCAAAGTTCCTTTCATGAAATACAACTAGCTCTTAGATTCTAAGAGCATTGCCCTTAGGCATTCCACAGCCCGTACGAATCGGCAAGCTGCTGAATCTTCTGGGCACGCGCCAGACGAGGCAGGTAGGAGCCATCACCGACGGAGGCTCCGGCCGCGTGCGCATCGAGCAATTCCTTCGCCCAGTCCAGCTCATCAGTGGAGGGCGAAAGACCAGCGTTGACAGTGTCTGTCTGGTTCCGGTTCAGGCAGAGCTTGCCGGTCATGCCCATCATGGCGGTGATCCGGCAAGATTCTAGGACGGTGTCAACATCGTCAGCTGCCCCGGCTGGGCCATCGATTGCACCAGGCAATTTGCCGACGCGGGAAGCGACAACAAGTTTGGAGCGCGCGTACGCCAACGCGATCGGATCATCCGAGACACCGGTGTCTTTACGGAAGTCGTTGGTGCCAAAAGCAAGGCGGAAGGTACCCGGAGCCAGCGCTACTTGTGTGGCGTTTTCGATGCCCAGCGCCGACTCCAGTAGCGCGATCACAGGCGTGCCTGCGCGTAGGCGCATAGCAGTGTGGGTGACTTGTTCTGGCTTTTCCGTCATGGCCAACATGACTCCACGCAGACCCTTAGTTTCCGAGAGTGCAGAGAGATCCTCAGCCCACTCGTCAGTTTCAATACCATTAATACGTACCCACGCCGTCATACCCGAATCCAAGGCATTACAAACGTCTTCGCGGGCTTGGGCCTTCTGGGCATCGGGAACGGAGGCCTCGAGATCAAAGATGACGGAATCAGCTTCGGAACCGAGGCCAGGTGCAAAGTCTTCTGGTTTGGACGCATTCACCAGCAGCCAGGAACGCGAAAGTGTGGCCGGTAGGGCGGCAGCGCGACGATTACGGATTGGCATGCCTCTAGCCTATGCTTTCGGGGCGCAGATTTCACATCGTGAAAGTAATGCTGAACATTTCTTGCTTTCTCGATAATCCCTTCGAATCCGCGAGCGTCATAATTCGTCATAAGTCACCTGCCGGCGCACTGCATCGACGCTTTTGGAGATTTATACTGAGGACAATATCGATTGACTTAGATCACATTTTGTCGTGTTGGCTCTTTTGGTTCACTATGGGGCGTAGACTGAATCCCGATGTTCAACAAGAGCTTCATAGCTTGATGAGATCCGCCCCGACAGCCTTAGCGAGGAGCGAAAACCCTTGCGCGACAGTTTCGTCGGCTGGGCGTGATGCACTACATTGATGGATGTAGATACAGACTCCACAAGATCATCTGAGAGCGGTACCCCCTAGTCGCCCCGATCTTGTGGCCGCCGGGGCCTCCTATCCCCCCTATTAGGAGGCCCCGGCTTTCTACGTTAAAACCGATGCGTTTGAAGCAGAGACCTTCAGAAAGAATTCCCGCGTGCAGGAAAAGCCAGCGCCTTTGTTCTGCAACAAACGGGTAGAAATAGCGGATTCGACTCCGCCGAGCATTGCGCACCGATAGAATCGGGGAAAGAATCGAACGTCAACCCAGAAAGCAGCCCGAAACCCCGTGGCCCAGAACCCCTCTTTTCGTCTGAAATCCCGGGCCAGCACCTTGTTGGCCGGCGCGGCGATCACTGCCCTGCTGCTGACTAGTTGCTCCCCTCACGGGGATTCCAATGGGAACAACAAAACTGCTGAAAATGGTGAGGACACTGGCTCGACGCCAACCTCATCGGTCGCTGTTGAAGACGATGGGCTAACGAAACTGCCGCTGTACCTGGTTGGTTCAGCGGCCTACACCGCCGAATATCCGGACGATTCGCGGACCACGTTGACCTGCGGGGAAGCAATGGTCTTGGTCAATACGGTGCCTGTGAAGACCGAGGAGCCGGTCCAAACCGCCTTGGAGTTTTTGCTGGGCAACGAGCAGTACTATCACGGCGAACCGCAGCTGTTGGATCCGCTGAAGAACCTCAACGATGTCACAGTCAAGAATGTGACCACCGAGTCTGATGCGGTGCGGGTTGAGCTCTCTGGGACCATCGTAAATCCGGGGTGGTGCCAAGCTGCCCAGTTGGTGGCCCAGCTGGAGATGACTGCAGCGGCGGCCGCCGGTGGCAAGACCCCAACCATCACCTTGGATGGGGCAAATGTCCGCCAGGCCCTCGGCGTTGAGGACCCGTATGGTCCTAGGCAGGACCCGCACAACTAGCGCGAATCGAGCCTAGTTTGCGTACTTCTTACGCAGATCTGTTTTACGGATCTTACCGGAGGCCGTGCGCGGCATATCGGCCACGAACTCGACGGTGGGCGGGATCTTGTACTTGGCTACTCGGTCGGCCAAGTATTCGCGCACCTCGGCCACGCTCAGCTGGAATCCGTCTCGCAGCACGATGATGGCCTTGGGCACCTCGCCCCACTTCTCATCCGGGACACCGATCACGGCGACGGAGCCAACTTGGGGCAGCTGGGCGATTTCTTGTTCGACCTGCGCCGGGTAGATGTTCTCGCCACCGGAAATGATCATGTCTTTGAGCCGGTCGGAAATGAACAGGTAACCCTGTTCGTCCCGGTACCCCATGTCCCCGGACTTGAACCAACCACCCTCATCGTAGGAGGCCGCGGTCGCGTCCGGACGGTTCCAGTACTCGGCGATCACGTTGGGGCCCTGGATCTGGATCTCCCCGACCTCACCCACGCTGCAGGGCTCTCCGAGTGGGTCGACGATGCGGATGTCGGTAAAGAAGTGTGGCAGTCCGGCGGAGCCGGCCTTGATCCGGGACATCGCCGGCTGCATGGAGGTGGCCCCGGGCGAGGTTTCCGTCATGCCGTAGCCACCGGAGAAGGACAGCCCCCGCTCCTCGTACGCGTCCATCACGCGGTGTGGCACGGCCGAGCCACCGCAAGTGAGTTTGCCCAGCGAGGAGATGTCTCGGCGGTCCCAGTCCGGGTGCTCGCAGAGCATCTGGTAGGTGGTAGGCACCCCGGAGATGCTGGTGGCCTGATGTTTTTCGATCAGTTCTAGGGTTCGTCCGGGATCAAACTTGGGTTCCAAGACCACGGTGGCGCCCTTGAGCAGCATCGGCAGCACACCCATGCCTAAAGAGGCGACGTGGAACATGGGCGCGATCATCATCGCGACGTCCGTGGAGCTGACGTCGTAGTCGACTAGGACATTGAAGCTGTTCCAGGTGAAGTTTTGATGGCTGAGCACGGCACCCTTGGGGTTGCCGGTGGTGCCGGAGGTGTAGAGGATCACCGCAGGGTCTTCCAGCGCGACGGGCACGTCGCGGTGCTCCGCCCCGGCGCTCGAGGCAAGGAAGTCTTCGTACTGGAGGATTTCGGGACTATCGTCCGGCCGGGCATAGTCAACGGGTTCACCATCGTTGACGGCGATCAGCAGGCCCAAGGAAGGCTCTGTTACGTCTTCGGTTTCGGTGCTCAGTTGGCGGTGAGCCAGCACCGCCAGTCCTTCAAGAACGCGGGAGAAGATGAGGACGCTGGCGCCGGAGTCTTTGAGCGCGAATGCGATCTCCGCCGGTACCAGGCGGGTGTTCAGCGGTACGAAGATCGCACCCAGGCTGGTGGTCGCGAACAGCGTTTCGAGGAAGGCGGGGTGGTTCTCCCCCAAGTAGGCGACGCGGTCGCCACGGCTGACACCGGCGTCCGCGAGCGCGGCGGCCAGCTGATCAATGCGGTCGGCAAGCTCGTCATAGCTGAGCTCACCAAACGGGGAGATGATGGCAGTTTTGCCCCGGCTTTTCTCCCGGCGACGGTGAATCCAATTCCCCAAGCCACGGTGGCGCATTGACTTTCGTTCCTTCCTCAAGAGATCAAGAAATGGGGCCGGGGCTGGTCCCGGTTGGCACTTATGACCGGGACCAGCACTGGCACGTTAGGGGGTTACTTCAGCAGGACCTTGTCCATGTCTGGGTCCTTGCCGAGGAACTCGAACTTCACGGCAAAGTCAGCCAGTTCCTGCAGCTGGTCGGTCGGGATTTCTCCGTCCCAGTCCTCCATGTTCATGTTTTCGGCTAGATCCTTGTCCATGTTCACGAAGTCCGGCAGCAGGGCACGGGCATCTTGATCGTTTTCCTGTGCAGCGGAAAGGGTTTCCTTCATGGCGGCTTGGAACTTCTCGATCACTTCAGGATTCTCCTCGGCGTAGTTGCCGGAGGTGAAGGAGACCATGGTGGGCATGCCCGGGATGGCTTCCTGGTTCGGGTAGCCGAGCAGTTCGTTGTCTTCATCGGCCAACGCCATGGACAGCACCGGTTCTGGAGCCCACATGGCGTCCATGTTGCCGCGTTCAAGCTGGGCTGGCATGTCCGGAAATGGCATCTCAGAGAAGTTCAGCTTGCTCGGGTCCCCACCGGCTTTTTCGGTGGAGGCCAAAATCGTCAGGTCACCCTGGGTCTTCAAGGCGTTGACGGCAGTGGTATTGCCTTCGAGGTCGGCCCATTCTTTGATGTTGGAGTCCTTGCGCACGACGACACCGTTGATGTCATCGCCGTCAGCCTTAGAGTTGGAGTAACCGGTGACAATACGCATGTCCATGCCTTTGTCGGCTGCGGTCAGCACGGAAAGTGGGTTACCCACGGCGAACTGCATCTGGCCGGTGGAGACGGCCGGCAGCATCGCTGCACCGCCCTGACCGGTTTGCAATTCAACCTCGAGGCCGTGCTTTTCGAAGATGCCTTCTTGGATGCCATATTCCATGGCAACCGATGGGGCGATCGAGAGTACGCCAACAGTGATCTTGGTGGTCTCACTTTCAGCGGCATCGTTGCCGCCGCCGGAACCACAAGCGGTCAGGCCGAGCAGCGCGATCGCGCCGACGGCCATGGATTTTAGCAGGCCTTTTTTCATGGTCTTTCCTAACGGTAGAAACGGGCCAGGAAGGTAGCGACGACAGCGGGGCGTTCGACACCTTCGATTTCGATGACGCAGTCTGCCACCAGGTGCAGACCGCCGCCTTTGACTTCCTGCACATCGGCGCAGGTGGCTTTCATGCGGATCTTGGAACCGACTTTGACGGGGTTGGTGAAACGGACCTTGTCGAGGCCGTAGTTGACCTTGGTTTTCACCCCGGTGACGCCCAACAGTTCGGTCCAGAACGGGATGATCATGGCCAGCGTGAGGAAACCGTGGGCGATGGTGTCACCGAATGGGCCATCCTTGGCCGCTTCCGGGTCGGTGTGGATCCACTGGTGGTCGTCGGTGGCGTCAGCGAACGTGTTGATCATCTCTTGGGTGACGGTCCGGTACTCGGTGTAGCCCAAGTCTTTACCGATCATGTCTTTGACCTCGTCAAAGCTGACGGTGTTCTTGGCAGTGATCTCGGTGGTCATCGTGTGCAGGGTCCTTTCGGTCAGGGTCGTTGAAGCGTGAAGTTTGACGGTGGTTTAGACGAAGGCGCTGTAGCCGGTGAGGGCGCGGGCGAGGATCAGCGAGTTGATCTCGTGAGTACCTTCGTAGGAGTAGATGGCTTCCGCGTCGGCGTGGAAGCGGGCCACCTTGGCGTCCAAGGTGATGCCGTTGCCGCCGCAGATTTCGCGGGCGAGCGCCACGTTCTCGCGCAGCCGTAGGGCGATATACATTTTGGCCATGGCCGAGTTCTCGTCCCGGTACTTGCCTTCTTGCTGTTGCTGGGTGAGTCGGGTGACCATGGTCAGCGCGGCGGTGAGGTTGGCTGCCATCAGCGCCAGCTTTTCTTGGATGAGCTGGAACTGGGCGAGCTTCTTGCCGAACTGTTCGCGCGTGGTGACGTAGTTGCGGGCGGCGTCGAAGGCCCCGGCCATGGCGCCGGTGGCGATCCAAGCGACGTCCGAGCGCATGTTGCGCAGGCAGCCCGCCACATCCTTGAACGAGTTGATATTCTGCAGGCGGGCCGAATCCGGCACCCGGACATCTTTAAGGTCGATGTCCGCGTTCTGCATGATGCGCAGGGCGGTCTTGCCCTCGATCTTGGTCAGCGTGACACCCTCGGCCTCACGCGGGACGAGGAAGCATTTAACCTGCTTGTCCGCGGTGTCTCGGGCGAACACGGCGAGCGCGTCCGCCAGCGCGGCCCCACCGATCCAGCGTTTGGACCCGTTGATGACCCACTCGCCGCTGGTCTCATCGAAGCTGGCGGTGGTTTCCAGGCCACCGGCGATGTCTGAGCCGTGGTCCGGTTCGGTGAGCGCGAAGACCCCGAAGTACTCCCAGTTACGGATCTTCGGTTCCAGCTCGGCCACCTGTTCGGCGCTACCACCGAGGTTGACGGTGGTGCGGAACAGCCCGGACTGGGCGTTGTAGAACGTGGCGACCGACGGGTCGGTGCGGGACAGCTCGTAGTTGCGGAATCCGGCGTAGAGCTGGGTTGGTTCCTCACCGGCCTCGCGCAGCGCGGGCGGATCCATCAGGTCCAGCTCGACCAGCGGCTGGATGATCCGGGTGGGGAAGGTCCCGGCCTCCCAGTGTTCGGCCACGTGCGGGGCGACCTTTTCGTTCAGGACCTCGCGCAGCTGCTTCAGCGTGGTCAGTTCGGCCACGCTGAGCAGGCTGGCCAGCCCGTAGAGGTCCTCCGGGTAAAGTTCTGCGGCCAGCGCCTCGCGTTCTTGCTGACTCATGCCTGGACCCCGAGAACTTTCAGCGCGTTGGTCTTCATGACCTTGGGCACGACGTCTTCCTTGATCGGCAACTCGGCGAACGCCTTCAGCCACTTCTGCGGGGTGATAAGCGGGAAGTCGGTGCCGAACAGAACTTTGTTGGACAAGACGTTGTTGGACAGCCGCACCAGCGACTCCGGGAAGTACCGTGGCGACCAGCCGGAGAGGTCAATGTACACATTGGCCTTGTGGGTGGCGATCGAGTTGGCTTCCTCCTGCCACGGCACCGACGGGTGGGCCATGATGATGGTCAGATGCGGGAAGTCCGCGGCGATGTCATCGAGCAGCAGCGGGTTGGAGTAGCGCAGCTTGATACCGGCGCCGCCGGGTAGCCCTGCGCCCATGCCGTTCTGGCCGGTGTGGAAGACGCACGGCAGACCGAGTTCTTCCAACGCCGCCCAGAGCGGGTAGTACTGCTCATCGGAGGGGTCGAAGCCCTGTACGGAGGGGTGGAACTTGAAGCCCCACACCCCGAGTTCTTGGGCCTGACGTTTGGCCTCGGTGATGGCCTCGGCACCGGTGCGCGGATCCACGGAACCGAAGGGGATCAACACATCGTTGTGTTTGGCGGCACCGGCCACCAAATCGTCGATGGAGTTGGGCATGTGGTTCAGCTGGGTGCGGGCGTCGATGGTGAACAGCACCGCGGCCATGTTGTTCTCGCGGTACAACTGCGCGATGGTGTCCACGCTCGGGGTGCGCTCGGAGGCCTTGAAGTAGGCGGCGGAGGCGTCGAAGAATTCTTGCGGCATGGACTTGTGGCCGCAAGAATCGACCTCCAAGTGCACGTGCATATCGATGGCCTGGATGGCCTCGAAATCGACAGCGGTTTCATAACGCATCAGAATCGAGTGTCCTTAGCGCTTTGGCATTTCTGGGCGGAGTTCTTCCGGCAGTTCCGGGAACTCTTCGCCGACGGACTGCAGCTTGTCACCGAGTTCGGCGTTGAAGCGCTGCTGCAGCGCCTCGTAGCTGAAGCCGCCGTCTTGGTAGAGGTTCTCGACGGCCTCGGGGTGGCTCCACAGCTGCAGGCGGTCGCCGCCGGCGCCGATGACCTGACCGGTGATGTTAGCGGCCTCATCGGAGGCAAGGAAGGCCACCAGGCCGGCGACGTCCTCGGCGGTGCCGAAGCCCATCTCCTTGCGGAAGAATTCCGGCATGGCCTCGCCCTTGCGGGCGGCCTCGACGGCCTTCTGGAACAGCGGAACGGTCTCGGTCATGGCGGTGGCAGCCACCGGGATGACGGTGTTGACGGTGACGCCTGCGCGTTTCATTTCGATGGCCCAGGTGCGGACCATACCCACGATGCCGGCCTTGGCGGCGGCGTAGTTGGTTTGGCCGAAGTTGCCGCGCTGGCCGGTTGGGGAACCAATGGTGATGATGCGGCCGGGGATCTCGTTCTCCTTGAAGTAGGCGAACGCCTCACGAACGCAGGTGAAGGTGCCGCTCAGATGGACGTTGATCACCGCATCGAAGTCTTCATCGCTCATCTTCAGCAGGGAGCGGTCGCGCAGGATGCCGGCGTTGGTGACGAGAATGTCTAGGCGGCCGAAGTTGTCCACGGCGGCCTTGACGAGCTGCTGCGCGGTCTCGGTGGAGCCGACCGGGGCAACGACTGCTGCGGCCTTGCCACCGGCGTTTGTGATGCTGGCAACAGCGGCGTCGGCGACCTCTTGGTTCACATCATTGATGATGACCGCGGCGCCCTGCTTGACCAGCTCTTGGGCGTACGCAAGGCCCAAACCCTGACCAGAACCGGTAACAACGGCAACTTTTCCTGAAAGTGACATGATGGTGAACTTCCTCCACTAGGAATGACTGGTTTATGAAACTGTCTCCATCATGCAGCCATTTAGTTGAAATTGTCAATAGTTTGATTTCAAGAAAGAAGCGACCTTAGACAGTTGACTTCTTCGCCCAAATAGTTGAAAATATCAATCAACACACTTGGTACGAAAAGAGAACACCATGACCATCAGGCCGCTAACTGCCAACCGGCTGCAAGAAACATCCCTTGCACAGGAAGTCCAGTTCTTGCTCGCCCGTGCTCGCGCTCAAGGCAACACCCGCGCTAACGAGTTGCTTGCCGAGGAAGGCCTGAAGGTTCGTTCGTTTTCCGTCCTCTCCCTCGCCTGCTCGGGCATGAATCCCACCCAGCGCGAACTCGGCGAATTCCTGCACCTCGATCCCAGCCAGATCGTCGCGCTAGTCGATGAGCTCGAGAAGCGCGGCCTCGTCAAGCGCGAAGTCGACCCCTCCGACCGCCGGTCCAAGATCATCACCGCAACGAATGACGGTCACACGCTTTACGACCGCGCGTATGCTCTGACGATGGCTGCCGAAGACGATTACCTGGGCACCCTGTCTCGCCGTGAACGCGCTCAGCTGCGCGCCATCCTGCAGAAAATCGCCTTCTAAACTGCCGCTGCCAGCCACAGGGCCGGGCTGGTTAATCCACGACCGCGCAGCCCGATCTTCACGATGATGGGACTTGCTCAACACATTTCCGGATTCACTTTCTCCAGCAGATACTGAGGAGACAGCGATGAAGGAGAATGCGTTTTGCAGCATGTAACCCCACAGGCCAGACAGGTGAACTTCGGGCGGACGCCAACGAAGGCGCTGCTGATCATCGGCGCTGCGGCCACTATTCTTGGCCTGCTTATCTGCATCGCTTTCGTTGTTGCTGCGGGCGTGGACTACCGACTGACCGAGGATCTGGGCATCGATCCTGGGCCTACGCCACCGGCGATTGTCGCTGGGATGACAGCGGGATTCTGGATTTTTGTCGTTGGTATCGTGACCCTCGCTGCCGCCGGATTTCTCCGGATCCTGCGGCGTTGAAGCAAAGTTTCTCTGGCCGAGTAATGGCCACCATTTGTGAACATTTCCGCTAGGTGGAGATGGCAAACACTTTGTTTCCATGTGAGACTTGGATTATGGCTAAAACTGCTCTTGATGGAAATGAAGTCACCACCGCTGGCGAATTGCCAGCCGTCGGTGAAACCGCCCCTACTTTTGATCTTGTCGGTACCGATCTGGGCGCCGTGAAGTCCGCTGACTTCGCCGGCAAGCGGGTCGTGCTGAACATCTTCCCTTCCGTTGATACCGGCGTCTGCGCTGCAAGCGTCCGCAAGTTCAACGAAGCTGCTGCGAGCCTGGACAACACCGTTGTGGTGAACGTGTCCAAGGATCTTCCGTTTGCGCTGGATCGTTTCTGCGGTGCCGAGGGTATCCAGAACACCGTTGCGGCTTCGGCATTCCGTTCTTCCTTCGGCGAAGATTTCGGTGTAACCCAGCAGGATGGCCCACTGGCCGGTCTGCTGGCTCGCTCCGTGGTCGTGCTGGATGAAAACGGCAAGGTTGTTTACAACCAGCTGGTTCCGGAAATCAAGACCGAACCAGACTACGATTCCGCGCTGGCTGCTCTGAACTAAGCTTGGCTCGCGCAGAATAGTTTCTGTGTGGAATGCTCCCGTCCTTCGTGGCGGGAGCATTCTTTTTTGTCCGCAATATTGCTGACCCGAGGTGTTAGCGTGAAATTGTGTACGCATTCCTGACCACTAATCCGGAAAGGTTCACCGCAATGGGACCACCCTCACCGGTAGAGATGCTGTTCAACGCTTGGCCATTTCTGCTCTTCATCGGGCTGATCTTGCTCGTCGGCATTATTGCGATGATCGCAATTCAACGCAGCAAGCGTGGCTACCGCAAAGTCGGCGTGGGCGGATGGGAAGAATTCCAAGGCCACGTGGTGGCCGGGTTCATCGATGCGCGGGCCACCAACCGTCCACCGCCGGGTGAATCCATGGATCGTAGATTCATCACGATGTACATCGAGTACCGCGACAACGAAAACAACCTGCAAACGTACGAGGATCAGCGCACCAGAGTCGGCGCGGTGCGAGAAAAACTTCGGAAGCGTTTCTTCAGAACCACCCTGCGCTTTGTGGGGAACGTCAACTTGAACATCGCGGATCCTATCGAACGTGAGCGCGCGGAGGAACTGGCCCGGACCGAAGGCTACCTGATGCGGCTGAACCCGCCGGAGCCAGTCACGGTGCATCGCGGCCGCAATGGGGAAATCGAGTGGTCCCTAGCGCGCTAGGGTAATGCCCAGTCGGGAGTGCTAGCGTGAAAGTGGAGACACTAGAGAAACCACCTCGATCCTAAGGAGTCCATCATGGGCTCGCCTACCCCTCTTGAAACCCTCATCAACGCGTGGCCGGCGATCTTCATCATCGCCCTGCCGGTCGTCATCGCGGCCACCTTCATGGTGCTTGTTCAGCGAAACAAGCGCGGCCTGCGTCAGGTTCGCGCCGACGGCCGCCAAGCACTCCCCGGCAAACTGGTTGCCGGCTTCATCGATGCCACCCCGGATAACCTCGCTGAGACGGACCCATCCAAAGACCGACGCTTCATCACCCTGCACATCGAATACGACGATGAGCGCCACAACCGCCAAGGCTACAAAGCTGAGCGCGTTCGGGCGGGAGTACTACCGAAGAAGCTCTATAGGCGGTTCTTCAACACCGCAACACGCGATACCAACAGGCTCAACCTCAACATCAGTGACGCCACCGAACGCGAGCGCGCCGAACACCTGGCCCGTACCGAGGGTTATCTGATGCGGTTGAATCCGCCGGAGCCGGTCAACATCTACCGCGCGGCCGATGATCACGTCGAGTGGTCGCTGACAAACTAGCTGAATGCGGGTCAATGTCATTGGCGGTGGTCTCAACGGCCTGAGCGCAGCCTGTCGGCTCGCTGCTGCCGGCGCAGAGGTGACGGTCTTTGAGGCAGACCAGCGGCTTGGAGGCGCGGCGCGTTCCGCAGATGTGTTCGGCAACGGCTCGGTAGTCGATCTTGGGGCTGCCGCTCACCCCACCGGAGTCATCAGCCCGGCCTTCAAGCACTTGAACGTTGAAGAACACGGCGTGCGCTGGATCCACCCGAAATATCCGCTCGCGCACCCGATCGCTAGCGACAAAACGGCTTTGTTGGAGCAGGACGTGCAGCGCACTCTTGATCTCTTACCCGCCGCAGATCACCGAGCGTGGCGTTCACTTCACGAGTCGGTTGCCTTGAATCCAGCGCGAGCGGCGCAGAACCTGTTTGGCCCACTAACGCGTTGGCCAGAAGACTTGGGTTTCATGGCCCGATTCGGTCTGCGGGCACTCCTCCCCGCAAGAACCACCGCGAACCGGATCTTTAGCTCGGCCGAAGCCAGAGCATTGTTTACGGGGTCAGCTGCACACCCGATCGTGCCACCACAGCACCCATTCACCAGCGCCGTTGGTATCCTCTTCGGCGGCTTGGGCATGACCACCGGGTGGCCGGTTGTTGCGGGCGGCACGCAGACGTTGGTCGACGCGCTCGCCTCGGTGTTGTCCGATCATGGCGGAACAATCCTGACGAATCGGCCTATCGTTGATCTGAGAGAACTTCCGCCTGCCGATGCCACGGTGCTGAATCTGACCCCGCACCAGATCTTGGCTCTTCGAGGGGTCGAGCTGTCATCGCTGCAGCGGCGGCTTCTCGCTCACTGGCGATACGGTCCGTCGGTGTCCAAGGCCGACTTTCTCTTACAGGGGCTTGTGCCGTGGCTGGATGAGCGGATCGCCTCGGCCGGCACGATTCATCTGGTCGGGACCGCAGATGAGTTGCTGGCGGCCGAATCTGCTGTCGTGAACGGTCGGGTCGCAAATCGCCCCTTTGTGATGGTCTCGCAGCAGCAGGCCGCCGATCCCACCCGCAGTCCGCGCGAAGATCAGCACGTGCTCAGCAGCTACGCGCATGTTCCCCGCGGCTACAACGGCAGCGTGTTGAAGAGCATCATCAATCAGTTCGAACGCTTCGCCCCGGGTTTTAGTCAACGCGTCCTCGCGGTACACGAGTCACCGCCGCGAGTCTTGGAGGCGTGGAACCCGAACCTCGTGGACGGGGATATCGGAGGTGGTTCGCTCAGTGGCCTCCAGCAATTCGTGCGGCCACTGCCTTCTTTCCACCCCTATCGGCTCAAGAAGCGGCAACTTTACATGGCCTCGGCAGCAACGCCACCCGGCGGTGGCGCCCACGGCATGGCAGGTTGGCACGCCGCATCGTCCCTGTTGAACGACCTCGGGGCCTAGAGTCACCCTTGCTAATCAGATCGGTGTGTTGGGATCCGACTTCCGAAAAACGCGACAACAGCGTGTTGTGCCACTCGCAGTCAAAGGTCGGGCGACTTCATAATTGAAATGCCACCCGACCATTTGGGTGACGATTCACAGTTCATGAATGTGCTTGTCGCCAATAGTTGAGGTTGAGAGTTGTTCCGACAGTTTCAAAATGTCTCGCCCCAGGCGATAGCCAAACACTAATCCTGGTCCGATGTGCGAACCGTATCCTGGATACCCGCCGCCAAATACCGAGACTGCCGCAGCTCCTACCGCAAATAGTCCTCGGATAGGCTCCTTCTTTTCGTTTAGGACGCGACATTGGGAATCCGTATCTATTCCCGCAAAGGTTCCTAAGTCTCCCATCCTGACTTCGGCCGCGTAAAAGGGCCCCTTCTCCAATGGAGCCAGGTTCGGATTCGGCTTATGTAACATGTCCCCACGAAAGTGGTTATAGGCAGTGGAACCACGTCCAAACTCGTGATCGACGCCTTGTCGTGCGCCGTCATTAAATCGCTTCACGGTCGACTCTAGTTCCACGGAATCAATACCGAGTCGGCCGGCCAGCTCGGCGAGCGAGTTTCCTGACTTGAGGTATCCAACAGTGCGGAAAAAACCCCTAGGTACAGGCCATGGCTTTGCATAGCCAATTCCATACTTGTCCATGAGTCTCTTGTCTCCGATGATCCATGCCACAACCTCTTTCTCCTGACGCATGTGGTCAAGCATGGCTCCACCGAAGTCGTGATAGCTCAAAGCCTCATTTCCGAAACGTTTTCCCTTTCTGTCGACAGTAATCATGCCAGGCAGACCAATCTGACGCAGGTGCGGAAACAATCGTGGCTTCCCGGAACGGAGGTGTCTAAAAACTGTTACAGGTGCCCACGATCCCACCGAAGATACAGCTTCGGAAATTACCCCTCCAACTTCAAGCGCCATCTCCGCCGACGATCCGTCATGACCTTGCGTAGGCGTGAAATGTTGTCCCCCGTCAGCGTCATGCTCAAAGTACTTACGGCGTAGCTGTTCATTTCCGGAGAATCCTCCTCCGGCAAGGACCACCCCGTACCGGGTCATAACCTTTCCGCCGTGCTTTCCGCCGATTCGCGCTCCGACAACGGAACCTTTAGAATCGCGGATCAATTCTTTGACTGGGGTTCCAGTCCACACGCGAACGCCGAGGTCAAGCGCAGATCGGATCATTCTCACGATGAGCGCTGATCCATTCGTGCGTATTCTCGGCTGCTTGTGCAGTGCGATGTCGGCCCAAGTTTTCAAGAGCTTCCTGGTGACATAGCCGAAAGACTTCAATGACTGATTAGCGTGCAAGAACTGGGTAAGGTCCGGCCCGACCTGCGGCATGTATCCAAACACTGTGTAAGAGCTCAGATACGGTTGTAGCTCTAGACGTCGATCCCCCAATATTTCCGCGTTTGCATCTGACGGGAGAATTGCTCGTCCGCCAATTTTTGCGCCCGGTAAATCCATCTGATAATCGGGGGCCTTTTCCGGATAAGTGAATTCGACTGCCGTTTCCTGCTCAAAGAAATCAATGGCCTCGGGGACCGTATCCAAGAATGCCTTGACACGCTCAGCATCATAGTTTTCTGGTGATAGCGCCTTCAGGTAAGTCTCAATTTCTTCGCGGGTGTCCTCGCTGGCGGTAGCGCCTTTCAGGTTTCCTGGGACCCAAGCCCATCCCGCGGATAGAGCAGTTGTGCCACCAAAGTGCGTGGATTGCTCCGCGACGATGACACTGAGTCCCTCGTGAGCTGCACGAATCGCAGTAGCGAGTCCGGAGACCCCGGAGCCAACGACCAGAACATCACATTTCGTTGTTCCGGCGGAAAGATATTCTTTGCCCGTTTTTACGTTTCTCACGTGCCAACTCCTAAAGTTTCCCAGTAGCTTTTAGAAACGGTTCACCGAGATCTTCGATCTTGGTATGCGCGGTTTCGCGAGCGCTTAGTGCTGCCGCCGCTGCAATCAGTGCACAAACGGTTCCAAACACTGCTACCGGGATCCAACCGTTTACCCCGTCACCCAGTATCAGCCCTCCAATTAGCGGACCAAAACCAGCTACGACTAGACCAAGTTGGTTCCCCATGGCCATCCCCGTATAGCGGACTGGGGCGGCGAATAGTTCACCGAAGAATGAGGTCCATACGCCATTGAAGCCAGAGTACAGAACCGTCATGAACATGAAACTTGCGCCAAAGACAAGCCAGATATTTCCGGTACCGAGTGCTAGAAAATACAGATATAGCATCACGGTCGACCCGATCATGGCCGTAAGCATCAGCGGTTTACGCCCCACTCGGTCCGACAGGTGGCCTGCAAAAGGCATAACGAGCATCGATAAACCGATTGCAGTGGCGTTGACTGTCAAAATTTGTGTACGTTCAAAGCCGCCGAAATCGACAGCATAAGAAAGTCCAAATACCGTAAACAAGGTCTGCATGACGGAGAAGATAGACATAAGCAGAACACGCAGCACATCGGCCCATTGGTACCGGAGAACATCACCTGCTGGGAGCGCTTTCACTTCTCCAGCTTCCGCAACTTCCTCCTCGAATACTGGAGTTTCGTCGAGCTTCGTCCGAACCCAAAATGCTAGGGCAAGGACGAACACTGATAGTAGGAACGGAATACGCCAGCCCCAGCTCATCATTTGTTCTTCCGGCAAAGCAGAAACAGGTATGAATACTAGTGTCGATAGCACCATTCCCGACGCGTATCCGGTCATCACAAAAGAGGTAAAGAATCCACGTCGGCCTTCAGGCGAGTGCTCGATGGTTAGTGAAGAAGCACCAGCCGACTCAGCACCAGCTGAGAACCCCTGCAGAAGACGGGCGACAACTAGTAGAGCAGTTGCCCAGAAACCTATTTGTTCATAGGTAGGCAGTAACCCAATCCCCAGCGAAACAAGTCCCATCAGGAGCAAGGTAAATAGAAGAACGTTCTTTCTTCCGATCCGGTCACCGAAGTGTCCCATCACGAGTCCGCCGAGCGGGCGCGCAACATAGGCAACACCAAAAGTCGCAAAAGCTCCAGCAGTCGCAACAGCTGGGTCTCCCTCTGGAAAGAATAGTTTCGGAAAGATTAACGCTGCTGCCGTGCCGTAGATGAAAAAGTCATAATACTCTAGAGTCGAGCCAAGAAACGACGCGAGCGCAGCTTTCCGTGGCGTCCGTTTTGCTCCGTTCATGTCGGGTGTAGTCGCGATGGCGTTACTAGTATCGATTGTTTTGGACATTGCAATCCTTAGATAGAATTCTCTGATTCGCCTGCACCCATAACTAAGTCAACGTATGCAAGCTCTTTAACGTTGGGAAGGGAAAGCGGCTTGATCGCTTCGTGAAGGGGATGGCTGTTGTAAACGGCAAGATCTTGACGTGAAGCAAAGTCAGCAATGATCGCGTACTCCCACGACAAATCAGTTTGCATGACATCTGGTCCGTGGATTAAAGAGAGCATTCCTGGGATATTGCCTCTCATGCCATTGAGCCCTTGAATCCACCTTGCTCGGATCTGTTCCGTGAACGACTCTTTGAATTTGAAAAGGACGATGTGTCGAATCATGATCTCGCCACCTCGGAAAGGACACCTAGGTCGCTCTGCATCGTTTGAAGGTTGTGATTCGCTCGAATGTCCATCCCAGCGAGGTATGACATGGTCATGATTGGCCCTAGCGTCGCTCCCGCGCCAGGGTAACCGGATGCGAATGGATTCTCAGCTGAGTTCCCTGCCGCATAGAGGCCCGGAATGACCTCGAAATCCACATTTAAGACGCGCGCTTTCTCGTCCGTTGCAATACCGCCACAACTACCGAATGCGCCGTTGACCACTTCTAGCGCGTAGTACGGACCATATTGAAGGGGACCGAGCGACGGGTTCGGCCATTCGCTGTCGGCATCACCCCAATAACGGTCGTACTCAGACTCCCCTCGCGCATAATCGGGATCAATTCCTCTAACGGCGTGCTCGTTAAAGCGTTCAACAGTAGCGAGAAGATTCTTCTGAGGGACGTTAATTTTTTCTGCGAGTTCTTCCAGGGTTGAGGCCTCAATGAGCCAATCCGGAGTGGGCTGTCCTGCGCGATGCTCAAGAATTCCGTATCGTTCCAGATATGACTCGTCGAACACAACATGTGCTGGGGTATTCAATGGTTGGTTGTTTGGCGAATCCCACGAATGAAGGCAACGGGCTAGATCATTGTAGTTCTGCGCTTCATTGGCGAATCGTTGACCATGTCGGTTCACCATAATCGAACCAGGACCTTGTCTTTCGAAGCGAAGTAAAGAGCCAATTTCGTGACCATCGCGAACACCGCCCGTCAATGACATCGGAGCCCACCAAGCTTCTCGAGTCGCGCGAGTCATCGCGCCTATCCGTTGTGCCATTTTCAAAGCATCACCAGAGTTTGAAGGGGGAGAACACATAGTGAATAGGCGAGTGGCAAGCAACGAGTCTGCTAACTTTTTGTCCCATTCAAATCCGCCAGCAGCCAACACAACTCCAGCACGAGCTTGAATAGAAGTTCCGTCTTCCAACATCACACCGGATACTCGAATTTCACTTGTTTGAAGGCTCTGCACCCGCGCATCAATCGCGAAATCCACATTGCGATCCAGACATGCCTTCAGCAACATCGACACGAGGGCATGGCCTTTTGCCGCGATTCCGGCTTGTTGACGCTCCTCCAGCTCATCCCAAGGAAACTTTGTAAAGGCTCCCCACGACTCGTATTCCTGCATGGTGTAGGGGTGGCGACCGTCCGTGCGGACGTGCTCCGCTAAAGAGCCCAAGGCTGCTTTGAAATTGAATAGAGCCGGCTCAATGGTGCGGCCACCTTTTGCAGCGCCCGCGAGATCCTGTCGATAGTCAGGAAAATTGTCAAGAAGAATGAACTCAACACCCAGTTCTTCTTCAACAAATCGAAGCATTTCATCTCCACCATTGAGCGCTGCCTCGAATAGCTCAGCCCGGCCTCGACCATTGGCAATTGCTTCGACATATTCCAACCCGGACTCTTTAGAGTCCGTTAGCCCCGCTGTGCGAGCGTGGTGATTATCCACGATCCACAACATGCCGCCAGATACTGCGGAAGTACCGCCAAGGAACGCGCTCTTTTCGAGAACGAGTACCGACAGCCCCCCGTCGGCCGCGGTTGCAGCAGCCGTAAGTGCTGCAGCTCCCGAGCCTACGACCACAACGTCGTACGTATGCTCAGTTTCGGGACCCTCTTCAAGTCGCCAGTAATTTTCGGTTAGTTTTTGCACTGCCGTGGTTCCTTCACATCATTTGCAACTGGTTGATTGCAAACGATCGTGACAGGAATCACTATCTAGTCGAATAGGATGTTCTGTTCATCGGAACATAATTGCGCTTATCCCGGCACCTCTACGCCTATACAAGCGGCGCACTCCTCCGCCTAATACCTCTTGCGTCTGGCTCATACCCTAGGCGTCGAGAAATTGCCCTGGATGCGAAAGTCAATTGGGGCAAGTTCGAGGGAAGATTTTCATCACCTCGTCCGAGAATCAATGTCAACATCGCAAGCACTTGACCTTCAGCTCCGAAAATTGGAACTGAGATACCACTTGATTCGGGAACAATGATCCCACCCATGGATATGAAACCGCGCTCCCTAGCCTTGGCCAGCAGTGCGCGGAGCTCCGCCGGTTCAACCACCGTATCGGGAGTAAGCTTTTCAAGCCTGCGACTTAGGAAAAGCTCTCTCTCTGAATCTGGCGCAAAGGCCATATAGATTAGTCCTGCTGAGCAGCCATGCACCGGGAGCCTGCCCGCAATCTTCGTAATGTTTACAGTGGAATCATCAACAGCCAAGCGCTCCAAGTACAACACATCAGTGCCCTCAATTACACCTAACGAAACGTGACTTCCGGTTTGGTTCACAAGGTCTTCCATGTGCGGCAACGCCGCTTCGCGTAAGGACGAAGCTCTGGATCCTCGCGAAGCAATTTCCCACAGTCGATGACCATGTCTGAGCATTTTCTGGTCGTCTCGTACTAGCAATCCTTCTATTTCTAACTCACCTACCAATCGGTGAACAGTCGAAACTGGTAGGTCCGCTAGCCTGGCAAGTTGCCTCAGACTAAGAGAGGGATTTTCGTCCTTGAATGCTGCAAGGATTCGGACAACACGGTGAATCACTGATTCGCCCGATGGTGAATTCGCCATACAGTTGCTCCCACTAAATAACGTTCCATTATGACTTAGATCATACCGATGAACGGAACGCCATCTTATGCTCAGTCGAAACGGTTTCTACTGTTGCCAACATGAATACGCGCAATCTTCCAATCAATCGAGTTTCCGGCAAAGTAGTGCTGATTTCAGGAGCCGCTCAGGGCATGGGGGCATCACATGCTAAGACCCTTGCGAGTGAAGGCGCCCGTGTTGTGGTCGCTGACATTCAGAAACAGCCTGCTCGCGACCTTGTTTCTGAGATCAACCACGCGAGCGGTGATGAAATCGCAGTCTATTGTGAACTCGATGTCACTAGCTTCAAGTCCTGGACGGAAACCGTTGAGACAACTATCGATGCCTTTGGCAAACTCGATGGACTCATCAACAACGCTGGCATTTTCACTCCGGGAAATGCAGAAAAAGCGACATTGGAAGATTGGAACAGAACCATCGAAATCGACCTAACCGGAACCTATCTGGGCATGAAAGCCAGCATCCCGTACCTACGAAAACAAGGACATTCATCGATCGTCAATGTCTCATCCATCGCAGGCCTTACCGGATTCAAAGACAGAGCCGCCTACTCTGCCGCCAAGTGGGGCGTACTTGGTTTGACCAAGACTTCTGCCATGGATTTTGCCGCAGATGGCATAAGGGTTAACTCGATTCATCCGGGGAGCATTGAAACTCCACTCAACGCGCACTTGGAGAGAGGCTTTGGCCAGATACCGCTAGGTCACCCCGGTGATGTCCGGGACGTGAGCTCCCTAGTTTTGTTCCTGATCTCCGACGAGTCAAGATTCATCACGGGAGCGTCAATAGCTATCGATGGCGGAGAAACAGCTGGGAATCACTTACGGCAAACTAGCTAGAAAACTTACAGGCAGTACTTTCTAGCCCACCTGACAAGATTTCTAGGAGGCCATACCGGCCTGCTTCCCGGCTGCCTGCAGCTTGGGCAAGACTTCTTCAATCCGTTCGGAAAGGTCTTTGCCTTCCGGATCAAGGTGGGTGGACATGGAGGTGTTGATCGCCGCGATGACCTCACCGGCGCGGTTGCGCACGGGTACCGCCAATGAGCGCAGCCCGATCTCCAGCTCCTGATCGACTAGGCACCAGCCCTGCTGACGGATCTGGACAAGTTCTGCGCGCAAGGATTCCTCATCGATCGTGGTCCGCGGCGTCAGCGGAACAAACTCGACTTGGGCAAAGTAGGCCTGGAGTTCTTGCTCCGTCAGCCCTGCCAACAGCACCCGTCCCATGGAGGTGGCGTAGGCCGGGAAGCGGGTGCCCACCGTGATGGCCACGTGCATGATGCGGCGGGTTTGCTGCCGGGCGATGTAGACCACGTCGGTGCCATCCAATACGGAGGCGGAGGTGGACTCTCCTAGCTCGGTGGACAGATCGGACAGGATCGGCTCCAACACATCCGGCAGCGACTGGGATGCTAGGTAGGCGTAGCCCAGTTGCATGACCCGCGGGGTCAGGCTGAAGGTTTTCCCGTCCGTGCGCATGTAGCCTAGGTGCACTAGCGTGTGCAGGAACCGGCGCACTGTGGCCCGGGAATACCCTGTTGCGGCGGAGACCTCGGTGAGGGTCATGGCGCCGCTACCGGGTTGGAAGGCCTCGATGACCTCCAGCCCGCGGGCGAAGGACTGCACGAAGAGCGAGCTCTCTTCGCCCGGGGTCTTTGGGGCTGGTTTAGGCGTCGGTTCCGTCAACGAGTTCAACATCCATCTTTGCGGCGAGGTCTTCAAAGCTGATGCCGAAGATATCACGCACCGTGACTTTACCGTCGGCCAGCTCGAACACGCCGTGGTCGGTGTAGACCCGGGAAACACAGCCGATGCCGGTGAGCGGGTAGGTGCATTCCTTGACCAGTTTGGGCTGGCCGTCCTTGGTGAACAGATTCATCATGACGTACACGTCCTTGGCCCCGATGGCCAAGTCCATGGCACCGCCGACGGCCGGGATGGCGTCCGGGGCGCCGGTGTGCCAGTTGGCCAGATCGCCATTGGCGGAGACTTGGAAGGCCCCCAACACACAGACGTCTAGGTGGCCGCCGCGCATCATGGCGAAGGAGTCGGCGTGGTGGAAGTAGCTGGCGCCCGGAGTCTCGGTGACCGGGATCTTGCCGGCGTTGATGAGGTCCTCGTCAATGTCCTCGCCTTCGGCGACCGGGCCCATGCCCAGCATGCCGTTCTCGGTGTGCAGGGTGATGTCCTGCTCCTCGGTGAGGTAGTTGGAGACCAGGGTTGGCTGGCCAATGCCGAGGTTGACGAAGGAGCCAGGCTCAATGTCAGCGGCGACGATCTGGGCCAGAGTGTTGCGGTCTACGGTTTCTGCGCGTTTCATGGTGTGGTTTCTCCCTACAGCTTCTGGCCTAGTTCTTGGCGGCTTCTTCGGCGCGGGCCTTGGCCCCGGACTCGGTGGCGATCTGCACGATCACATCGGTGTAGATGCTCGGGGTGACGATGTTCTCCGGATCAAGCGAGCCGGTTGGCACCACGTTGTCCACCTGGACGATGGTCTGGGTCGCGGCGGCGGCCATGATGGGACCGAAGTTGCGTGCGGTCTTGCGGTAGACCAGATTGCCCTTCTCGTCTGCGGTGAGTGCCTTGATCAGGGCGACGTCACCGTAGATGGGGTATTCCAGCACGTAGTTGCGGCCGTTGATCTCCCGGGTCTCCTTGCCCTCGGCCAGAGTGGTGCCATAGCCGGTCGGGGTGAAGAAGGCGCCGATGCCCGCACCGGCGGCACGCAGTCGCTCGGCGAGGTTGCCCTGTGGGACTAGCTCAAGTTCGATCTCGCCGGCGCGGTAGGCCTCGTCAAAGTGCCAGGAGTCGGACTGGCGCGGGAACGAGCAGATGATCTTCTTGACCCGGCGTTCCTTAATCAGCAGCGCTAGGCCGGCGTCGGCCTGACCGGCGTTGTTGTTGACCACGGTCAGGTCAGTGGCGCCGGAGTCCATCAGTGCATCGATCAGTTCCATGGGCTGGCCGGCGTTGCCGAAGCCGCCGATGAGCACGCAGGAGCCGTTCTTGATGTTGGCGACCGCTTCTGCGGCGGTCTGAACAAATTTTGACATGGTGGGTGTTTTCCTTCGATCTGTTGAGCAAAGCTTGTTAGCGGGCGTCTTCGTTTTCCAGCACCACGGCTAGGCCCTGGCCTACGCCGATGCACAGGCTGGCGACACCCCAGCGCTGGTTTTCGGCCTTCAGCCGCGCGGCAAGGGTGCCCAGGACGCGGGTGCCGGAGGCGCCCAGCGGGTGACCCAGCGCGATGGCGCCGCCCCAGGCGTTAACGATGGAGTGGTCCACACCCCACGCGTCGAGGCAGACCAGCGACTGTGCGGCAAAGGCCTCGTTGAGTTCGACTGCGCCGACGTCTTCCCAGCTGATGCCGGCGCGCTTCAGGGCGATGTTGGCGGACTCGACTGGCGCCTCGCCGAAGAATTGGGGTTCGTTGGCGGCTGCACCGCGTCCGGCGATGCGGGCCAATGGTTGGGCGCCGAGCAGGTCTGCGGCCTTGGCGGAGCCGAGGATGGCCGCGGAGGCACCATCATTCATCGGCGAAGCGTTGCCCGCGGTGACGGTGCCGTTCTCTTTGCGGAACACGGTGCGCAGACCGGCAAGGGTCTCGGCGGTCGAGTCAGCGCGGATCGTCTGGTCCTGCTGTAAATCGGTGTCCGCCAGTGGAGCGACGAGGTCGTCGTAGTGGCCGTCGGCCCAGGCCTTGGCGGCGAGCTGGTGGGAGCGGGCGGCGAATTCGTCTTGGCGTTCGCGGGAGACCTTGTGCTTATCAACCAGCTGTTCGGTGGCCTCACCCAGGGAGACGGTCCACTCTTTCGGCATGTTTTTGTTGACCAGTCGCCAGCCAAGGGTGGTGGAGGCCATGACCATGTCTCCCACCGGGTAGGGGCGCTCGGTCTTCAGCGTCACCCAGGGTGCCCGGGACATGGACTCGGTACCGCCGATGAGCATCAAGTCGGCCTCGTTGGTGTTGATCTGCCGGGAAGCGGAAATTGCGGCATCCAAGGACGAGCCGCAGAGTCGGTTAATGGTGTTTGCGGGGATGGAGACCGGCAAACCCGCCAACAGCAGGGCCATGCGGCCAACATTACGGTTTTCTTCACCGGCACCGTTGGCATTGCCGAAGCTCACTTCGTCAATCTTCTCGATATCTAGGTTTGGGTAGCGCTCGACCAGTGTCTTCAAGACGTGGGCGGCCATGTCGTCTGGACGAACGCCCGCGAGCGCCCCACCAAGTTTGCCGAATGGCGTCCGGACGGAGTCGTAAATATATGCCTCTTGCACCAGCTAGTCTCCCAACCTTCTAGCTCACATGTTCGCTGTACGAACGCTTGTTCTCTTAGTGACACTTCTAGTGTAGCGGGCAGGAAGATTCTTGACTAGATCGCAGGCCACTTGTCGCGACAGGACAGTTTCTTACCTACGAAGAAAAGGAGACACTCGGAACTCGCTCTGGAGCACGTGGTTTGTGAGAAAAACTCACTCAGTAGAGAACTGCGCGAGGTACTGGAGAAAGCTCGACCAGACGCGCCATAACCCGGTAAGATGGCTTCAACATTCGGACCCGCTCAACCCAAAAGGTGAGCGGGTTCTTCGTTGTTCGTACCGTTCGTGGCTCTAATTACCGCCACCCAAGAGCGGGAGCTACGTGCGTCAGGATCGACTCGATCACGTGGGCGTTGTAGTCCACACCGAGCTGATTCGGAACCGTCAACAGCAGAGTGTCAGCCTCGGCGATCGCTTCATCTTGACGAAGTTGCTCCACCAGCGCATCGGGCTCATCCGCGTACGACCGCCCAAACACTGACCGTGTGGAATCGATGACGCCAAACTGGTCCTCTCGATCGCCGGAACCAAGGAAGTAGCGGCGGTCTTGATCATTGGTGATGGCAAAGATCGACCGGGATACGGAGACCCGCGGTTCGAACCCGTGGTCGTGCTTGGCGAACTCTTCACGATAGGCCCGGATCTGCTTGGCCTGCTGAATGTGGAACGGCTCCCCTGTCTCGTCATCTTTCAGGGTGGAGGACATCAGGTTCATCCCGTGTTTAGCCGCCCAGACGGCTGTAGCGTCAGAGCCAGCACCCCACCAGATGCGTTCGCGCAAGCCGTCCGAGTACGGTTCGATGCGCAACAACCCTGGCGGGTTCGGGAACATGGGACGCGGATTCGGTTCGGCGAACTGTTCACCAGTCAACATCCGCAACGCGATCAGCGCGTGACGCCGCGCCATATCTTGATCGTTCTCCTCCTCAGCCGGCTGGAAGCCAAAGTAGCGCCACCCGTCGATGACCTGCTCCGGTGAGCCGCGGCTGATACCTAGTTGGAGACGTCCGCCAGCAATCAAGTCTGCGGCGGCAGCATTCTCAGCAAACGCCAGCGGATTCTCGTAGCACATGTCAGGGTTACAACACCCGTTCACGTAAGCTTGGTTGCATGGTTGAACTGGTATCGCTGAGGAAGACGAACGAGGTCGCCGCGTACGTCCGCGCTTCGATGGATCGCAAGGGCGACCGGTGGACGGTCGAGACCCAGTTGCGGAAGATCAGGGCGCTGGCCGAGGCGAAGGACTGGGAGGTCGTCGAGGTCTACGACGACAACGCGGTCTCGGCGACGAAGAAGCGCCGCGCTGGCACCCGGTGGGCCGAGATGCTGGATGACGCCCGGGCGGGTCGGTTCTCGATGGTCGTCGCGGTGGACATGGACCGGTTGCTGCGCAGCACGAAGGACTTGAACACGCTGATCGACCTCGGTCTGCGGGTCGTCACCGTGGACGGCGAGATCGACCTCTCGACGGCGGACGGAGAGTTCCGGGCGACGATGCTCGCCGCTCTCGCGCGGTTCGAGGCGCGTCGCAAGGCCGAGCGTCAGATCAGGTCGAACGAGCGCCGCCGCGCCGAGGGCATACCGGCGTCCACCTGGAAGGCGTTCGGCTGGACAAGGGAGGGCGAGCTGATCGAGGAGGAGGCCGACGCGATTCGGTGGGCCTTCGACGCGTTCCTCGGCGAGCCGTCGCTGTCGATCCGGCGCATCCGCGAGGACCTGAACAACGCCGGTCATCTGACCGCGCGCGGGGCGGAGTTCTCCGTCGATGCCGTGCGGTACCTGCTGGCGAACCCGCTCTACGCTGGCTACATCAAGCACTACGCCTCGGGCGAGCTGTACCCGGTGCGGGGCGCGGGGTTCCCGCCCATCGTCAGCGAACAGACATGGCGGGCTGCGGTGGCGAAGCTGGAGGACAACGTGCGGAGGTCGGCGAGGCAGGGCAACCAACCGAAGTACCTCCTGTCCACGATCGGGCTGTGCGGGAAGTGCGGCGCGACGCTCGTCTCGGGGACGAACAGCCGCAAGCAGCCGACGTACCGCTGCGGTGAGCAGTTCCACCTCACCCGCCAGCGCGAGCCCGTCGATGCGATGGTCACAGAGGCGGTGCTCACCCGACTGTCCTCGGTGGACGTGCACGACCTCGTGATGCCGCAGGAAGATGCTGGGCCGGACCGCGAAGAGCTGCTGAGCGAGCGGAACGCCCTGGTCGAGCGCGTCAAGGAGCTGAGCCCGCTGCTGCGCGACATCCACCAGCCCGTGCTGGAGATCACCGCGGCGATCAACGACGTGAAGGCTCGCATCGACGAGATCGACGCGGAGCTGCTCGACCGATCGGTGTCGGTGGCGGCGAAGCTGCTCGCGGACGTGGACGAGCTGGTCGGCACCGCGGAGCGCCGCGAGGTGGTCGAGTCGAAGTGGAAGGAGTTGGACGTGGACCGTCGCCGGATGCTCGTGGACGAGCTGGTGACGGTGACAATCGAGCCCATCGCGCCGGGTCACGTGAAGTTCGACCCCGACCTCATTCGAATAGAGCCTCGTCGCGACTGACACGCGAGTCGACTCGTCAGTGGACCGGTGAGTCGAGTCGTGGGAGAATAGTTGCAGACAAGAAGATCCCACCGGGGCCGCGACTTAGAAGCGCGGGGTTCTGCTCCCGGATGAGTAGCCGGTCAAACAGCCCAACGAACGTGGCGGGGAACCGGAAGCACACTCATGTTTGAGGACTTCCGATGTCTGTCGTTATCGACGCTCCCCGCGCATCTGCGCTGGACCGTCCTGGGCTCGACCAGGACCTGAACCCCGTTCCGCAGGCTGATGGGCTCGATCCCGTCATCGCTGCCGCCCTCGCCGCCGGTCGCCGAGCTGGTGAGCGCCTGGCCCGCACGCCGCTGACCCCGCGCCAGCGCGCCGCGGTCGCCGCTGTGATGGGCGGTGATCGCTGATGAGCGCCAACTCCACCGCTTTCGACTACGTGAACGGCTTCCGCTGGCGTCTGGGCGATCCCGCCCTCGCCGACAGCGAGGCGCACCTCTACGACCTCGGTGTGCTCCGCTCCGTGCTGGAGGAGGCCGTCGAGATCGCCGTCGCCGATGCCCGCGCCGACGGTGTGACCTGGGCCAAGATCGGCGACGCCCTCGGCGTCACGCACCAGGCCGTCATCAAGCGCTACCGCAAGGGCGGTGCCCGATGAACGCCGCCGAACGCACAAGCGCCCTCGTGTCCGCCGACCTGACCCCGCCCGGAGGGCCTGGCCTGGCACCCGCCGAAGGCGGGCTGCCCGTCGTCGATCCGAATGTCGCGAACACGGTTCTCGCCGTCGAGGACCTTCTCGAAGAAAACGGCTATACGGCTGCACAGAGCGATTCCGCTGGCTCCGACACGACCGCCGATCTCAGCTCTGACCTGGGATCTACCGCCGCAATTCATGCGCGGCCTTCCTTGGGTGGCCGCGCATCCGTTTCAGAAACGGCTGCACAGGCGCCTACTTCGGCTACACCCGTGGACTTCGCCGAGATGGACGTGCCGGGGGCCGATCCCGGTGATGAGGTTGAGGCGTTCGTGGTCGAATCCACGCCCGCGCAGGTCGCCGAGGCGAAGGATTTTTTCGCCCGGGCGAAGGCTGCGGAGAGCTCGGAGCAGGTGAAGCGCGCACGGATGCAGTCGCGCGTGTTCTCGGTGATGCAGTACCGGGAGCACCCGGAGACCGGCGAGGTCATGCTCACGCAGGAGCAGATCGACGAGGGCCTCGCGGCGCTGGGCGATCGCCTCCACCGCTGGGCCTACGTGTGGCACCCGTACGACCGCCTGGTCGAGGTGGACGAGGGCACCGGCGAGACGGTGTGCTGCGGAATCAAGGGCCTGCACGCGCACATGGTGCTGTGGGTCGCCGATGCGGACGGTCCGCGCCCCACGATCCGCACGGTCTCCGATGCCTTCTCGATCCCTTCGGCGCGGGTGAAGCCGCCGAAGGAGACCGCGGAGCAGGACGGCACCGAGCACAAGGGCCGAGGCGCTGCGGAGAAGGCGTTTTTCGACCTCGCCGAGTACCTGCCGCACGAATCGCGCGGGAGGGACGCAACCCCCGGCATCCACCAGTCGGATCGGCACTACCTCGTGGACAAGACGCAGGAGGGCAAGCCCGGCAAGTACCAGTACGGGCGCGGGCGGATCGTCGCGAACTTCGATTTCGGCCGGGAGCTGGACGCGCACATGGCGATGCGCCGCACCGCCGCGGAGGGCGGCGGCAGCGCGAAGCTGAGCAAGCTCTTCCAGGCCGTGGGCAAGGGTTCGCTGACGCTGAAGCAGGTCCGTGATCAGGAGCCTGCGATCTACTTTGCGAAGGGCAACCTGGCGCATTTTCAGAAGCTGCGCGGCGACTTCCTCTCGCACCAGGACGCGCCGGAGTCGGTCATGAACTTCTACGTGTTCGGCGAGGGCGGCACGGGCAAGGACCTGCTCGCGAAGGCGCTCGCTCGCGCCCTGGCCCCGGACGCGGACAAACCGTACTTCAAGGTCGGCGGCGAGAACGTCTCGTGGGAGGGATACGACGGCGAGCCGGTCGTGATCTGGGAGGACATGCGCGTCGGCGACATGATCCGCACGGCGAAGAGCCGGGGAATGCTCTTCCGCATTCTCGGCCCGTGGCGCGAGCCGGACGAGAAGCCGGTCGTGAACATCAAGGGGTCCAAGACGCAGCTGCTCAACCGGGTGAACATTGTGACGGGGCCTGAGGGTTACGAGGAGTTCCTCCGGGGCTTGGCGGGCGAGTACGAGTCGATGCAGGGCGGAGTTCGGGTCAAGCACCATGCGGAGAACCTCGGGCAGGGGTTCCGCCGCTTCCCGGTGATCATCCCGGTGGCCGAGCGTGAGTTCTCGATCTTCGTGAACTCCGGCGTGCTCAACGGCACCCGCGAGTACCAGAGCTACGAGCGGTACGAGCACATGCGCCAGGACCTGGAGCTGCTGGCACGCAAGTGCAAGGCGATCAAGGACACCGCCGAGCGGGAGCGCGTTCGCGGTGCGATCGAGGCGCGCACGGTCGCGCCGATCGTGGAGCAGCACGACCGGATCGCATGCCCTGAGCTGGACGCGATTGACGCGGACGATCTGTTCGCGGAGTTCGCCGGGGTCGGGCAGCCAATCCCGCAGAGTTCCGTCGAGGTCGCAGTTGCACCGAGTGAGCCGAGCCCCCGCGATCGCTGCATCTGCGACGAGTGGCAGGGCTACGCCCTGGACCACACCGAGTCCTGCCCGATCCGCACGGATGCCGAGGCGGCGATGGCGGAGATGCGCCAGCGCGAGGCCGAGCGCGAAGCGGCGGCGGAGGCCCACCGTCAGGCCGAGCTTGAGCGGAAGGTCGCGCGGCTCCGCGCGAACGGCGGCCTGCTGGTCGTGGGAGGTGCACGATGAGTACCTTCGACGGCCAGCCGCAGCCGATTCGTCAGGGCTCCGGTGGAGCGCTGGAGGATCGGGCTGCATGCCCGCGCAGCGGCCCCCGGAGGGCCCCGGGAACCTTGGAGCGCAGCGGAAAGGTGTATGGGGCTACACCTTCCGTTCCGGAGGTTGTCGCAGAGGCTCCACATCAGGGCGCAGGGTCCCAGATGTGGAGGGGCGATGACCTCCGGAACGGAAGGCCCCACGGGAGTGCCGCCGGAGGCTCCGGGGCACGTCGCGCAGCGGCGGGCGTCGGATCATCGGGAGGTGCGCGATGAGCTACACGGCAACTTTTGACGCGAGCCACAAGGTCAAGGCGTCAGGCGCTCACGCGACGAACTTCGTTCGCCACATCGCCCGCGATGCGGATCAGGCCGCGGGGTTCTCCTTCGCTCAGCGGAACCCGAACATCGATCCGGCGCGCACGTCGATGAACATCACGATGGTCAACGACGGCAACGGAGGTTGGCGTGCCCCGGTCGTGACGCAGGACGAGAAGGGCAACGACCGGCCGCCGTCGGCAGAGCTGACGGACTATCTGGACGCGCGCCTGGCGACGGTCGAGAAGAAGATCAAGGCCGACGCGGTGGCGATGCGCCCCCTCGTCTTGCAGCTCGATCCGAAGTGGTTCGCCGAGCACAACCCGGACTGGCGCGAGGACGGTCTGAACGCCGAAGCAGAGCAGTACATCGGCACGCAGCTCGACTGGGCCGCCCAGGAGTTCGGGCAGCAGAACCTTCCGGGCTACTCCGTGCATATGGATGAGACGAATCCTCAACTCCAGCTCCTGTTCACCCCGGTGACGGAGGACGGGAGGCTGAGCCAGAAGGACTCTTTCAAGGGTCCCGGCGATCTCCAGCGCCAGCACAAGGCGCACCGCCAGGCGCTGGCCGATGCCGGGTACGACGTCGAGTTCAAGGTCACCAAGCGCTCGAAGGAGCACCTGAGCAGCGAGGAGTTCGCCAAGAAGGTTGACCAGGCCCGCGAACGGGCCGCTGAGGCCGCGCAGCACCTCGCCACGGTCCGCGAGCAGGTCGAACAGTCGGACTTCGGCCAGTTCTTCGAGCAGCAGCACCCAGAGGCGTTCGGCCAGGTGCTGGACGAGTACACGAACGAGATCGAGCAGCGCATCCGCGCGCAGGAGGAGCAGGGACATGGACAGCATCACCGCGATGGCCACGGCGAGGGCGACGGAGAAGATCGAGCAGCAGCGGACTACGGAGATGCTGGAGACGTTGGTCTCGAAGCACGCCGCCGTCGAGCAGCAGCTCACGACGCTGACGAAGGCCGTGAGGGACCTCACCGGGCATCAGAAGATCATGGACGAGGAGCTGACGAAGCGGATCGACCGGGCGTCGATCTCGCAGCCGTCCGCCAGCACGTCGCCGCAGATCGCGAGCGTCGAGAGCAGGCTGAGCGAGATCGAGAGCACGCTCGGCGAGTTCGCGCAGAGTCTCGACGGGAAGCGTTTGAGCGCCGCGTCGCAGAGCTTGGTCGCGGAGGCGCAGAAGAATCGCGCGGCTACGGCCTCGGCGATTGACGGGCTCAAGGTGCAGGCCGCGGCGAACCAGAAGCTCGTGAGCCAGGTCGGCGGTGCGGTGCAGCGGATCGAGAAGCGCACCGAGGAGCGCGTGCAGAAGGCCGTCGAGCAGGTCGCCGGGGATGCCTCGACCACGATGACGGCGAACCTCGACGCCGCGAACGAGCGGGCCGAGCGGATCATCGCCGCGACAGCGAAGGTTGAGGCGCGCCAGCTCTGGAGCGCCGCCGCCGCGATGCTCCTCGCGCTCGTGCCGCTCGCGATGCTGGTCGCGGGCGTCTGGATGGCCGCAGCGGGCCTCATCACGGGTGCTCAGTGGGCGCTGGACGTGGACGGGAGCGTGTGGCTCGGCATCGGGCGGTGGCTCGTAGTCGGCGCTGGCCTCGCCGGGGCCGGCTACGCCCTCTTCGCCTCCGCCCGCTGGGTCGTCGGCCTCGCGGAGACGTGGAAGGGCCGCGGGATGCCGTCATGGCCCCGCTGGCGGAGGTGACCCCAGCTCCCGAGGGCAAGCGCGCGGAGCGCGTGCGGCAGAACTCCCCAGAGTGACAATAGGTCAGCCACTACTGTATAGTTCAGTGCATGCTGACTATTGCTTCTCGCCTCGACGTCATGAACCGGCTGGGCCGGGCCATGGCGGACCCGACGCGCTCCCGGATCCTGATGACCCTGCTGGACGGGCCGAGCTACCCGGCCGTGCTCTCGCGCGAGCTGGAGCTGACGCGTTCGAACGTGTCGAACCACCTGACCTGTCTTCGCGACTGCGGGATCGTGGTCGCCGAGCCCGAGGGTCGGCAGACGCGCTACGAGATCGCCGACCCGCACCTCGCGGCGGCGCTCACGGCGCTGGTGGACGTGACGCTGGCCGTGGACGAGCACGCGCCGTGCTTGGACGCCGCGTGCACTGTGCCGGGCTGCTGCGGGACGGGAGCGGGCGCGTGAGCGCGGCGTGCGGCTGCGACGAGCCGGAGACCCGGGTCGGCGAGGAAGCCGATGAGGAGCAGGAGCGTCCGTGGTGGCGTGACCGCGGGATCATGGTCCCGGTGCTCTCCGGCGTCGCCTTCGGCACGGGCCTGGTCCTGGAATGGACAGGGGCGGAGGTCCCGGCGCTGGTGGCGTTCTGGATCGGCCTGCTGCTGGGCGCGTCGACGTTCACCCCGGGCGCGATCCGCAAGCTGATCAAGGGCAAGCTGGGCATCGGCCTGCTGATGACGATCAGCGCGGTCGGCGCGGTGATCCTCGGCTACGTCGAGGAGGCCGCCGCCTTGGCGTTCCTGTACTCCATCGCCGAAGCGCTGGAGGACAAGGCCATGGACCGCGCCCGCGGCGGGCTGCGGGCTCTCCTCAAGCTCGTCCCGGAGACCGCGACCATCCGGCGGGACGGCGCGCCCGTGGAGGTCGCCGCGAAGGACCTCCAGGTCGGGCAGCTCATGCTGGTGCGCCCCGGTGAGCGGATCGCGACCGACGGCATCGTCCGCACAGGTCGGTCGAGCCTGGATACCTCCGCGATCACCGGCGAGTCGATCCCGGTCGAGGTCGAGCCCGGCGACGCGGTGTCGGCCGGGGCGATCAACACCGCCGGTGCCCTGGAGGTCGAGGCGACCGCGGCGGGTACGGACAACTCGCTGACCACGATCGTGGAGCTGGTCGAGCAGGCGCAGGCCGAGAAGGGAGACCGCGCTCGGCTGGCCGACCGGATCGCCCGACCCCTCGTGCCCGGCGTGCTGATCCTCGCCGCTCTCATCGCGATCATCGGCTCGCTGCTCGGCGACCCGGAGCTGTGGATCACCCGCGCCCTCGTGGTGCTCGTCGCCGCGTCGCCGTGCGCGCTGGCGATCTCCGTCCCGCTCACCGTCGTCGCCGCGATCGGCTCGGCGAGCCGGTTCGGCGTGATCATCAAGTCCGGTGCCGTGTTCGAGCGCTTCGGCGTGATCCGCCACGTCGCCGTCGACAAGACCGGCACCCTCACCCGCAACGAGCCCGCCGTCACCGCCGTCCTCACCGCCGACGGCGTGACCGAGGCGCAGGCCCTGGCCTGGGCGGCATCCCTGGAGCAGCACAGCACCCACCCGCTGGCCGCCGCGATCACCGCCGCCGCACCCGGAGCCCCCGCCGCCCCGGACGTCACCGAGCAGGCCGGGCACGGCATCGAAGGCACCCTCGACGGGGCCCGGGTCACCGTCGGCAGCCCTCGCTGGCTGGACTCGGGGACGCTCAAGGACCAGGTCGCGGGCCTGGAGGAGCAGGGCATGACCGTCGTCATTGTGCACCTCGACGGGGTCCCGGTCGCCGCGATCGGGGTCCGCGACGAGCTGCGCCCCGAGGTCCCAGAGGTCGTGCGCACCCTCGCGGCCCAGGGCGTCGGGATGACCATGCTCACCGGCGACAACGCCCGCACCGCCCGCGCGCTGGCCGCGCAGGCCGGGATCGGGGACGTGCGCGCCGAGCTGCGTCCCGAGGACAAGGCCGCCGCGATCAGCGAGCTGGGCAGGCACGGCTCGGTCGCGATGATCGGCGACGGCATCAACGACGCCCCCGCCCTGGCGGCCGCGGACATCGGCATCGCGATGGGCGCGACCGGCTCCGATGCCGCGATCGAGTCCGCTGACGTCGCCTTCACCGGCCACGACCTGCGGCTCCTCCCGCGGGCGTTCGACCACGCCCGCCGCGGCAGGCACATCATCAACCAGAACATCATCCTGTCCCTGCTGATCATCACCGCCCTGCTGCCGCTCGCCCTGTTCGGCGTACTCGGCCTCGCAGCGGTGGTGCTCGTGCATGAGATCGCCGAGGTGATAGTGATCCTCAACGGGCTCCGCGCCGCCAGGACGAGGAAGTAGGAGGGATCATCGAGTGCTATAACTCCGATATGCGCTACCGCATGTCGATGACTCCAGTGCCGATTTCGATCCGGTTCGTCTTAGCTCCCACTGCCGCAAGCAACGGGAAGGGCGCACCCAGTTGGCGGGCGAAGTGATGGACCCGGAAGTAAGCGCCATCTGCGCCGAGCTCTTCGGCGGCCACCGCCAAGTCGATGCTCTGCAGCAGGGTGTCCGCTGCGCTGCGGGTCTGGGAACTGTGGTGCGGCGTCCAGTGTCCGAAGGACAGGAACCCGATCTTCTTGCTCATACTCAGATCAACCGTCGCCTACTTTGGGGTATTCCTGAGCTGACTTACGTGAGGCGACTAGTGGCGTTGTTGGGAGAGCTCAGCGATGTTCTTCCGTACCTCGGGTGCAATTCCACCAATGTGTTCTTCAACCCATGCATAGAAGTTATCTGCACCAGCCAAGAGCGACTGCAGGAAGGGTTCCGGTTCGACAACGGCGGCGCTGTCAAGGATTCGAAATTCGGCGAGGGTGCCTTTTGAACGCAGTGACACGACCACCGGCTGGTCGGAGAGTTCCGCTTCACCGGCACCGCCTTTCAAGTGGGCATCGGCTGTTTCAATGATCGCCAACCAGAAACCTTCTAAGTCACACCACAGAGTAGCTGGTGCCAACTCCTGCTCACCCAAGCGCAGTGAGACTCGCCCCTCGACTGGGTGCTTCTGAGCCTGTTTCCGCCACGCCTGTGCGGCCTCTTTGGGCTCATCGATCGTGGAGATCAAGTATTTGCTGTAGTTTGCGCTGAAGTCGTCAAGATCGCCCACCCCATCAGTCTTCAGCACGAAGGTCTCGCAGGTCACCGCGGAGTCAGGTTTCCAGTCTGTGGTCATTGGTGTACTTTATCGGCTCGCCGTCGAAAAACCCATGGTGCCGGCGCCAGAACTCACTGCGAAAATGGAGGACATGAGTGATCCAGAGTTGGTTCTTTTCCTGCATGGTTTGGGCGACAGCCCAGCGTCTTGGGATGCCGTGATCGAAAACCTACCAGCAGGGATGCAGGGAATCGCGCTGAATGTCCCCGGTCTCAGCCTCGAACAGGACCTCGAATCCGCTCCGTTCGAACTGCACCGGGCTGCTGCCCATGTGCGGAAGGAATTGGATTCCCTCGGCGTAGCGCAAACTCACCTGTGCGGCTTGTCGCTCGGGGCAATGGTTGCCTTGCAAACCGCCATAGATTCGCCACAACGACTCCGTACCTTGACGCTGGTCGCCGGTCAGGTGAAACCACCAAGGTGGCTGATGACCCTGCAAAGCACTCTGGTGCGGATGTTGCCTGCCAAGGTTTTCGGAAAGGACGGCCCGAACAAGACACAGATTCTTGCCGCCTTGAAGGCAGCCAAGACTGTCGACTTCAGCACCTCTCTTTCAGACGTTCGCATCCCGACGCTTGTACTCTGCGGCTCCCGGGACCGACCGAATCTTCCGGCAGCGCGCCGTCTCGCTACCGAAATCCCCGATGCAAGGCTCCGCATCATCCCTGACGGCGGCCACACCTTAAATCAAAGCTCCCCAGCCCTTATTGCTAAGGAGCTGGGGAGTTTCATCGCCGGATAATCTAGTTCCGGTCGCCTAAATCATTCTTCCTCGGCGGCGTATTCGGCGAGCGCGTCTTTGGCCACCTTGAACGCCACATTGGCGGCAGGCACCGAGCAGTAGATGGCGGTCTGCAGCAGGATTTCCTTGATCTCATCCACGCTGAGCCCGTTGCGTCGAGCGGCCTTGACGTGCATGGCCAGCTCTTCCCAATAGCCGCCTGCGACCATGGCGGTCAAGGTGACGGCCGAACGCATGCGCTTATCCAGCCCCGGGCGGGTCCAAATGCTACCCCACGCGTATTTGCTGATTAGGTCTTGGAATTCCTCGGTGAACTCGTCCTTGTTGGCATTGGCGCGGTCCACGTGCGCGTCGGAAAGAACCTCGCGGCGAACCTTCATGCCGCTGTCAAAGACCTCCTGCAAGGTGGCGGCACCATTCTGGGCCGCACCATCCTGGGACGCCTCCGTCTGTGCTGCCCCGCCGCGTTTGCCGAGGAACACTTCGCGAAGCGCAGCGGCAGTCTTCTTTGGTTTTTCCAGCGGTGCTTGGTGTGCCACGTCATCGAGGATGATGGCGGCACCGTTTGGCACGTTGCTAGAGATGAACTGGATGTCTTGCGGCGGGCAGACCGGATCCACGGCTCCGCCGATGGCCAACACCGGGATGTCAATCTCACCAAGACGGTCCCGCACGTCATAGCCGGCTAAACCGTGGCAGATGTGGGCGTAGGCGAAGCGGTCAGCGTTCTGCAGGGTGTGTAGCAGCCCAGTGGTACGCTCCGGATGTTTCTCAATGAAACCCGGCGCGAACCAACGTTGGGCGGAGCCGGTCACCATGGTCGGGGTGCCGGCCTTGGCGACGAGTTCGGCGCGTTCCTGCCAAGCCTCAGGGGTGCCGAGCTTGGCGGCCGAGCAGACCGCGGCTACGGCCGTAAACTTCTCGCCGTATTTGAGGGCAAGTTCGAGGGCGACCGCGCCCGAGACGGAGACCCCGGCAAAAAATACGGTGCGGCCGGAGGCGGCCTGTTCGGAGATGATGGCGGCAGCTGAGTCGGCGAGCTCCTCAAGGCTGAACTCCTCGGTGGAGGCCGGGGAGTGTCCGTGACCGGGCAGATCGTAGCCAACTACCTCGAAATCATCGGCGAGCTCGTTAGCGCAGAGCTGCCAGAGGGCTTCGACCCCGGTGCCAAGCCCGGGACCGACCAGCAGCAGCGGCTTGTTCTCGTCGGCTTTGGTCAGTTGGACGGCAACGATCTTTGGTGCACTCATGTATGACTCCAGTCGGTGTAGGTCGAGGTTAGGTCGTCAACAATCTTGGTCGCGTCCCCGGCGTAGGCCGAGGGATCGAGCAAGTTGGTTAATTCTTCTTCGGTGATCAGCCCCGCCGGCAGCTCAGCCAGCAGCAACGGTTTCAGCGGCGTTGAGTCGGTCAGCGACCTTGAGATCAGCTCCTGCAGCTGCTTCTTGCCTTGGCCGATCCCCACGTGGCCGGATTCCTCCAGCCGTGGAGCCAGGTGCGCCACCATCCGTTCGGTGGCCAGCAGCTCGCCGTGACGGGCCAGGTTATCGGCCATCCACTCGGGGAAGACGCGCAGTCCGGAAACCAGCTCATGGGTCTTCTCCACGGCCGCGCCCGTAGTGCGGATGAGCCCGCGCAGCGCCTCCCACTCGGTGTGCCAGCCACCATCGGCGCGCTCCTCCACGTTGGCGACCGCCCCGGTGTAGACCTGAGCCAATAGCTGCGGAGCAGCCAGCGCGCCGTTCTTGATCAGCACTGACAGCACCGGGTTTTGTTTGTGCGGCATGGCCGAGGAGACCCCGCGGCCCTCGGCCAGTGGCTCACCAAGTTCGCCGTTTTCGCTGCGCACGCTAATCAGCACGTCGTTGGCGATCTTGCCGCAGGCGGCAGCCAGCTGCGCAAACACGTTGGCTTGGTTCAGAATCGGGATCCGGTTGGCCTGCCACGGCAGCGGGTTCTGCAGCCCGAGGCGATCGGCCAGTTTGGCGGCCAACTCGTCGGTGGATGAGGTGCTGCCGGAGCGCACGAGGAAGTCCTGCAGCGAAGCCCTCGTGCCTGCGGCCCCACCCCATTGCAGGGCAGTTTGCTTCAGAGTCTCTTCGAGGTGCTGGCCCGCCTGGGCGAGTGCTTGCAGCCAGTGGCTGACGCGCCAGCCGAAGGTGGCCGGTAGCGAATGCTGGGTCAGCGATCGGGCGACCATAGGAGTATCCCGGTGCTCGTGGGCCAGCGTGATCAGCGCGACCGCGGCCGCCTTGACGGTGGTGAGCACCGCGCTGCCGGCGCGAGAGATGACCAGCATCAGGGCGGTGTCGATGATGTCCTGGCTGGTGGCTCCAATATGAATGGAGGCAGCGGCAGCAGGGTTGGCCTCGGCGACCTTGTCCCGATAGGCCTTCAGCAGCGGGATCAGCGGGTTGCCGCCGCCCACGGCGTCAGCGGCGATCTTGCCCAGATCATAGAGCTCCACCTTGGCGGCTGCCGCAATCGCGGCGAGGTGGTCGGTGGGGATGAGCCCCTCCTCGGCCAGCACGTGACACCAGGCCCGTTCGACCTCAAGCATGGCTTGGCAGAACGCCGCATCGGAGCAGAGCGCGGCCGTCTGGCTGCCCGCCCAGGCCGGGCTGAGAACTCCGTAGTCGACGTTCTGCACTCGCATCTCTCCTGTCGCTGGTGTGGTCGTTAACACTAGTATGCCCGCCCACGGGAGCAAGCGTGGGCGGACAAACTAGGTGGTTGCGGAAACGGTGTTTTCCTTAGGCACCGTTCTCCGGGTACTCAATGCCCGGGAACTGGAAGAACACGGTTTCCTTCTCGCCCTGCAGGTGGATATCGAAGTGCAGGGACCCGTCCTCGCCGCGGGTGGCGATCAGGGTCTTGCGGCGATCCTCGTCCAATGACTTCAGCACGGGATCGTTCGCGAGCGCTTCTTCATCCTCCGGCAGGTACACGCGGGTGTGCAGCTTGTTCAGCAGGCCGCGGGCAAAGACGACCATCGCGATGAACGGCGCCTTGCCCTCTTCGGTGGGTCCGGGGTTCACGGTGGAGAAGTTGTAGGTACCCACATTGTCCACGATGCCGCGGCCCCAGCCGGTGAAAGTCCAGCCGTCGCGGACGAGCGAACCGTCCTTCTGCACGATCTGACCGTTCTCATCCGCCTGCCAGATCTCCAACATGGCATCCGGGATCGGTTCCCCCGCCCCGTCGTAGACGGTGCCGGTGAGCCGGACGGCCTTCGGGTGTCCCGGTGGGATCAGGTTCTGCCCGTCCCACCAGGGCAGGTGGACCTGCTCGTGCGGGTGGGCGTAGCCGAAGAACGGGCCGATGGTCTGCCCGGGGGTGGGCACAAGCTTTTCGTTAGTCATGGTCTTCTCCGTCCTCCATCCAAGTCCGGTTGGAGCCGGTCAGGATGATGTCCCACTGGTAGCCGGTGTTCCACTCGTGGCTGGTCACCGAGTGGTCGTAGTTGGCGACCAGCCGGTCGCGCGCCTTTTGGTCGGTGATCGCCTGGTAGATCGGGTCCAGCGAGAACAGTGGATCGCCCGGGAAGTACATCTGGGTGATCATCCGCTGGGTGAAGTCGGTACCGAACAGGGAGAAGTGCACGTGTGCCGGGCGCCAGGCGTTGTGGTGGTTCTTCCACGGGTACGGTGCCGGCTTGATGGTGGTGAACTCATAGGAGCCGTCATCGCCGGTGATAGCGCGGCCGACGCCGGTGAAGTTCGGATCAATCGGGGCCGGGTGCTGGTCCCGCTTGTGCACGTAGCGGCCGGCCGCGTTGGCCTGCCAGATCTCGATCAGCTGGCCGCGCACCGGGCGGCCGTCGCCGTCGAGCACCTTGCCGCGGATCTTGATGCGTTCACCGATGGGTTCGCCGTTGCCCTGAATGGTCAGGTCAGATTCCAGCACGTGCACATCCCGGTGTCCGAAGGCCGGCGACCACAGCTCGATGGTCTCCGGGTCCGCGTGGTGCATGTTCTTGGTCGGGTGGCGTAGCAGCGAGGATCGGTACGGTGGGAAATTCACCCGCGGCTGGGTCTCCTCCTTAGCCGGATCGGCCTGCTTAGCCTTCTCGTAGGCGGCGTGGATGTCCGCCATCTCTTGGCTGATCTGCTCCTGCGAGTCGCTGGAGGCCAGTGGGTCCAGCACCGGCAAGTTGTCTTCTGCCATGATGTTGCTCCTTCCTCAATGGTCAGAAATGGGGGCGGGTTAGTCTTCGTGCGGCCAGCCGGTGTAGGACTCGGCCAAGTAGGCCTGCCCGTACTTGGAGCTGACCACGGTGTGCAGCTCGCCGACGGCGCGCTTGGCTTCGAACGGGTTGGCGTCGTGGCGGGTATGCAGCATCTGGGTCATCCAGTAGGAGAAGTTCTGTGCCTTCCAGACCCGCTTCAGGGCCTTCTCCGAGTAGCCCTCCAGCCCCTCATCGTTGCCGTCTAGGAAGAAGGACTTCAGGGCATCGAACAGCACCTTCACGTCCGCGAAGGCTAGGTTCAGGCCCTTGGCGCCGGTCGGCGGGACGGTGTGCCCGGCATCGCCGGCCAGGAACATGTTGCCGTAGCGCATCGGCTCACACACGTACGAGCGGAACTTCAGCACAGTCTTTTCAAAGATCGGGCCGCGCTTGAGCTGGAAGCCGTCCGGGCCGTCCACGCGGCGCTGCAGCTCCGCCCAAATGCGCTCCTCATCCCAGTCGTCCACATTCTCGTTCGGATCGCACTGAAAGTACATGCGCTGGACTTCCTCATTGCGCTGGGAGATCAGTGCGAAGCCGTGCGGGGAGTTGGCGTAGATCAACTCTGGTGCGCTCGGCGGGGCCTCGGTCAGGATGCCGAACCAGGCGAACGGGTACTCGATGAAGTTGTCGGTGCGCTTCTCCTGCGGGATGGACCACTTGCAGATGCCCTGCGAACCGTCGGTGCCGACCAGGATGTCGCACTGGATCTCATGCTGATTACCGGCGTTATCCGTGTAGCGGATCTTCGGGGTGTCGGTGAGCAGGTCGGCCACCTCGGTGACCTCGCAGGAGAAGCGGACGTCGCCGCCGTCGCGCTTGCGGGCTGCAGCCAGGTCCACGAACACGTCGTTCTGCGGGTACAGCCAGACGGTGGCGTCCACCAGTTCCTTGAAGTTGATGCGGTGGGAAACGCCGTCAAAACGAAGGTCGATGCCCTCATGCTCGTAGCCGCGGGTCTTCACGCGGGAGTCCACGCCGGTCTCGGTCAGCATCTTCACGGCACCGGTTTCAAGAATGCCGGCCCGGTGGGTGTTGGCGATGGTGTCATGATCGCGCTTTTCGATGACGATGTTCTCGATGCCCTGCTGGGACAGCAAGTGGGAGAGCATCAGCCCGGCGGGACCGCCGCCGACGATGCCGACCTGGGTTTTCTCAATGGTTGGTGCCACGAAGGTTGCTCCTGAAAAGTCTCAAACGTTGTTAGTGAGGAATGGCTCTGGATTCCAGTGTGATCCAGCAGACAGCGGAGCCAATAGGCCATTATCATTGAATGATAAATCAGCTTTCTCGGGTCATCCGGATTCCGATGGGCGGGCATCCGGCTCAGGTGCCGATAATGCGCGGGTGAGTCCGCGACTGGCGGCGAGGAGAACGGGAACCAGGGCGCTACGCTGTTCGAACTCGATCGGCACCACAACACCGATAGAGGCGATGACCTTGGTCCGGTCCCGGCCGGTGATGGAGGCAAAGACCGGCACCGCTGCCCCGGCGGTGTCATGATCCATCATTCCGTCTAGCTGGGCATAGCCGCGCTGGCGGACTGCAGCCAGTGTGGACCGCAGATCTCCCGTGCCTGGGTAATTGATCTTTTCAACTTCTGGATGACGAGCCACGTAGGCGGCGATCTGCGCAGGTTGCTGGAAGGCCAGCATGGACAACCCGAGGGAGACTTGGTGGACCGGCATCCGACCAGCGATCGTGGCCTGGTTGACAACGGAGTTTCGGGACGAGAGCCGCTCGAGCACCAACACCTCGTCACCATCGAGGACGGCAAGCTGGGTGTGCTGGCGGAAAATCGATTGCACATCATCGAGAAAGGGCATGGCCGCCACCCGCAGGTCTCGGGCAGGAGAGGAGCGCGAGGCGAGTTCCCACAGGCGCATGCCCAGGCTGATGTTTCCGCCACTGTCCTTGCGCAGCAGGTCCTCGGCCACCATCTGATTCACCAGGCGATAGCAGGTGGGTAAGGGCACCTCGGCCCGGTAGGCGATGGCGGAGACAGACAGGAGCGGTCGGTCCGCGTCAAAGGCGGAGAGGATCCGGATGATCCGCTCCAACATCGAATCCCCGGAGGGTGAATTGGCCATGTAACTAACCTAGGCGACCCGGCGCGTGTTCGCCGCTTGCTCTACCGCTTTCGTCGCGGCCAAGAGCTGCGGTAGCCATTGCTCGTCGCCGAGCTGTTGGCGTCGGCGTTCGTTGGGTAGTTCGACGCTCAGCGGCGTGCCTGCGGGCAGTGCAGCGATCATCCCGACGAGATCGAGACCGCCCTCCCCGGCCGGTAAGCGCTCCTCCCTAGCCTGCCGAATGATCTCATCCATCGACTCTGGCGTAGGTACTGGGGCATCGCAGACTTGCGCATAGTGAATCCACTCCGCCGGGATACAGCGAATGTCCTCCAAGGTGGTCGTGGAGCGGCCCGTGTGCAAGGTGTCGATCAGGATTGATCGGCCCGGACCGTCAGCTTGACTGACGATCTGTATGGCTCGTTGCACGTTCGGCACCGCAGTCCAAGACATCGGCTCGAGGCTTGCAGCAAGCCCATGAGCTGCACACTGCTGCGCAAAGTCGGCGTATGAATCCACTAACCTCGAAGGGTCCTCATCATCGCCGGACACGAGGACGGCCTTGGCCCCGAGGGCTTGGGAGGTCTCCAAGAACGGCCGGAAGTCTTGCTTTGCGTAGTCCGCGTTCAGTCTGATGATCTCCACGTCGAAGACCGTCACCGGAGAATCGGCGAGGCGTTTCAGCACCCGCGTCAATTGTGCCGGCTCTTCGTGCAGGCGGTAGGCAGCGGTAGTTGGCGTGGCCGGGATGAGACGGACGCCAATGGTGTCGAACCCGTGTTTTTCGGCAAGCTCGACTTGTTCGATGGGATCTTTGTCTAACACGGTTAGTGCCGCAAGACCGATTGGTGAGGCAGTCATCGTGGGTGCTCCCTTGCTCTACTTCGTACGCGTAATGATGTCTTGTCCGGCTAGGTAACCGAAGGTCATGGCAGGTCCAATGTTGATACCGCCGGAGGGGTAGTGCCCGCCAAGTACATTGGCTTGGTCACAACCTACGGCATACAGACCTGGTACTGGTTCACCATTTTCCTGAAGAACCCGCGAACGTTCGTCCGTTTCTAGGCCGGCGAAGGTGCCAAAGCTCCCCGGCAGAACTTTGACGGCATAGTATGGTCCCTTCTCCAACGGGGCCAACGATGGATTTGGCCATGGGTTGTCGGGATCTCCGGAGTTCCGGTTGAAGACGGTCCGTCCGCGGTGAAACTCAGGATCTTCACCGTTGCGTGCGTATCGGTTGAATTCCGCAACGGTTTTCTCGAGTTCCACGGCATTGATGCCGCATTTTCGCGCGAGACTTGCAAGGCTGTCGGCCTTCTTCAGGTACCCGGATTGCACATAGGGGAAGGTCGGTACGGGCGCAGGCTTCGCGAACCCGAGCGGGTAGTAGCGCATGTAATTGGCGTCAGCGATCAGCCAGGCGTGGGGTTCGTCTCCGGCCGGTAGGTTCTCCAGGAGACCGAGGCAGAAGTCGTGGTAACCGTTGGCCTCGTTTACGAAGCGCTTGCCGTTGGACAGCACGCCGATGGTACCGGGTTTGGCTCGGTCGAGGATATGCGGGAAGACGCCTGTTCTACCTTTCGGCAACGGCACGAGTGACACCGGGCAGAAGGCTGCGGCCGATGCCATTCCCTGTTTCAGGTGACCGCCGACTGATTCTGCCAACTTGATGCCATCCCCCGTGCCGGAACCAGCAGGCGGCAGGGACCAATGTTCCTCGGCGTTAGGGTAGCCGTAAAAATGCTGCTTGCGCATTTGTGCGTTGTGGCTGAAACCTCCTGTGGCCAGCACTACGGCCTGCTCGGCTTTGACGCGGTATGCGCCTTCGGGTCCTTCGAGGTCAACGCCGATGATCCGCCCGGTCGCATCGGTAATGAGTTCGTTGGCTCGGGTGTTGACGCGGATGCTGACACCAGCGTCCAGCGCCGAGCGCAGAAGGCGGCCCACAAGAGCGGTGCCGTTAACGAGCGACTGGCCCCGCTGATAGATGGCGAGATCGCCAAAGTGGCGACTTACCCTCGCTGCGCAGTGCCCAAAGGCTTTCACCGAACGGGTGGAATGGAGAAAGGCCTGCAGGTCTTCGCCGGCCATGATGCCCATACCTAAGAAAGACGTTTCGTACATCTGTCGGCGCAGAAGGCGTGCGACGTCCTTGCCAAGTGCGGTGAGGCGGACCGGTTTCGGTGCTACTTGACGGTGTCCCGTGGCGGAGCCGGGAGTATGTTCGTGGATGTCCGCGACACCGGCCCCGGGAACAAACTCTAGAGCCGTTTTCTCCTGGAAAAAGTCGACCATCTCGGGTGCTGTTTCAAGATAGGTTCGGACTCGCTTTTCATCGAAGTGCTCGCCTAGTCGGTTCCGCAGATAAGTCAAGGGTTCCTCGATCGACTCGTTAACTCCGGCTTCGCGAGCGAAGCGGTGCCTTGGCGTCCACATCCAGCCGCCAGACCATGCCGTGGCACCCCCACAGGTATCGGCCTTTTCAGCTACGAGAACGCGTGCACCACCTTGAGCCGCTGAAACCGCGGCGGCCAGACCTCCCGCGCCCGAACCAATGACAACAACGTCATACTCTTCTGACACTTAGTTACTCCGCTTCTTCTCGTCTAGGAACACTGTTTCTCGGGTCCGTGAGGATTCATAAATCGCTTCAATCACGCGCAGGGACACTCGTGCCTCTTCGCCGGTAACCGCCGGTGGACGGCCCTGCAGGATTGACTCCGCAAAATCTTGGATCTGCAGCGTATGGAAATGGCTCAAGCGCGCATTGATGTCCGCCAGCTCTTGGAGCGGCTCTACATCTGCGCGAAAGGGAGGTACAACTTCTCGCTGCTCCGGGACCAGCCACAGGTCATTGAAACCCTCGGCGCCCTCCGGGAATTCTGTGAGACTGACAACCGCTCCGGTCTCCCCCACCAACTGAATTCGATTGCCGAGGTTGTGGACCGCGCCGGTCGTTGCAGTGATCGAGGCGGTGGCACCGGATTCGAACTCCACGACGGCGCTGGCGGTATCCTCTGTTTCCATGTGATTTTTGTGGAAGTGGGTACGGATGTGCCCTGTCACGCTGACGGGAGTACCGAGGAACCACTGCAACATGTCAATTTGGTGGACGGCCTGGGTCATGAGTACTCCGCCGCCATCGGTATCCCACTTACCCCGCCACGGATCCTGAGCATAGTAGTCACTCTCGCGGCGCAAGATCACCGAAACTTCGGCCAGTCGTGGCGTCCCGACAGTGCCGTCTTCGATGGCCTGTTTGATTCGTTGCGCTGCCGGCCAAAGCCGCCGCTGAAAGACGACGGACAGCACGATACCGGCCTCGTTAGCGGCAGCAATCATCCGGTCGGCCGTAGGAGTATCAACTGCAATCGGCTTCTCGCACAGCACGTGGACACCCGCGGCGGCCGCCTGAAGAACGTTCTGTTCGTGCACTGGGTGAGGTGTGCAGACAGAGATCGCATCCACGCCGGACATGACCAAGTCTGCAAAGCTTTCGAAAGCTCGCGGTAACCCGTTATCTCTCGCGAACTTTTCGGCCCGCGCTTGATCTGCATCGACGCAGCCCACGAGAGCCACTCCATCCATGGATTGAAAGGCCCGAACATGGTTGGGCGCGATCTTCCCGCAACCGATAATCCCTACCCGCAGAGTCATGGTCAGCTCCCTTCACCGCTGCGGGAATGCTGCAATGACTGCTGCAGTTCGGCACGCATCCGCTGCACATCGGGCTCAACACCGGTCAGTAACCGGAAACCGTCACCGGCCTGCTCGATGAGCATTTGGGTACCATCGAGCCGCCTACAGCCAAGACTTGCTGCATGTTTCAGCAGTTCCGTCTCAATCGGCCGGTAGATGACATCGCCGACCCAGTGGCGCTGCTCCAGCAGGTTAAGATCCAGCGGAGTCCCCGGAATATTTTCCATCCCAATGGGGGTGGCGTTCACGACGCCATCCGCGGCGGCGAGCAGGTCCGGAAGTGCCGTTGGCTCCCACGCGGCAGCCTCAGTCTGGGTTTGTGCGATCTTTTCGCGGAGCTGCTCACGCCTGTCCTGATCGGGGTCCACGATGTCCAACCTGCCGACGCCAAAGTCGGCCAGTGCCCGAGCCACCGCGGAACCGGCGCCGCCGGCACCAATCAGCACAACGCGCTCGCGAGGACAGTCTGACATGTTGCGTTGCAGCGCAGTCAGAAATCCGGTGTAGTCGGTGTTCTCGCCCAGCAGTGTCCCATCCTCACGCAGAACGATAGTGTTGACCGCACCCAGGGCTTCCACAGCAGGAGATAAGGCATCGAGGTGCTGCATGACTACCTGCTTATACGGATGCGTCACGTTGAACCCCGTGTAGCCCGCGGCCAGCTTGGCAGCTATAAAGGCCCCTAGGTCCTTGGCGACCTCCGGTTGGTCCTCGAGGTCGAGCAGCTCGTATCGATAACCGTCCAATCCCTGATGAACGGCCTCACGTTCATGGATCTGGGGAGACAGGCTGGTGCTCAGATCGTTGCCGATGAGCCCTATCCGGATGCGATGCTGATGCATTGTGCGCCTACCTTTGTTACTTAGTTCTTTTCTCGCCCAACAGGAGGGTGGGGGTCTTGTATGTCTCCGGACCGGTCGCGAACGCGACGGCAGAGAGGATCGCGAAGCCGGCGCACATCCGGGCAACCGGCATCCAGTTCGAGGCATCGCCAGCGGTCATAGCGGTACCGATCGCGGGCGTGAAGCCCGATACCAGCAGGCCTAACATCAGACCGATCGCCATACCGCTGTAACGAACCTTGGCCGGGAACTGCTCCGGGAATGCGGCCATGTAGGTGGCATTCGGGGCGGCATAGAATCCACCAAGCAACACGATGCTCGAGAGATAAATCAGGAAGATGTTCCCGGTGCCAATAGCGTTGAAGAAAACAAAAACCATCGCACCGGCGCCGAGTGCCCCCGTGATAAAGACTGGTTTGCGGCCGATCTTGTCCGAGAGCAAACCGTATAGCGGCTGTGACAGAACTGCCGCAAAGTTGGAAACGGCGATCGCGGTCAACATGGTGGCCCGCTCAATGCCACTATGTTCAACGGCGTAGGCGAGTGCGAAGACGTTCACCATTGTGTTGATCATGGCGAAAGTGGAGCTCAGCATCACGCGTAAGACCGCAGCCCAATGAGAGCGGAAAAGCTCGACCATCGGAACCTTCACCACTTCTTCGGATTCCTTCACATCTGCGAAGACCTCCGGCTCTTCCAAGTGGCGACGAATCCAGAAAGCAAAGAACGTCAAGACAATGCTGATCCAGAACGGAATCCGCCAGCCCCAGCTCATGAGTTGTTCCTCCGGTAGCGTGGCAATCGGAATGAAGACCAGGCTGGAGAGCACGATGCCGAACATAACGCCGCTGATCGTGAAACTAGCAAAGAAGGCGCGGCGCCGCGGCGGGGCATGCTCGATCGAGAGGGAGGCCGCACCAGGAGATTCGCCTCCTGCAGACAACCCCTGAAGCAGACGCAGAAAGACCAGCAGTAACGGGGCAGCTAACCCGATGGTGTCATAGGTTGGCAGGCAACCGATCAGGAAGGTGGCGATTCCCATCAAAAGGAGGCAGGCCATCAGAGTGAAGCGACGGCCCAGCTTGTCACCAAGGTGACCCCACAGCACCGCGCCCAGCGGGCGGGCAACGTATGCAACGCCGAGCGTACCGATGGACAACAACACTGAGCTCGGCCCGTCATCGGCGAAGAATACTTTGCCGAAGATCAGTGCCGCCGCTGAACCGTAGATGAAGAAATCGTAGTATTCCAAGGTGCTACCGAGGAATCCGGATAGCGCGGCTTTTCTCGCCTGCGGGCTTGTCTTTTCTGATGCCCCGAGCGACGTTGGCTCAGTCGTCGTTGAAACCATTGTTGTCTCCTGCTTCTTTTCATGAGGTCAACCCGCAAAATCAGCACAATCCTGGAGCCGAAAGGGCGGGAACACCATTAAGTGTGACTCGCATTACTCAGTGCGTCCACAACTAAATAGAGCATTGACTCTGATGAAAAATCACATAATCAACCAACTTCGTTTGCACGACTCAAAGGCCACAGCTCATCGGCTAGGCGGAGGACCGCATCCCGGGCAGCCGAGCCTGGCTTCTTGGACCAAGCCAAGCCGTGTTTCATATTTACGGGTTCGCCATCCAAGTGTTTAAATACAGCCCCAGGTGGCACCATGGCCGCCAGGCCTTCGGCCATATGCGCAACGCCCACCCCAGCCGCAACCAGCATGAGGATCATGTAAGGATCAGTGATTTCCTGCGCCACTTTGGGATAGAAGCCAGCTGCGGAGCAAGCCTGCATGGTGACTTCGTTAAGATTTGATCCGGATCCCAGTGGTGGCGTGATGAATTGGTCTTGGGCAAAGTCTTCCAACCTAACGTGCTCCGCCTGCGCCAACGGGTGGTCGAGCGGTACGACCATACCCATAGGTTCGAGCATGAGCTGGCGTGCGTGCACGCGTCTTTCATCAACCGGCAGACCGACGAACGCGATGTCCAGCTGCCCTGAGTCCAACTGGTGTAGGGCTTCCTGAGTCATAATCCGGCCCACTAAGTGGAGCTTCAGTGCCGGATAGCGCTGTTTCACGGCCCGCGTTAGAGGCGGCAGGGACGAGTGGTTCAAGACTCCCGAGAAACCGATCGAGAGGCTACCGTAGATGTCGCCTTCAGAGGCTCGGACCGCTCTTCGCGCAATGTCGGCCTGCTCGAGCACCTCCCTAGCGTGCGGCAGCAGCGCGTGGCCTGCAGCTGTGAGCTCTACGCTGCGGGTACTGCGGTGGAAAAGCTCTGCCCCTAGGGTTCGCTCAAGTTTTCGAATGGTCTGGCTCAGGGGCGATTGCGCGACGCGGAGCCGTGCGGCTGCGTTGCCGAAGTGAAGCTCTTCTGCAACGACGACGAACGCTTCCAACCAGCGCAGTTCCATCAGCCTCTCCGGAGCCTATCGAGCGCGTGATGGGCGCTGGTCCAGCCAAAGGTCAGGCCGGCACCCACTTGCCCACCGGCCCCCGGATACTCTGACGCCATAACGGAAGCAGCATCATTTCCTGCCGCATAGAGTCCCTGGATGACGTCACCATCTTCATTGAGTGCGGAGCCATTCTCGTTGGTCGTAATACCTAGGGAGGTCCCCAGCGGAGTTGGATACACCGCGATGGCATAGAAGGGTGGCTTCTCGATGTAACCCAAATTGGGGTTGGGATCATGATCCGGGTCTCCGGCTACTCTGCCGAAGAGCAATTCCCCCTTGTGGAAGTCTTCGTCAACGCCCGATGCCGCGAAACGGTTACAACGTTCCACCGTTTCTTGGAGTCCGGCTGGGTCGACACCGATCTTGCCAGCCAACTCGGCGATAGTCGCTCCCTCGTGCAAGTAACCGTCATCAATGTAGCGCTTCAGCAATCGGCGTGGCAGGTGTGGCATCGTGACCATGCCTAGGCCATATTTAGCCAAGGTCCGTGAGTCAACGATCAGCCATGCCGGGATCGAACCATCACGTTGCCCTTTGTACATGGCGCGGACGAACCGGTGGTAGGAGACTGATTCGTCCACGAATCGTTGGCCCTTGGCATTCACCGCAATGACCCCTGGCTTCGCCCGATCCCAGATATGGGGAAAGACGGCAGTGGATCCATCCTTGCGGCGCCCAATCGAGCTCGGGAACCAGAATCCGTTCTCTCCATTGTCCCGGCCAAGAGCAGCTCCAACCGATGAGGCCAATTTGAGGGAGTCCCCGGTTGAGCCTTCCGAGGCACGAGAGTATTGCGGTGCCGGTGAAGGCATATATTTGCTCCGCAGGTCAGGGTTCTGGGCGAACCCACCTGCTGCCATGATGACGCCAGCTCTGACTTTCACGCGGAGCTCGTGGCCACCGTACGCCACAACGGCCCCTATGATTTGGCCTTTCCCCTCAGTGACGAGCTCTTGGATGCGAGCGCTAAACCAAAATCGAGCTCCACGGCGTTTAGCTTGGTAGAAGAGGTTGGCCACCAGACCGTTGCCCATTACCAACCGAGTGCCCCGTGGGTGGTGGAGCCGGTCTTTGGCCCACTTGCTGCCCAGCTTGAAGGCCAGCCCGGCAGCACGGGCGCGCTCCTTAGCACTGCCGGAGAACAGCTGTAAAAGCTGAGCCACTTCCGGGCGCCGTACCATCAAGGTGCCATTCATCAAAGAGAACTCGGGCACCGGTGGTCGGACCCTGCGCAAGTCCGAGTCGGACAACAACCTGCCATCGAAAGCAGCTGGCTCAAGGGCACGGCCTGTTTGCCCTGTCTCCGGCAGCTCGGAATGATAATCCACTACGGCAGGTGAGGCGAGAAACTTGACGCCTAAGGAATCAAACTCAGCCAACATCTTCGGGCCGTTCCGCAGATATGCCATCCGTAGCTCTCGCGGCGCTTTATCCCCGACGACTCTATCCAAGTACCGGGCTGCACGTTCTTCGTCATCTGTGATCCCGGACGCCCGCTGATAGGGATTGTTCGGTATCCAACTAGTTCCAGCAGAAAAGGCGGTGGTACCACCAAAGTATTCGGTCTTCTCGAGGGTTAACACGCGTGCACCGGCGGCAGCACCGGTAAGGGTCGCGGCAAGTCCGGCCGCCCCAGTGCCGACCACCAGAAGATCGACTTCCTCGTCCCACTCATCTTTGTGGCTGTTCGTCATGGTCGTATCCAATTCCTTGTCGTGCGTGTACCGGCGAAACATGGTTGTGGGGTTCCCTCTGCAGGAGTCATAGTTCCACCGATACTGTCGTGTGCGATAGGTCGGCGAGCACCTGCCCAGCCACGGAATAGGCTCGAGTCATTGCAGAAGCCAGCGTGGCACCGCCACCGGGATATGCGTCTTTGAAAACAGTTTCACTGCAATTCCCCGCGGCGTAGACCCCTGCGATTGGCTGACCGTCATGTTGCAGCAGCCGTCCGTTTCGATCGACTTTGAGTCCGCCCGCGGTTCCCAACACCCCAGCATGGATGCGCAAGGCATAGAAGGGTCCCCTCTTCAGTTCGCCAAGACAGGGGTTAGGTTGCTGCTGGGGATCGCCTAAGTGCCGGTCTTGGGGCCTGTCACCGCGACCGAAGTCAACGTCTACGCCTTCGCGTGCGAAACGGTTAAACCGCTCGATGGTTTCCAAGAAGGCAGCCTTCGGAACATCGATGAGCTCTGCTAATTCGGCAAGCGAGTTCGCCTTAATTGTTCCCTGAGGCGCTTGCCCTGCGGGTTTCCCGCAAACCGAATAACGAGACAAGTACTCGTCATCAAAGATGAGCCAGGCAGGGAGGTTCTGCAGCTGCTGGTCATGTGGGTCGATCGAGGCAAAAACCTTGTTGAGATCGTGGTAGTTCATCGCTTCGTTCACGAAGCGCTTACCCCTCCGGTTGACCATCACGGATCCCGGCAAAGTTAGCTCCACGTTCCCCATTCTTCCTACTTGTCGCCCATCGTAGGTGTGCTCCGATAGAGAAATCACCGGAACTCCCCACACGGCAGACGTCCACGCTAGGCCCGCTCCCAGCTTGAGGCCAATACGAAGCCCGTCACCTTCATTTGATGGAGCACTAATAGGCTGAATCGGGTACTTCAGCAGACTCTGACGAAGCTGCTCATCCCATTCGAAACCACCGGTCGAAAGCAGCACCTGGCGACTCTGCAGGGAGATCCGATCGGTCTGCACTTGCCACATACTTGGGCCTACGGATTCGATGCCCAAAACTGGCGTTTCTGTAAAGAACTCGACTCCGGTTTCGTGCGCGGTAAGAACTAAAGCGCCAATCAGGGAACCTCCCATGGTTCGGATCCCCTCCTCAGCACGTGCGTCAAGGAGTTCAGGATCTGGTGCGGCCCCATGTAGCGCGTCTCGCTCGCTCATGGTGATCAGCGGAAAATAGGTTGGCTGGCGCAGGACGTTCGTCAAACCTTTGAGCCGACCAGTGTCAAAGGGCTGCGGATCTAATCCCCGGCCGCGAGCTGCTCCCGTCATATGCATGTGGTAATCGGGCCGCCCCAGTGGCAGATAATCGACATGGGTGTCTTCATCGAGGAAACGTACTAGCTGCGCTACCACATCGACAAATGCTCCGGCATCCTCGTGCGAGACTTGACCATTTGTCGTAGCGGAGATGTAACTGACAGCGTTATCTCTGGTGTCTTCGTAGCCGTGCGCCTTCATCAGGTGATTTGTGGGGGCCCAGACAACCCCACCACCTGCGGCGGAGGTACCCCCAAGTTTGGCTGCCTTTTCCAGCACGGCAACGGAGTATCCGGCCTGGGCCACTCGTACTGCGGCGACCAGTCCAGCAGCACCTGAGCCGACCACCACAAAATCGTATTGCTCTTGGGGATTCCCCGTAGTCAGGAACATGTCTACCCCTGTTCCTGAGTCTCGAGCGCAATAACAATCTTGCCGACGAACACATCTGGGTCTGCCATGGTCTGGAAAGCCTTCTGCAGCTCAGCCAACGTGAAGCGGTGAGTGATGAGTTTAGACACTTTACTCTGATTCCGATCGATCAGTCCGAGAGCATCTCCTTGCAGTAGCAATGAATTGCGCGAGCCAAGCAGGTCAAGTTCCTTGACCGGCAAGGTTCTCTGTGAAATCTGCACTGGGCGGTCAGAGATGCCGACCAGCACAACTCGGCCCGCACAAGCAACGAGGTCAATGGCCGTCTCGACGCAGGCGGGGACTCCCGTGGCCTCGATCACGACTGTCGGCCCGGCTTGGCCGACATGGGCTAGCAGGAGTTCTCGTTGTTCAGCAGTTGGAAACTCACCGGAGGATTGAAATGTGAGATCTGCGCCGAACTCTGTTGCGAGCGCGAGTCGATCGGGATCTAAATCAACAACCACGACGTTGGCGCCAAGTTCTTTCAGATACAACACGGCTAACAAGCCGATCGGACCGGCGCCGAAGAGGAGCACCCACTCTCCACTCTCAACCCGTGCTCGATTGACAGCTTGCATCGAGATCGACACCGGCTCACTCAGTGCAGCGAGTTCGGTGGGTAGGTTATCGGGGATGGCGTACAGTTTGCTGGCCGGCACGGAGATGTACTCAGCCAAGGCTCCATCTTGATAGCAGCCTAGGACGCTCATGTCCTGACAGGCATTGACTCGCCCTACCCGACAGGCAGGACATGTTCCGCAGAAGACCATCGGTGAGACGACGACACGCTGCCCCATCGTCCATTCGAAGGCTACATCAGTACCACGTTCAACAATTGTGCCGGCAATCTCGTGCCCTTGGATCAGTGGCAGCTCGGAAGCATAATCATCTTCCCAGATATGCAGATCTGTTCCGCAGAGGGAAACATATTCCACGCGAACAAGGACGTGACCATCCGGTACGGCCGGTCGTTCTCGTGTCACCAGTTCGGTGGTGCATTTTTGGGTTGTTACTGCTGCCAGCATTACTCTACGTCCGCTCCCGGAAGAAAACCGAAAAAGACGTTCCACTGGTTGATGCTGCGCTCGGCCACAATATTTTCCCGGGCGAAGGGGTCTTGATCCATGATGCCCTTAGCAGCGTCCACATCCTCTGCCTTGATGAGCAACAGTGCTCCGGTGTTCGGCACCGACCACGGTCCCGAGACCAATAGGGTGCCAGTGGCATGCAACTCGGAGAGAAAATCGACATGCTCTGGACGGAACTTTTCGATCTTCTCGATGTCATTTCCATAGGTGTACTGAACAGCGAATACCGGCATTGGGCCTGCTCCTTATGTAGCTTTTACTCTGAATACTTCAATGGTTAAACACCTAGGGCACTGAATGAATAAGTTTCCCATTCAGTGGGATTAGCCGACGGAGACGGGACAGCCGCGGCCAGGCCAAGACTTCGTGCGCCAGAAACCAACACTGGCAACTGGGTGCGCAAGTCCACTTCTTGCCGTGGTGCCACGAACGTCATGGCACCCAGCAACTCTCGCTTCTTGCCAAATACGGGGACCGAGGTTCCCGTTGAATCGGGGACCAAGACTCCGCTGAGATGGCAATACCCTTCGGATTTGATCTTGGCGAGTAGCGCTCGCAGTTGGGGGCGGTCCATGCCAATCTTGGCCAACTGTTCCACTGTGATCTCACGTAGCCCTCGCTCCCAAATACGCGGCTCAGAGAAAGCCATCAGCACCATCCCGGTAGCCGTTAAGACAGCAGGGAGTCGACCTGCAACCTCGGTCAAGTCTTGTGTATTCTCTCGAGCTCCAACACGCTCGAGATACACGACGGCGCCTTCGTCCTGGTCCAGCGTCGCTAAGGAAACGTTGAAGCCGAGCGTTTCGTGGATTCCTTGTAAAAACGGCCTCGCTAATCGGCCGAAGTGTTCGAATCCATTTGCGCGCACACCGTATTCCCAGAGTTTCAGGCCAACGGAATACCTTCCGTCCTCGATGCGTCGCAAAAAACCTTCGTGACAGAGCTCGTGCAGCATCCGGTAAGTCGTCGAACGGCTGATCCCCGTACGTTTGGAGATCTCCAGCGCCGATTGCACGGGGCTAGAGTGGTCAAAGGTGTCGAGGATCTTAGAGATCCGCTGTAGGACGCTTTCGCCAGAGGTTGAGTTGGCCATGGCTACGGCTTCGGAACGTAACCGATCTTTTCACCGGCTTTTTTCCGCTTGCTGACGAGCCCCCGGATAGCAGGGCTGAGTAGCGCCAGCGCAGAAATGACTAGGAGCACGAGAGAAATCGGAGAGGTCCACAAGCTTTCTAGTCCTCCACCGATCAAGGTGCGACGCAAGTTCGCCTCCGCCAGCGGTCCCAGGATGAGACCGAGCACTGCCGGTCCGGCCGGAAAGCCGAAACGAACCATAAACAGACCGACGAGCCCAAAGATCATCATCATGATCACATCAAACACAGAGTTATTGATGGAGTAGGTGCCGACCATGCAGAACACCAAGATGATCGTCCACAAGTATGGTTTTGGTAGCTCCAAGAGCTTAACCATGCCCTTCATACGCACGAGCGAAATGGCTAGCGAGAAGACGGTGGCAACCAGCATGATGGTGGCGAGGGTAAACACCAGATCTGGCTTGCTGGAGAACAACGCGGGCCCTGGCTGGATACCCCAGATCATCATGGATCCAATGATCACAGCCATCACGGAGTCACCCGGCACACCTAAAGACATGGTCGTAGTTACCGACCCGCCCAATGTCGCGGTTGAAGCCGTATCACCGGCCGTTAGGCCTTCCACAGATCCCTTACCGAACTCTTCTGGTTTCTTGGAGATCCGGCGGGCCGAGTCCCACGCGATGATGCCGGCGATGTCACCGCCTACGGCGGGTACCATACCGACGACCGAACCTGATCCCGCACCGAGGGCCATCGGTTTGAAGATTCGGCGCATCAGCGCTCGACTTGGCAGCCACTTACCCATCTGGCTGATAGGTTTCTCCTCGACATCCGCCTTCCGGTGGGTGACCATCTGGTTAAGCACTTCGGCCACACCGAACAGACCGATGATGACCGGAATGAATGGGATTCCGCCGTTGAGTTCAGGAACGTCAAAAACGAAGCGTTGTCCGCCAGTGATGGGATCACGTCCGACTGTGGCTAGGGCCAGCCCGAACAGACCGGCGATGAGACCCTTAATAATGCGTCCAGAAGAGACGCCGATCATCATGGTCAGGCCGAAGACCACTAGGGCGAACAGTTCAGGTGGCCCGAATTGCATCGCGAACTGAGACAACGGGATACCTGCAACGGACAACAAGATGATGCCGAAGATCATGCCGAAGGCAGAGGCGAAGGCGGACGTCGTCATCGCCAAACCGGCCTCTCCCTTCCTAGCCATGGGGTAGCCGTCGAAGGTAGTCGAGATTGAGGCCGGGGTACCTGGCGTATTGAGCAGAATTGCCGGAACGCGGTCACCAAACTGAGCTGCTACATAAATGGTTAGTAGCACCGCGAGTCCTTGGACCGGCTCCAACGTCAATGTGAAGCCTGAAGCCAGCGCAACAGCCATTGTTGCTGTAACACCAGGGAATGCACCTACCAGCATGCCGATTAGCATGCCAAGAAAAATGTAGACCAGTGTCTCAAAATTCAGAACTGCAAGCGCACCATCCGCTACAACGTTCCCGGTGACTAGGACGCTCTGGAAGTCAGTAAACAAGAATTCACTCATAGCGGGACTTTCAACAAAACGATGAACAGCAGGTGGAGGATGAACCCGATGATGATGGGAAATGCTACGAGAGCTTTCCAACCTCGTCGGTCAAAAAGAAGCGATAAGAGAAAGACCGCAACAATGGTGATCAGCCAGAACTGTAGGACACGCCAGAGCAATAGATAGCCAATGAGCACGGCCCCCGCACCAACGATTCGAGTGACGCCCCACGCACTAATCCGGTCCGGAATGTCCGATGGGCGCACGGCACGCACAACGTTGGTCACAACGAGGATTGCACCCAGCCCGATCATGCCCATCCCTAGCATCATGGGCCAAAATCGCGCGCCAATCTCCCCACTGCCAGATTGGATGTTCTGGGCTTGAATAAGGATGAAAACACCGAGGACAACAGAGACCAGCACTGGCGCCAATTCGCGCATTCGGTAGCCGGCCAGGCCACCCGCCATGGGCGCAGTTTGCTCCGCGGCCCTGCCGTCTCCGGTGTTTCCACCCCCTTGAGAGGGAGCTGTCATAGAATGTGTTTCTTCTTCAGACATTTCAGCTCTCAGTTTTGTTGCGACCGAGGAATGGTCTTACTTTTTCTTTGCTAGGTCGATCCACTCGCCGTGGACTTTAGCCTGTTCGTTGATGAAGTCAGTGAATTCAGCAGACTTTCGGCTCACGGGCACTAGGTTCGATCCCTCGATAACGTCCTTGTACTCCGGATCCTGAACAGCCTTGTCGATCGCGTCCGAAAGCTTCTGCACCACGGCCTCATCCATGTCCTTAGGACCCATGATCCCGGTGAAGGAGGCATTCTGCAGGTCCACGCCCAGCTCCTTCATGGTCGGCACATCAGGAAGAGTTTCGAGGCGCTCCTCTGAAAGCACTGCCAGATAGCGCATCTTACCGCCATCTACATTTGCCTTTTGTGATCCGGCGGCATCAATGGAGAAGTCCACATCGCCGGCGGCAGCGGCCTGAATGGATGGCGCGGAGCCGTCAAAAGGTACATTCTTGAGTTTGATGCCCGCGATGTCTTGGAAACCCTGAGCGGGGTTATCCCACACCGAACCCACGCCTGGGCTGGAATAGGTAATACTGCCAGGCTTTTCCTTGGCTGCATCAATCAGATCTTGCAGCGATTCGAATGGACTATCAGACTTGACTGCAATAGCGCCCGGTCCTTCAAGTAGCTCACCCAAGAAAGTGTAGTTCGCTGGATCAACGTCATAGTCCATGTACTGCAACGTTGCGACTTCCATACCCAAGACTGACAAGTTATAACCGTCTGGTTTCTGGTCAGTGAGCCAGTTGTAAGCAATGGAGCCGTTGGCCCCAGGCATATTTTCGACCACCACGTTGACACCGAGCTCCTTTTCAAGCAGCGGCGCTACCGTGCGGGCTGAAAGATCGCCGGAGCCACCGGCTTGCCAAGGCACGATGAGGCGGATGTCCTTTTCTGGGTATTCACCATCGCCGGAGGTGTTACCGCCTGTATCCGCGCAACCGGTCAGCAACGCGGCGCTGGAGATCACGGCAATCCCCGCAAATAGAGCTTTTTTCTTCATTGAAAACATAATTCGTCTCGTCCCTCTCGTGGGAGGTTCCGCGCCCACTGCACGGCGCCCCTCTTCCCAAGACTTCTGGTTGAAGTAGTGCTATAAAACTCTCACAATTGGCAAAATGCGCATAGAGTTTTGCCAAAATTTGCCATAGTTTAGAGATTTGGATCACACTACACTCGTTCTTGTCTGAGCGCCATCACAACAGGCGTCAGAGCCATCAAGGAAAGGCGGAGCATGTCGGTGGCAAAATTTGGCAATGCTAAGCTCACCCAGCAAAAGACAGTAACCCTCCAAGACATTGCCAATGTTGCCGGAGTAGCGGTCTCCACGGTTTCACGAGCTTTCACGACGCCCGATCGAGTGAACTTTCAAACAATGCTGCGCATTCATCAAGTTGCCGACGAACTTGGCTATCGGCGACGTCCGGCGCCAGAGGTAGGCGGATCGTCGCTACACCGCACCATTGATTTGATGGTTCAAGATATCGGCAACCCGTTCTTTACTGACCTGATGAAGGGCGCCGTCCAAGCCGCTCGCGAAGCCGATTACATGGTGCTGCTCGGAGATGCTGAAGAATCAGCGGCTGTGGAGTTAGACCACATCCACCGGATCTTACCTTCGGTGGACGGTCTGATCGCTTCCGCACGTTGGTTGACGGACAGTGACTTGGCAGAGATTTCCCGGCGTAAACCGCTAGTCCTTTTCAATCGTGAGGTCCCCGGAATCTCCTCCGTCTGTGCTGAAACCCCGGAAGCAAACAGGCTACTCATTCAACATCTGGTTTCCCTTGGTCACCGACGAATCGTCTATGTCTCCGGTCCACGCGTGAGCTGGACCAACCAGCAGCGCTGGGCCTCCGTCCAAGAGGTGACCCGCGAGCACGGGATCGAACCGATTCAGATTGGTCCTTTCCGTCCTCTGCTCAGCCAAGGCGCCGCCGCCGTCGATATTGCCATGTCCCATGATCCGACAGCGATCATCGCATTCAATGATCAGCTTGCCATCGGCATGTTGCAGGCAATGTCATCAAAAGGCATCAGGGTGCCCGAAGATGTTTCGATCGTCAGCTACGACGACACCTTTGGCTCCAGCTTTAGCTCACCGCCGTTGACCTGCCTGCGAGCAGAGATTGAGTATGCCGGTCGAGAAGCTGTCCGGTTACTGTTGGCACAGATTCGTGGTAGCCAAGAGATCCACCAGCTCAGGATCCCATCCGGGCTAACAGTGCGGGCTTCAAGCAGTCACGCACGCACTAGTAGCGCCTCGAGCTAGCTCCAATTGTTGAAACGGTTACGTTCGAACTGCGCGGCCAGCCGTACCGGAGCATTTGGTGCACCATATCCTGCGTAGCCGCCCCGGCGTTCCACTACTTCGAAGAACATGTCACCAATGGTCGCGGTGTAGAAATGCAAAAACTCGCCGTCATCGTCACGGTCGTAGAGCAAGTTAAGCTCTTCGAGCTCGGCCAACACTTCGTCAGACAGGTCGAACCGGCTGGCCAAATCTTCGTAGTAATTGGCAGGTACTTTCAAGAACTGCATGCCTGCAGCGCGGGCCTGCTTTGCCAGCGTGACCACGTCGTGAGTACGGATTGCGATATGTTCTGGATACTGGGTGTGGGAGGCTCTCTCCTCTGCGGTGCCATGCGGAACGATATTCAACGCAACCCGCACGTTCTGATTGGATGAGACCAGCACCTGAGAACGGACCAAGCCCATCGGGCTTGGCACCTCCGTCGCGGGCAACGGTTGAAGGTTCAACGCACTGGTGTAGAACAAGACCGATTCGTCAAAAGCCTGCCACGGCTGCGCTAGGTTCAGGTGATCAATATCCTCGATTAGTGAGTTCGCCTTTGTGCCTTGGCCAAATTCTTTCTCCCAATTCTCCGAGTGTTCAGCAGAGCCAAGGAATACCTCGGACTTGTCTGGAGCAACAATGCCTGCAAGCTGTTCTTCGTCCGGCAACTGACGACGAGCGACCCTCGGCGCAAGCAGGGCTTCAGCGCGGGCGAGCGCCGTGGACGGTTGCTCAACGTGGATGCCAAAAGCAGCTACTTCGGTGCTGTGTTCCAGACGAGGCTTGGCGTTGATGATGATTCGTGCGTTGCCTGCTTTCCAAAGCTGAACGGGTTTACGTCGGTGTTGGCCGAAGAATTGGAAGCCGAGCTGCGCGAGGGTTTCTGCCACGGCCTCGGGCGAATCGGTCACGACCTCGGCGAAATCGAATCCATGAACCCTCTGCGCCGACGGCAATGTCTCCATTTGGAGCAGCGCCGTTTCGCCCTTCTCCGCCAAGAGCTGACGGGCTCCATCCTGCAGCCATATCAATGAGCGCAAGCCATCCACTGCTGTGCGACGCACGTTGGATTGGCGAAAGACATCATTGAAGATCTCCAGAGACACGATTCCGTCGTAGCCGGATAGGGCTAAGAAGCGCATGAAGTTCTGAAGCTGGAAGCCGCCTTCTCCTGGGAACACCCGATAGTGCCGGGACCAAGACAAAATATCCATAGACAGCACCGGCGCATCCGCCAGTTGGACGAAAAAGATCTTCTCCCCCGGAATATCTGCGATATCTGCAGGGTCGTCACCACGAGAAAGGATATGAAAGGAGTCTAAACACAATCCAACGTTGGGCAGGTCGACTTGCTTCACAATCTCCCACGAGTGCTGGTAGGTGTTGACATAGCGGCCCCACGCTAGAGCTTCGTAGGCGATCCTCACCTTGTATTTGGATGCCAATTCACCCAGTGCGCGCAACTGACGGACGAAAACCTCATCATCGTTGATGGTCGCGGTAGCCACGTTTGAACAAACCAGGATCGTGTCGATGCCGAGCCTATTCATGAGCCTGAACTTCGATTCGGCTCGGTGCAGGTTGGCCGTCAGCGCCGCCTCATCAACACCTTCGAAATCTCTGAAGGGCTGGTAAAGGTCGAGGGTAAGGTTCAGCCGCTGCGCTAGCGCCTTGATCTCTTCCGGCGACATCGGGGACACGATGAGATCTTGCTCGAAAATTTCCACCCCATCGAACCCGGCCGCGGAGCATGCATGTAGTTTCTCCTCAAGCGTGCCGGAGAGACAGACGGTGGCGATAGATGTCTTCATGATACACCTCAGTGAGTTCTTGAGCCTCAGCCTTGTCGGCTGCGATCAGCTATCAATATCTTTCACATCGATGGCCCATGCTGGTCAAGCAAATAAGCTCGGCAAAATACGGCAAAGAGGCCAGGTCTGTATTTACTCAGTGCCCGAATTCATCGGCATCGAGTCGAGGACCCTCACCTCGGTCGAGGTGATCGATGTCCATGAGTTCTTGAGTGCTGAGCTCAAAGTCGAAGATGGCCAGATTCTCGGCTTGGCGCTGCGGGTTGGCGGAGCGTGGAATCACGATTCGGTCCTGCTGCAGATGCCAACGCAGCACCACTTGGGCCGGGGTCTTGCAGTGTTGGTCGCCAATGTGCCACAGAGTCGGCTCGTCCAGTAGCTTGCTGCCTCTGCCGAGTGGCGAGTAGGCCGCCGTGGCGACCCCGTTGTCGTTGTTGCAGAACTGGATGTTCCATTGCGGCCCGTACGGGTTCACCGAGATCTGGTTAACCTGCGGACGTAATCCCTCCTCCATAACCTTTTTCAGGTGGTGGGGTTTGAAGTTGGAAACGCCCCAGTTCCTTAACTTGCCTTCTTGACGAAGGTCCTCAAGGCCCTGACATGCCTCCACGTAGCGGTCTTGGTCCGGGTTCGGCCAGTGAACGAGGTAGAGGTCGATCTCGTCTACCCCGAGGCGGCGCAGAGTCCCATCGAGCGCCTCTCTCACGTTCTCGCGGCCGTGCCACTTCTTCTGGAACTTAGTGGTCAGGAAGATCTCTTCGCGAGGAACTCCGCTGGAGCGGATGCCTTCGCCGACGGCTTCTTCATTTTCGTATGCCTCAGCCGTATCGATGTGCCGGTAGCCCAATTCGAGGACCCGTTGGACGGCCTCTTTGGCTTCTTCCCCTTGAAGCGGCCAGGTGCCGAATGCCAGTTGGGGGATCACGGTTCCGTTCTGAGTTTTCAGCTTCATGTGCTTCATCGCCTTGTTTTCCTGTCCCATCGGCCCTGCTCTGGAATTCAAACCTAGCAAGTTCTAGCCGTTTCAACAGACTGCTAGCGCCACTTGGTTAAAAATCTGGCACAGAGGCAAATGTTGGCGTCCTGCAACACCGGATACCTTTCTCCAACATATTTTTCTTCCATTGATCGGAAAGGTCGCGTGTGAGCTACCCCATACAGGGCGCATGCTGTAGCCGAGACAACTGACCACTTGAGGAAACGGATAAGACATGAAAACTTCCACTCTTAGGAAGACGAGCGACGGCATAGCCGCCGCTGCACTTCCCTCAGCCACGCTGCGCGGAGAGTTGGACGAGCACGGACTGCAACGTCCCGAATCGTGGTTCACTCGCAATCGCTCATGGTTCATCGTAGGGCTCATGGCCTTCTTCTTCGCCCTCAACTTCGCCGACAAAGCTACTGTCGGCTATGCGGGCAAGCAGATCATTGCTGATCTTGGGCTGACCAACGCTCAGTTCGGCACCGTCGGTTCCGCGTTCTTCTGGCTGTTTGCTGTGGGGTCGATTCTGGGCGGCCTGCTGTGCCGCTGGTTGAATTACAAGTGGCTGGTCGCGTTCATGATGGTCATGTGGATTGCGACGATGATCCCACTGACCGTCCCAACTTCCTTCGGTGTCTTGGTCGCTAGCCGCGCGGTGCTTGGCTTTGCCGAGGGGCCCACCACTGCGGTGCTGAACTTCATCGTCTCCCTACTCTTCCCGCCAGAGAAGCGTGCGCTGGCCAGCGGCATCGTTACCGCGGGATCTTCAGTCGGACCGCTAATTGCAGCACCCGTCTTCACGTGGATCATCCTCACCTTCGATTGGCACCGGATGTTCCAAGTCTTGGTTATCATCTCCGTGATCTGGTTGGTGCTGTGGCTCATCGTCACCGAACGCACCCCGATCAAGATTTCACCCAAGATCAAGGAAAACATGGCGGCTCTGGAACGGGCCGATGATAACGAGTTGCAGGTTAGCTTCTGGCAGCTGGTGAGCACCCGGACCTTCTGGGGGCTGGCGCTGCTGTGCTTCGCCGGGTACATCCTGACTTCGTTGAAGACAACTTGGTTGCCACTGTTTATGAACGTGGCGATGGGCTACCCACAGGAAACGGTCGGTCTACTTGTCACCCTGCCATTCCTTGGCAGCACACTGATGGCGATCTTCTCCGGCTGGCTCTCCGGCCGCCTGTTGCGGCGCGGCCACTCCGCACGCGTCGCCCGTGGCGTACTTGCTGGCAGCCTGCTGGCCGTCGGTGGCGTCGCCATGGCCGTCCTTCCAATGCTGCCCCCTGGCGTACTGCAGCTGAGCTTGTTGACCCTGGCGTTCTCGATGCCAATCGTGCCATTCGTAGTTGCGATGCAGGCTGGCACCGACGTCGCTCCTCGCAAACACCGGGCCTTGTTCCTCGGTTCCGTGGTTGCGCTGTACTCCCTGGCCGGGGTCTTCGCCCCAATTGGCCTCGGCGTGATGATTGATTCCGCTGCTTCCCCGGCCGCCGGATATATGAATGGCTTCCAGCTCGTTGGAATCTTCATCGTCGTGGCGGCAATCATTGCAGCTTTCCTCATCAACCCAGAGCACACCCGCGCTAAACTCCAAGCCAAAAGCACGAAGAAGGTATCCGCATGAGTGAAAACGTATTGTTACAGCGCTCGAGCAAGATCATTGACTCCGGCGAACATGACCCGCAAGTCGATCCGATCAATCCACTAACCAACGAGTTGCATGAATTAAACGAGCAGGTTGCCGTCATCACCTCGTTTGCCCGCGTGGTCGCGGTCAAGACTAATGCCGGCATCGTACTCTTTGATACCTCCACCGGTGTGGCAACCGAAAAAGTGCTCAGCGAGCTGCGCTCTTGGTCCCAGGACCCAATTCACACCGTGTTCTACACCCACGGTCACCTCGATCACGTGTCCGGTAGCGGCACTGTCCGCCAGCACGCTATCGACCGAGGCGAGCCTGCCCCACGGTTCGTTGGCCACCAGAACATTGCCCGGCGTTGGGCTCGTTATCGGCGTACTAACCAATTCAATTTGGACATTAATTCGCGCCAGAATAACCACTTGGCCAACCCGAATTTCACGATCGGACCTAACGCTGAGGCTCGTGCGCGGGGAGTAAACACCTTCGTCCCCGAGGATGTGGTCGAGCCGGATACCACCTTCACCGATGTCTTCACCGAGAACATTGGCGGACTCACTTTTTCGGTGCGGCACGTCCTAGCGGAGACCGATGATCACAGCTGGATTCATATTCCAGAGCTGAAAACAGTGATCGGGGCGGACTTGATCAGCTGGAACTTCCCCAACGCTGGCAACCCACAAAAGATCCAACGTTACCCCGCCGAGTGGGCTCAAGCCCTGCGCGACATCATTGCTGTTGAACCCGAGCTGTACGTGCCGATGCATGGTCTACCGATCACCGGCCACCAACGCATCACCACAGTACTTGGCGACACTGCCGAGGCGCTGGAAACGATCGTGGATCAGGTCGTCGACGCCATGAACCAGGGGCACTCTTTGCCCCGCATCGTCGAACAGCTCCGGCTCCCCACCGAACTGATGGCCAAGCCGTGGCTGCGTCCGCGCTACGATGACCCCGAGTTTATGATCCGGACGGTATGGCGCTCCTATGCCGGGTGGTGGGACGGTGAACCGGTCACGCTCAAGCCCGCCAGCCGAACCGACGTCGCCCGTGCCCTCGCCGAGATGGTTTCCAATGGTCTGACACTGAAAGCCGCCGCAGAAAAAGCTGTGGCAGATGGCCAGCTGGATGTGGCCACCGAATTGGCGACATATGCCGCCGCGGCGACCCCAGAGGATCCGGAGGTGCACCGCACTTTGGCAGAGGTCTACGCGACCCGCGCGGAATCCGAACCGTCCACCATGTGTAAGGGCGTGTTCGTTGATGCCGCGGAACGGGCCAGTGCCAAGGCAACCGAACTGGGCGGTTAGCTTCGGCTGACAAACGTAGAACCCTCTGAGGCGGATCTGCTTCCGCTTCAGAGGGTTCTTTTTCTTTAGCTTTCTTAGTCCCCCGATTCGAGAGAGCGGGATATACCTCGCGCCGCGATTTTCAGTACCGGCACCACGTTCCCAATGGGCGCCATTGCTTCTTGAGTGACGATACCCAACGCAGCAATGATGTGCCCGGAAGCTTGAGAGAAAACGGGCACCGCGATCGCGTAGTTATTCAGCCCGCTTTCCTGCTGAGTGGTGGCAAACCCTTGCGACCGAATACGGGCAATATGTTCGATCAGCTCAGCCTTGCTCCCGATCGTATGGGGCGTATGTTTGGGCAGCACTTCCGGCAAACCGGCTAATAGCTGCGGGGCGCCAAAAGCCAGCATCAATTTCCCCGCCGCACTCGAATGGAGGTCCATCCGGGCGCCGACCCGCCGAAACGGCTCACCGGTGTTCGTGCCAGAGATCCGCTCGACCAGCAGTACCTCCCCTTCATCAAAGATGAACAGGTTGACGACGTTGTGAGTCACGAACAACACGTCCTGCATATAAGGAGCGGCCACCTCCGCAACATCCTGCTGCGCTGAGGCCAGCAGCCCGATACGCCAGAGCTTCTGCCCAATTTGGTATCGGCTAGCCTTTTTCTCCAGCCCACCCCACGCCACTAGCTCGCCAACCAGCCGGTGTGTGGTGGCCAAGGGCAGCCCGGACCTTCGGGCGATGTTGCTCAGAGACTGCTCGCGATGCGCCGGATCAAAGGTTTCCAAGATCCGCAATGCCCGAGAAGTCACCGATGCCGCGGCGGTCGTGCCCGCAGCTGGCTTTTGACTCCGGGACGACTTCGCGTTGCCTTGGCGCAACGGGGCACGGTTAGCCATGATGTCTAGTTTCCACTCCTCCGAGCGGCCACCAGTCCCCCGTCTACGCGGATGTCTGTACCGTTGATCCAACGAGCCTTGTCACTGAGAAGAAAAACGATCACGTCGGCAATCTCATCGACCTCACCGAACTTCCCCAATAGTTTAGAAGCACCTTCGACCTTGTCACGGCCGTGATCGGCTTTAAAATCATCCAAGATCGGCGTCGATACCGGCCCTGGACTGACGCTATTAGCGCGAATCTTGCGTTCAATACCCGCGACCGCTTGCCACTCCGTGAGCATCCGTACGCATTGTTTAGAGAAGAGGTACGACTCTTCGTCTACGAGGCGAACAAGTTCCGGATCAGTGCTCAACTGCTGAACATCACTCACCTCTAAGGCACGGCGAATCATTGGCGCCCGTTCGATCCACCCCTCAGCCACTGAGGATGCAAGATTTACGATTGCCGCACCGGGGACAAGACGCCCCATCAACCCGTCAGTGAATGCCCGCAAACCATAAACGTTCACGGTCATCACCAGCTCCGCAGGTGCCGTCCCCGGCACTCCAGCGATGTTGGCGAGACCATGGATTGGTCCACCCGCCAACTCGATGATCTGCGCGAGCCCGGCGCTAATGGAGTCCGACTTCGAAAGATCAAGTTGTACAAAGTCAGATGACGCATCGGCCGGAACGTTACGGTCAACGCAAATCACCCGTGCGCCGGCCTCACTCAGCTGCACTGCGGTCTGCGCACCGATGCCGGAGGCTGCGCCGGTGACAACGTAAGTTTTGTCCATTCGTGCCTGCTCTGGGTAAGTCGTTTCCATGAAAGTGCCCTTTTCTGTATGAGAGTGCATACCTACCTCTATGCTTTCGGGAACCTTGGCACTGCCACAGAATTACTTCCGCTCATTGGAAAGGTTTGCGCTCTTTTGGGTACAGGTCTTCCAAGATGAAAGTACTCCACCTCACACCCTGTTGACCAGATATGAAGGGCGCGAAAGCAATGACAGACAAATACGATGTCTACGACCCGGCGACACTGGAGCTGGTCGCACAGGTTCCAGAAAATACAGCTGAAGATACCCATGCCGCAGCTCTTCGAGCCCAAGCGGCGCTGCCCAGCTGGCAACAGAACAGGACGGCCCGGCGACAGGCCTTGCTGGCAATCTCCAGTGCTATTGAAGACCAACTAGATCCTCTCGGCGAGCTGCTTTCCCGAGAACAAGGCAAGCCACTGCGTGAGGCTCGTCAAGAATTTTCTGTCGGCGCTAGCCTCTTCCGCTACTACGCAGGCCTCGAGTGGGACGAGCGCATCGGGCTACCGGATCGAGACGGACGTAGCGTCGAGGTTCTCAACCGCCCGGTTGGCGTCGTCGCTACCATCACCCCGTGGAACTTTCCGATCTCCCTGCTCTGCGTCAAGCTCGCCCCGGCTTTAATGGCCGGTTGCACGGTACTCACCAAGCCCTCGGCCACCACCCCGGCATCGACAATCGCTCTGGTCGAGGTGATGAACAAAGTGTTACCTGAGCACGTTTTACAGGTACTCACCGGCTCCAACCGAGAGGTAAATGTAGCGCTCGCATCCACACCGTTGGTCAATAAACTATCCTTTACCGGCTCGACCCAGGTGGGGGTGTCGTTGATGCAGCGCGCTGCAGAAAACGTCACGCGGGTCACGATGGAATTAGGCGGCAACGATGCCGCTTTGGTCCTACCCGATGCGGACCCAGAAGAGACCGCCCGACGCATCGTGGCCAGTGCTTTCCGCAACGCCGGTCAAGTGTGCATGGCCGTCAAGCGTGTCTATGTTCCCGATGCACTCCATGACACCTTCGTCGAGGCCGTCATGGCAGAAGTCAATGGCTTAGTTCTTGGCCACGGCATGGAAGCAGCAACGACCCTAGGTCCAATGCACAATGCCAACCAGCGGGATTATGTGCAGGGTTTAGTCTCAGCAGCTGCCCGGCAAGGAGCAACTGTTCTCACCGGTCAACAGCACTGTGAGCTACCCGGATACTTCCACCTCCCGACAGTGGTCACTAACGCCGAGCAACAGATGGACATCGTCCGGGAGGAACAATTCGGGACCGCACTGCCGGTTGTACGGTACCGGAACATAGCTGAGGCTCTTGACCTAGCCAATGATTCTCCGTTCGGTCTCGGCGCTTCAATCTGGACACCGGATATCGACCAAGCTCGCTCACTAGCTCAGCAGCTTCAGGTAGGAACGGTCTGGATCAACCAGCATACTGTTGTTGAACTCGATGCCCCGTTCGGTGGCTGGAAACAATCTGGCCTCGGGCGCGAACGTGGACGGTGGGGTTTGGACGCATATCTGGAACCGACCACAGTTAACTGGCGCGAACACAACTAAAAGGCACTGCGATGAACGTTGAACTCATTACTCTTGGGACCGCAGCTGGACCTGCGATCCGTGGCACCGAACCCGGTATCAGCTCGGCTGTTGTCGTCAACGACGATTTCTATTTGATCGATTTCGGCTTGGGATGCACTCGCGCAGCCGCAGAAGCCGGTCTCAAAGGTCGAAACTTCAAAGGCGGGTTCATCACTCACCTGCACTCCGACCATGTGGTGGAGCTACCTGGTTTTCTACTTTGGAACTGGGGCAAGCCAGTAGAGGGCTTCACCGAGTCATTCCCCATCATCGGTCCAGCTAAGGATCCGCACCGTGATGGTGGGGAGCAACTTGCCGGCACACATGACCTTGTGGCAAATACGCTCAGTGGTTTTGCCTACGATATTGATATCCGCATTCAAGACGAGGCACGTCCTGATCTGCACGCTCTCGTGCAGGCTCGGGAAATTGAGGTCCCGAACGAACCGATCTTTGAGATTTACCAGGACGACAATGTTCACGTCACGGCTACCTTAGTGGAGCACCCACCGGTCTTCCCAGCGTTTGCCTTCCGCTTTGATACTGCTGCCGGTTCCATTGTCTTTTCCGGTGACACCGCAAAGTCACAGGCACTGGTCGAGTTAGCGCGAGGAGCCGATGTCCTTGTGCATGAGGCCGTCAACCTCGACTTCTATCGTGAACGGAACTTTTCCGGCGCTTTCTTGAATCATCAGGCCTGTTCGCACACATCCCCAGAGGATGCTGGAGACGTTGCCGCCGCCGCAGGCGTGCAGCACCTCGTACTTTCGCATTTGGCCGGCGTCGCTCCAGCACAGTGGTGGCACGATGAAGCGGCCAAGAGCTTTACCGGGCAGATTTCGGTGGCTCGAAGCGGGAATCGGTACGCACTTTCGCAGCTATCCGTACGCTAAATCAAGCCGTGCCAAGGTCCTCGCACTAGCCCAGCAGGTAGTCCGCGAAGATCTCCACGTGGTGCAGCGCCGAGCGCAGCCGGAAGCCCTCCAGCGAGTCGAATCCACCGGACCAGCGCACCCTCTGGGCCAGTTCCCACAGCGTGAGGTTCTCGCCGCCGTTGCGGAGTGCATCTGCGATCTCATCAGCGCGCCGTTGGTGATGGCGGGCGCTGAGTTCGCCTTGAGCCACCAAATCGGTAAAGGGCTGTCGGTGCCCCGGCAGGGCCAAATAGCCTTCGTAAGGCGACATAGTCTTAACGGAGTCGAGGTACAACCGGAAGGGATTGACCACAAACACCCCGCCAAGGCCGAGGCCGGGTGATTCACCGGACATGATGTGGTCGGTGCTGAAGATGATCTTTCGTTCGCTGTTGACCACGCAGCACATGCCCGCGGTATGACCGGGCGTCCAGACCAACCGCCAGCTCGGATCTGCTCCCGGGAGCGGAGCACCCTCCGGCAAATAGTGGTGGATGAGCGCACGCTCGGCAGGGATGTGTTCCGAGGCGCCTCCTTGGAGCCGATGCAACTGCTCGCCTGGGATTCCCCACTGCACCGCACGCTCTTGCCAGCGGTTAGCGAGGAATTCCACAGATTGCGTTTTGTCGAAAAAGTGGCTGGCCTCCAGCTCCGGTGCATAGATCTCTGCGCCCGAGCGTCGGGATAACTCTGCAGCCCAACCGAAGTGATCCGGGTGCACGTGGGTGGTAAAGATCGCCGCCAAGTCACTCAAGGGAATGCCCCGCGCCTCGAAGAAACCGAGGATCGTCTCGAGGTTCTCCGGAATATCCCAACCTGGGTCGATCAGCGTGACCGTATGGTCCTTGTTCAACAGAACGTAGCACCAGCTGGTGCGGGGCACCCCGGGCATGCCCATTTCAAGACCGTAGATATCCTCTGCCAGTTGGACAGGTGTTCCTGCGGCGTGACTCATGATCTCGGCTTAGCTCGCGGTAAGGAAGAATGTGCGCAATTCATCGGCGGTGCGCATTGGTTCTTCGACCGGGGCCAGGTGCGCGGTGTTTTCAAACACCAACGCTTTGCCTTGCGGCACACCCGCGGCGATCACCTCACCACCGCTGGGTGGGCAGACCTCATCATGTGCGCCGTTGATGGCTAGCACCGGCAGCGTGATCTTTGGCAGATCTGCCCGCATATCGTAAGTTCCCAAGGCCCTGCAGACGGTGACGTAGGAGTCTAGATCAGCGTCCCGGAGGATCCCCAGCAAGGTGTCGGCCTTCGCCGGTTGGGCTTCGTGAAAGCCTGGCGCGAACCACCCATCACGGCAAAACGGAATCATCACTTCGGTGCCGTTCTGTGCGGCGATCTCTGCGCGCTCCTCCCATGCCTCAGGTTCACCGATCTTGGCCGCCGAACAAACGACAGCAACGGCAGTGAAAGTCTCCGGGTGGTGCAATGCAAGCTCCAGCGCAACTCCGCCGGAGATGGAGACTCCGGCAAAGTACACCTCCCGGCCTGCCGCGCTCTGCTTTGCGATCTTTGCGACCGCGTCGGCGAGTTCTTTCACCGAGTACGGTGCGGTACTGGTGGGTGCGATCACATGGCCCGGTAAATCGTAGCCGATGACCTCAAAATCTGCATCCAAGTGCGCCACGGTCGGATCCCAGAGTTCTTGGACACCGGTACCAATACCCGGTCCGACAACGAGCAAGGGTTTGTCCGGATTGGCGGCGTTAAGCTGGATAGGGACGAGCTGTGGTGTGGTCATAGCGATACTTAGAGTTCGCCGATGACGACGTTCCACTCTGTGATGGAGCGCTCCGTGATGATCCCGTAATCGTTGAAGGGATCCGCGTCCATGAGCTTTCCAACCTCCTCGACGGAGTCGCCACGCACGATGATCAGCGCGCCAGCTGGCTCGGCCACCTTCGGACCGGAAAGGAGCACCCGACCCTCCTCGTGCTTCTTCGTCAGAAACGCGCGGTGTTCCGGACGGTGCTTCTGCACCAACTCGGCGTCATCGAGGTAGGTATATTGCACGGCAAAAATAGCCACGGTTTACTCCTTGGGTCTGGACCGAAAGGTCGACAAGACAGATCTGTCTCCAGCATAGTTCAGCAACATTGGTTCAACGCGTTGGGGTCGGGTAGCTGCCCGGAGAGCGAAAAGGGATATTGAACGACAAAGGGGATGGCGCTCGGTGATCGTCCCGGGCGCCATCCCCTCTGTGGTTGTGTGTTTAGTTTGCGGCGGCTTTCGCTTCTGCGTCGGCGACGTCCGCGGTGTGGGTTTTGGCCTTTTGGATTTGTTCGTAGACGTGGTGCCGCAGTTCAGTAAACCTTGGCAGGGCACGGGTCTCGAGTTGGTTCCGTTCGGCCGGTAGGTCGATGTACAAGTCTTCCTGGATGATCGTTGGTGAGGAAGACATGATCAGCACTCGTTCGCCCAAGTACACGGACTCGTCGATGTCGTGGGTGACGAACAGGATCGTCACACCTAGTTGTTTCCAGACGCGGCGGACCAAGTCTTCAAGGTCAGCGCGGGTCTGAGCGTCCACCGCAGCGAACGGCTCATCCATCAGCAGCACCTTGGGCTGGTAGGCCACCGCGCGGGCGATCGCCACGCGCTGCTGCATACCACCGGAGAGCTGCCACGGGTACTGTTTGCCGGTGTGCCCGAGGCCGACCGCTTCCAGCGCCTCGGAGACCAACCGGTCACGCTCGGCCTTGGCCACCCCGGCTGCCTTCAGCGGCAGCTCGACGTTGTCGGCCACCCGCATCCACGGGAACAGGGAGCGGCCATACTCCTGAAACACCACGGCCATGTTCTTCGGCGGCCCGGTGACCTTTTCCCCGGCCAAGAGCACCTCTCCCTGAGTCGGGTTCAGCAGACCGGAGATCATCTTCAGCAAAGTGGTCTTACCGCAACCGGATGGCCCCACCAGACAGGTCAATTGCCCCGCCGGCAGATCAAAGGTCAGGTTCCGGATCGCTTCCAGCGGCCCGGAGTCCGCCTGGTAAATTTTCTGCAGTCCCTTCACAGAGAGCATCGGCTCACCACTCATCGGAGGGTGCTCCGCCGGCACGAATACCGGGGACTTGTCTTGATTATTAGGCAGCATTTTCAACCTCTCGCAGCCCGTTGTACCAGCGCAGCACAACCTTTTCGATCGCTTGGAAGATAAAGGACACGGCAACACCAATCAGCCCCAACACCACGATGCCGGACCACATTTCCGGAACCGCGAAGGAACGCTGGAACTGCACAATTGTGAAGCCAAGCCCGGAAGAGGATGCGAACATCTCGGAAATCACCATCAGGATCAGTCCAATGGACAGACACTGACGGATACCGGCCATCATCTGCGGACCTGCCGATGGCAACACCAGATAACGGACCCGGTTCAACCCGGAGATCCCGTACGAGCGGGCGGTCTCGGCGGCGACAGGGTCGATCGCGCGCACACCCTCAATGGTGTTCAGCAGCACCGGCCAGATCGCACCAAAGATAATCACCGTGACCTTCATGGCGTTATCCACACCGACCAGCAGCATCAACACAGGCACCAACACCGGTGGCGGGATCGCCCGGAAGAACTCCAGCGTGGGTTCCAACAAGTCCCGTAGCCAGCGGTGCGTGCCGATCAGCAAGCCGGCACCAATACCGATGATGATCGCCAAGGCCACGCCAAGGAAGAACCTGCCAACGGATGGCAACACATCAGTCAGTAACCGCTCTCCCAACCAGGTCTCCACGAACGTGCTCACCAGCTGTCCCGGGGTCGGGATGAAGAAGTTCTGACCGCCTCCGGCCACAACAGCCCAGATCACGATCAACAAGACCGGCAGGGCTACCAGATACAACAGAGTCTTTAGAAACTTCATGCCGCTTTCTCCGTCCGTACCGAGGAGTGCCAGGACAATACGCGCTTCTCAACAAAACGCATCACCAAGTTGATCAGCACACCCAAAATACCGGTCGCTAGGATCAACCCGTACATCGACGGGATCGCCGAACCAGACTGTGCCAACGCGATCTCCTTACCCAAACCAGGGGTACCGATCACCAACTCGGCCGTGATCGCTAGAATCAGCGCCACCGCCGCGCCAAGACGCAACCCGGTCATCAGATACGGCAGCGTGGTCGGCCAGACCACATGACGGATCCGTTGCCACCAGTTCAGCCCGTAGGACTTTGCGGTATTCATCGCCACGTTATCCACATCAGCAACCCCGTACAGGACCTGAATCAGCACCTGCCAGAACGAGGCATAAATGATCAGCATCAGCGAGGACTCCAACCGGTTACCAAAGAGCAACACGGCCAACGGAATCAACGCCACCGACGGGATCGGACGCAAAAACTCAATCGTGGAGTTCGTCAACCGGCGCAACACCTGGGAAGAACCGATCACAAAACCCAACACAATCGCCGCCACCGTAGCGATCAACAAACCGATCGCCCAGGCCTGCAACGTGTGGCCCACCGCAGCCCAAAACGACGAGGTGCCCAACTCGGTGCCCAACGCACCTAACGCGGCCGTCGCCGGCGGCAGATACTGCTCACGCACAACCCCGACCAAAGGCAACAACTGCCACGTCAGCAAGAACCCCAGAACACCTAAAACACCAAGACCAACTTGGCGAAAATTCATGGCAACACCGTCGAGATGTCAAGATCTTTGTTCAGCGTGCCGTACTTCTTCGCGGCATCGGCGAGCTTCTGATCGGCTTCCTTGTTGAACTCGGAGGTGAACTTCGGCAGCACCATCTCGGCACGAGTCTCCTCGTCGATCTTGGTGTAGGTGCCGACGATCTCGCGAACCTTGTCCGGGTTTTCCTCAGCAAAGTCCAGCGACTTGTTCATCGCGCGCGTGAACTTTTCCACCATCTCCGGATCCTTCTCCATCATGTCTGCAGAAGTGAAGTAGCCGGCGATATCCAGACCCTCATCAAAGTCTGCGTAGTTGTAGGAAAGAATCCGGCCGCCGTCTTTCTTTGCGGCGGTTAGGAATGGCTCCAGCACCCAGATGGCATCCACTTGACCGCTGTCCAGCGCAGCTGGGGCGTCAGGGAAACCAACCTCGGTGAAGTTGACCTTCTTCGGGTCGCCCCCGGCCTCCTCCACCAGCTGGGAAACGGTGGTGTCACCGATGTTCGCCAGCGTGTTCACGGAGACACGCTTGCCTTCCAGGTCCTTGGCGGACTGAATGTCCGAGTCTTCCTTCACCACAACGGCAGAGAAATCCTCGTCCTTGTTGCCCGTGGTGGAGGCACCGTTGGCCACGAACTTCAGGTTCATGCCCTTATCGTTGGCCACCATGATGGAGACAAGGTTGGAGAAACCGATTTGGAAGTTGCCGGAGACAACACCCGGCACGATGGCCGCACCACCCTGACCGGATTGCAGATCCAGTTCAAGGCCTTCTTCCTCGAAGAACCCTTCCTGCTGACCCAAGTAGATTGGCGCGGTGTCCACGATCGGCATAACGCCGACGGTGATCTTCTGCAGCTGCCCGTCGCCGCCGGCGTTGTTGTCCTTATTGTCCGCATCGCCACCCCCGCAGGCACTCAGAGTGAGTGCAAGGGAGGCTGCCAGCGCCGGGATGGCCAATGCCCGTTTGCGAGTAATGTGCTTCATGATGGTGCCCCTTCTCTTTGATTCTTCCGCGGAAGAATCCGTCAGTGACGCGCCCCTGTGGCTCTCGTCACATCAAGCATGACTCGACAGTACCACCAGTAGTTGATTATCTCAATGGTTTCCTCCGTCAATGATGGCTAGTTTCAGGTGCTAAAAATTCTCTTAAATGAATCTTAAATAAGGGCTGTACGTCACATCACAAAGTGCTATATTCGTGGAACAGCCGAATAACTAAACATTGCATGATGACGTTGGCGGGAGAGCCCTTGATTGGGCGCCGTAGGAGCAACTTCTCCCCGAGGAAACTCTCAGGCCCCGCACCGCCCACGTCGAGCAACTCTGGAAAACGGGTCCACCCCTACCGAAGGTGCAAACAGCATCCGCTGCGAAACTCTCAGGTACAGATAACAGAGCCGGGGAGGACCACCAATACGCACACGTTCCTTAGATAGTCGTGTGCCCAACTTTGGAGATCCTCGTTGACTATTACACCTGACACCGATTCCTTCCAGCACCGTCACATCGGCCCAGCACAGTCTGACATTGAGCACATGCTCAAGACTGTTGGCTACGCCTCCCTCGCAGAACTGATCGACGCTGCTGTTCCTGAACAAATCCGCGAACGAGACCTCGGCAAGTCATGGGGCCTTGAGCCACATACCGAGACTGAAGCCCTTGCTCGGCTTAAAGAACTCTCTGAGCGTAATGTGCAGAAAGTTCAGATGATCGGTCAAGGCTTCTACGACACGATCACCCCACCGGTCATCCGCCGCAACGTGTTGGAAAACCCGGCTTGGTACACCGCTTACACCCCGTACCAGCCAGAAATTTCTCAGGGCCGTCTAGAATCCCTGCTGAACTTCCAGACCATGGTCTCGGATCTGACCGGCCTGCCGATTGCCAACGCTTCCATGCTGGATGAATCCTCCGCTGCCGCCGAGGCCGTGCTGCTGATGCGCCGCGCGAACAAGAAGAACGCCAAGGGCGCGGTCGCCGTGGACAGCAACATTTTCCCGCAGACCCTGAAGGTGCTCGAGGGCCGCGTGCTGCCGCTGGGTATCGAGATGATCGTGACCGATCTTTCCCAGGGCCTACCGGATCAGGAACTCTTCGGCATCGTGCTGCAACAGCCGGGTGCCGATGGCGCTGTCACCGACCAGTCAGACATCATCAAGGCCGCCAAGGACGCCGGTGCCATGGTCACCGTCATTGCGGACCTATTGGCGCTGACCAAGATTGTCGAACCGGGTGCCCAGGGCGCCGATATCTGCGTGGGTAACACCCAACGGCTGGGCGTTCCGTTGTTCTTCGGTGGCCCACACGCCGCCTACATGGCCATTAAGAACGGTCTGGAACGCAACCTGCCGGGCCGCTTGGTCGGCGTCTCCACCGACACCACCGGCCAGCCTGCCTACCGGCTGTCCCTGCAGACCCGCGAACAGCACATCCGCCGCGAGAAGGCCACCAGTAATATCTGTACCGCGCAGGCACTGCTGGCCAACACCGCCGCCATGTACGCCGTCTACCACGGCGCCGAGGGCCTGACCCGCATCGCCGAGCAGGTGCACCAACACGCCGTGAACCTCGCCGCTGGGCTGAAGGCCGCCGGGGTTGACGTCAAGCACACCAGCTTCTTTGACACCGTCGCGGCCACCGGTGTGGACGCCGCCAAGGTGGTCGCCGACGCGGCCGAGGCCGGCATCAACCTGCACAAGGTGGATGATTCCACCGTGCAGATCTCCACCGACGAGGTCACCACGGACGAGCACATCGCCACCGTGCTGAAGGCCTTCGGGGCGGATGGCTCCACCGATGCCGATGCTTCCGGTTTCGGTTGGGATCAGAAGCTGAACCGCACCTCGGAATTCCTCACCCACCCGAACTTCACCTCGGTGAAGTCCGAAACCCAGATGCTGCGCTACATGCGCAAGCTGGCCGACCGCGATTTGGCGCTGGACCGCACCATGATCCCACTGGGCTCGTGCACCATGAAGCTGAACCCGACCGCCGGCATGGAAGCGATCGGTTACCCGGGCTTCGCCTCCATCCACCCGTACGCCCCGGCCGATCAGACTGAAGGCTGGCGGGAGCTCATCGCGGAGTTGGAAGACTGGCTGACGGACATCACCGGCTACGCCGGCACCTCGATCGCTCCGAACTCCGGTGCGCAAGGCGAGTACGCCGGCCTGCTGGCCATCCGCGACTACCACCGTGACCGCGGCGACCACGAGCGCACGCTGTGCTTCATCCCGGCCTCCGCGCACGGCACCAACGCCGCCTCCGCGGTGCTGGCCGGCCTGGACGTGGTAGTGATCAAGACCGCCAAGGACGGCACCATCGACATCACTGATCTGGATGAGAAGCTGGAGAAGTACAAGGACCGCATCGCGGCCGCGATGATCACCTACCCGTCCACCCACGGTGTGTTCGAAGAAACCGTCAAGACGGTCTGCGACCGCGTCCACGACGCCGGTGGCCAGGTCTACATCGACGGCGCCAACATGAACGCGCTGGTCGGGCTGGCCCGCATGGGCAAGTTCGGCGGCGACGTCTCCCACCTGAACTTGCACAAGACCTTCACCATCCCGCACGGCGGTGGCGGCCCGGGCGTTGGCCCGGTCTGCGTCGGCGAGCACCTGGTGAAGTACCTGCCGGGAGCCCCAGCCGGTCAGGACAACGGCCGCTCCGGCTGGCCGGTGACCTCCGGTGGCTTTGGCTCGGCCGGCGTGCTGCCGATCCCGTACGCCTACATCTACATGATGGGCGGCCAGGCGCTGCAGGACGCCACCGAGGTGGCGATCCTGTCGGCCAACTACATCTCTGACAAGCTGGAAGATGCGTTCCCGACGCTCTACTCCGGCGAGAACGGGTTGGTGGCCCACGAATGCATTCTGGATCTGCGCGAGCTCACCCAGAAGACCGGCGTCACCGCGGAGGATGTGGCTAAGCGGCTGATCGACTACGGTTTCCACGCCCCAACCCTGGCCTTCCCGGTGGCCGGCACCCTGATGGTCGAGCCAACCGAGTCCGAAGACCTACACGAGGTGGACCGCTTCATCGACGCCATGCGCCAGATCCGCGCCGAGATCGATGAGATCGCCGACGGCAAGCTCACGGTGGAAGAGTCCGTGCTGCGCAACGCACCACACACCGCCTCCGTGCTGCTGGACGACGAGTGGGACCGCAAGTACCCGCGCCGTCAAGCCGCCTACCCGCTGCCGGGTATGTCCAACGGCACCCTGGTGGATAAGTACTTCCCGCCAGTCACCCGCATCGACCAGGCCGGTGGCGACCGCAACTTGGTCTGCTCCTGCCCGCCACTTGACGCTTTCGATATCGAGGAGAACTAACTCATGGCCAACACCACTCCCCTGGCCGCCGTCCACGAGCGTCTCGGCGCCACCATGACCGACTTCGGTGGCTGGCAGATGCCGCTGAAATACGGTTCCGAGCTCGCCGAACACCAGGCGGTCCGCGAGGCCGTCGGGTTGTTCGACCTCTCCCACATGGGGCAGGTCTCCGTCTCCGGCGAGGGCGCGGAGAAGTTCCTGAACTACGCGTTCACCGGCAACTTCTCCCCCATGTCCGTCGGCCGGGCCAAATACACCCTGATGCCCACCGCCGACGGCGGCGTCCTGGATGATCTGATCATCTACCGGCTCGCCGAGACCGACTGGCTGGTCATCCCGAATGCTGGGAACACCCCTGCCGTGCTTCAGGCTCTGTCCGAGCGCGCCGAGACCTACCGGAGTAAGAACACCGAGGCCGGCACCTTCACCATCGCCAACATCGGCCCAGAACGCGCCATCATGGCCGTCCAGGGCCCCAAGGCCGCAGAGCTGCTCAGCGACCTCGGGGTGGCGGTAGCTGAACTGAAGTTCTACACCTGCGCCCCAGCCACGCTCAGCGCCGACGGCGCCAGCCAGGACATCTTGCTGGCTCGCACCGGCTACACCGGCGAGGACGGCTTCGAACTGTACTGCCCGGCCGAGAACGCCGAGGCTGTCTGGGACATGATCGTCACCGCCGGCGAAAAGCACGGGCTGCTGCCAGCCGGGCTGGCCGCGCGTGACTCGCTGCGGCTGGAGGCTGGGCTACACCTGTACGGCCACGAGCTGAACTTGGACGTGGATCCGTACACCGCGGGCTTGGGCTCGGCGGTCTCGCTGAAGAAGGACGACGACTTCGTCGGCCGGGACGTCTTCGAGGAAAAGGCTGCCGGCACGCCGGCCCGCACGCTGGTGGGCCTGGTAGCGGAGGGCCGACGCGCCGCCCGTGCCGGCTACCCCATCCAGCACGAAGGCAAGGTCGTCGGTGAGGTGACCTCCGGGGCGCTGTCACCAACGCTGAAGCACCCGGTTGCGATGGCCTATGTGGACCGTGAATTCGCCGCGCCGGACACCTGTTTGGACGTAGATATCCGTGGTAAATTGCAACCATACCGTGTGGTCGAGCTGCCGTTCTATCGGCGGACCAAGAAAGAAGGAAACTAGATGAGCAAGGTCCTCAAGAACCTCCGTTACTCCGCCGATCACGAGTGGATCACCGATGATTCACCGGCCAAGGTCGGATTGACCCAGGTGGCCGTGGACGCCCTCGGTGACATCGTTTACATTGATCTGCCGGCTGAAGGTGACACCGTCACCGCCGGTGAGGCCTGCGGTGAAGTCGAATCCACCAAGTCGGTTTCGGACATCATTTCCCCGGTCTCCGGCACCATCGTCGAGGTCAACCAGGGCGTCATCGACGAGCCTGCCGATCTGAACTCCGACCCCTACGGTGCTGCCTGGCTGTTCACCGTTGAGGTCGAATCCGAAGGCCCGCTGCTCTCCGCTGAAGAGTACGCCACCGCTAACTCCGGTGAAGTCGTCGACGGCTAAGCCACACTCACGCCACCACGGCTGAGAAACTTAATAAGAACCGGCAGGGTTCCGCAGTACGCGGAGCACCTGCCGGTTCGTTTTAACTCTGTTGTGGGTTCTAACTCTGGTTCGTTTCATCCCGTTTTGGCCCAGCCGCTGCGGCTCCGCTGTCTGCTGAAGCCCGGTCGACCGCTGCGCGCAGCCCCGAGGCCGAGGCCAGCAGCAGCGCCAGCATCGTCACCGCAACGCCGAAGACGGTTTGCCACACTACCACCGAGCCCGGTGCCGGCCAGAAGAGGTCGAGGAAGAGCGCGCCGACCAGCTGTCCGGCGACAATCCCCAGCGTGAACAGCAGCGCCCCGATCGTGCGGGTCAGGATGGCCCCGCCCATCACCACAATCGAGCCCAGCAGCCCACCGGTGTAAAACCACCAGTCTGCCGGGGCCGTCGGGAGTCTGCCCAAGGCGCCATCGGCGATCGCCGGAATCGAAAACAGCGTCAGCGCGATCGTGCCCGTGAGATAGTTCGTCAGCACCAGTGGCTCCGGGCGACCGACGTGGTTCTGCACCACTCCGTTCATCACCATCTGCGCCGGCTGCAACAGCCCGCCAGAGAACACCACCAGCAGCGGCACCGCAAGGGTCTGCAGGCTCATGGCCGTGACAGAAGAATCCGCGCCCAACCGCGGCGCCAGCGCCAGCACCACCCCGGCCAAGGCCAACACGGCGCCCACAAGGCGCAGCGGGGCCAGTTGTTTCTTACCTGCCGGCGACCAGCCCACCGTGTCCAGCACGACGGAGGCCACCATCTGCCCGGCCACGAACGTCACCGAGAACACCGCCACCCCCAGCAGATCCACCGTCACGCTCTGCCCAAACACGGCGTACGCGCCCAGCAACCCCGTGAAGAGGAAGACGAACGGAAACTGCTTGGTCGTCGCCCCGCGGAACATCCGTGCCACCGTGCTTCGCCCGCGCCGGCTCGTCAGATTCACCAGAATCATCAGCACCAGACCGGAGCAGAACACGATGGCGGCGGCCAAGACCGAGTCCTGCAGCTGAACTTTGAGCGAGCCGGTAATCCGGGCCTGCACGGAGATCGCCACGCCGCCAGCCAGCGCCAACAGCATCGATGTCACCCTGCCCACCGCGCCCTCCTCAGCACACGCTCCTGCTTCGACCATGCGCCAGCACCCCGGGCGGGTCAAGGGACATCTCATTCAATGGGTACGGATCAAGAAATGTTGCCCACCCCGTACTGCGGCCCTGGGGCCGTGCCGTTGTTCCTTTGCTCCAGCTACTCCTATGCTTCTTGCCCTCGGTCGATCCCCAAGGTTGCAATCAAGTCTTCATGGAGTTGGAACCACACACGGTGGCAAGAGTCGATATGTGTTTTATCAATCCAATCATGGCCCCCGTTTTTACCCCGGTTTAACGCCGATTCGTATCGCTCCACGTAACCTTCGAATCTCGCAAGCACAGAAACAACCCGCGCGAGCAAGGGAGCAACTTCACGGCCAAGCGTTGAGAGCTCTTGGAGAACCTGTCCATCCCATACTTGGTCGCTGTGATCATTGGGAGCAAAGCGGTCCAACACAGTCGGCTTGATTTGCCAGTCAGTAATAGCCCGTAAAAAACGTGCGTTAAGCGGAAGGAAAAGACTGTAGGCATTTGCAACTACGTCTTCAGGATCCGCAGTCTCGCGTTCTTCTCTGAGCTCGCGCTCGTTCTCTGCTTTTCCTGAGTCGGTGAGTGACCACCCTTTGCGATCAGCGAACGCAATTGACTGCACCCATCCTGCCTCTGCCGCTTTGCTTAGGATCCCTAGAGTTTTTGCGTAACTCGCTCCCGCACGCTCGGCGATTGAGTCAATATCCGCGAAACCGAGGAGGCGTACGGCATGCAATACAACTAATTCCGTCGCAGATTGACGAGTCATGCTCGTTTGTCTTGCCGGGCACTGAGGCGATTGACGTACTGTTGGCATGCTTGAGGGGAGCGGAACCCCATGGCCTCAGCGATTTGAGCCCAAGTCAACCCCTCGTTGCGGGCTACGAAGATGAGGCCGACTTCAACACTGTCAACCTCCGCGCGAGCTGCAGGCAATAACGAGAGCGCTCCCAGTAGCTCCTCAGCTGTCAGTTCGGTTGATCGCCACAGCGCGTACTGCGTTAGTTCAACAGCGGAAGGCTCCGACGCCTCGAGCTGCCACGGCCGCGGCTCTAGCTGATCTGCGCCCATGTCCAGAAGTATGCCTTGTACGTTACTCAGGCGCTCGGCCTGAGCATTGCTGACGCTGCCAAGGGATTCGAGATTATGTTTGCGTACCATGGCACCCATCCTGCTACCATCAACATTATGTTGTCAATATTTTGTTGATATCTTCTGTGGTGGTGTCATGCTTAAGAAACTTTCGGAAACAACGAGGACCGATTCGGGTGGTAAGGCTGCCTCGCTTGGCCTCCTGCTCCGCGCAGGTCTACCAGTACCTGATGGGTTTGTGGTCCCCGGCGGAACGCTCTCACCAGACACCACTGCCGGGCGCTCCTTGCAGCAAGCCGTTGCACGAGCATTGGAGGAGCTGGGCAACCCTGTCGTCGCCGTGCGCTCGTCGGCAATGGACGAAGACAGCACGGAGGCTTCTGCTGCAGGACAGTACCACAGCGTTATCGGTGTTCACGGTACAGCGCAGGTTTGGCAGGCGATCACCGAGGTCCGCGCTTCGGCTCGCACCTCACGTGTACACCATTACTGGTCTCACCTCGGCCGCGCGCACCCCCTATCGCAGAACCCATCAGTTCTCGTGCAACCGATCGTTGAAGCGGATGTCTCTGGTGTCATGTTTACTCCCCAACACGAGGGGCAATCGACGAGGATCGAAGCTTCTTGGGGACTGGGGCTGACAGTTGTAGGTGGAGTAGTCGCACCCGACACCTATGAACTTGCCCCGGACAGACGCGTCAACTCCTCGATCGGAAACAAGCAAACTCGTGTCGACTTTAGCCAGGAGCATGGCAAAGTAGTGACCACTAACGTTACCCCTGACCTGCGCCGCATACGTTCACTCAATGACGCCACGGTCATAGCCCTAGCGCAGCTTGGAAGCAGAATCGCAGATCTACTCGGCGGTCCGCAAGATATCGAATGGGCCCTCACAAACAACTCCGTCCAGATCCTTCAATCCCGCCCAATCACTGCTTCACTACCGCCACCTAAAGCTCCTCATCCATCCCAGCCAACCGGAACGCTTAACGGGGTTCCTGGTTCTCACGGAACTATCACCGCACCGGCCCGGGTGGTGCATGGTCCCTCTGACTTTTCGAACGTGCAGGCCGGCGACATCATGGTATGCCCCTACACAGACCCGGCGTGGACGCCTCTGTTTAGCATCGCGGCCGGAATCATTACCGAGACAGGTGGCGCACTGTCCCACGCCGCAATCGTCGCCCGCGAGTATGGCATTCCGGCCGTGCTTGGCATCACCGCAGCAACCACCTGTATCGAAAATGGCGCACTCGTTGCCCTCAACGGCACAACCGGAACTGTCACCATCCTGTAGCGCTAACCTCACCCACCAGAAAGGAGAGCGGGAACCGCTTGGCGATGTTCCTGAGCTCACTTATGGCAATCAGATATCTCTACATCGCACGCCACGGCGATGCCGACGTATTCGGCAACCTCACCGCGACTGGACGACAACAGGCCCATCTACTGGGTCAGCGTTTAGCCCATCTCCCGATCGACACCGTCTGGCACTCCCCTTTGCCCAGAGCTGCTGACACTGCCCGACAGCTCAGCATTTTTCTCACAGGCACAACCTCCGTCAAGGAAGCACCGGAGTTGATCGACCACATCCCTTACGTACCCACGCCGGAAGAGACACCACCGTCTTGGGCACCATTCTTTGATGGCTTCGATGCCCAAGAGGCTGAGGTCGGGCATGAAATCGCTCAAAACCTGACTGCAAGATTCGCCATTCCCGTTGACGGGGTTGACGATGTTCACGAGGTACTGATTACCCACTCATACCCCATCGCCTGGCTTGTCCGACACGCCTTGGATGCCCCGGCAGTACGATGGCTCGGACTCAACAGCGCCAACGCTGCTCTAACCGTGATCGAGAATCGACCAGCGCTGCCTCCAACAATCACCCTCTTCAACGACATGAGCCATCTATGCCGCGACCTGCAATGGACTGGCTTCCCCGAATCTCTACGGCCCTGACTTCTGCCGTCGGAATCAGCTAATGTTGCCCACCCCGTACTGCGGGCCGGGCGCGGTCCCATTGACCAAGAAGTCCCCGATGATCCGGTTCCGGTAAATCACCGGGTTGTGCTGAGCCAGCACGCGGGCGTTGCGCCAGTACCGGTCCAGCCCCAGCGGCTCAGTGACAGCTGTGGCCCCACCAACGCTGAACGCGTGGTTGATCGCCCACAGGCTCTGCTGAGAGATCACCTGCTGCGCCTGATATGTCGCCACATCCAGCGCCGCCAACTCCGCGGCCGTAACCTCCCCGGTAATTTCGCGGGCCTGCACCCGTTCGAATTGCCGGATCAGCGACTCGAACACGGCGCGGGCCCCGTAGGCGGCCGCAGAGACCTCACCCAACACCTGCAGCACCTGCGGATCCCGGGACGGTACCTGCGCGGCTGCGTGGGAGAACGTCCGACGGCGCTGCCGCACATACCGCACGAATTCCCGCTCGGCGCCGGTGACCAGCCCGGCCAACGCCGCCAGGTGCACGGTCTGCGCCAGCGCCTGCAAGCTATTCGGCGCATCATGATCGCTCAGGCCCTCGCCCGGCCGGGAGACTTCCGCCGGGTCCACCACAACATTCTCGAACACCGTGGTGCCGGATGCGGAGAGCCGCTGGCCGAAACCGTCCCAGTCATCCACCTGCCGCACACCCGGCGCATCCGCCCGTACGGCCAGACCGCGTACCGAGCCGTCGACCTCGGCGGTCACCAGAATCCAGTCTGCGTACAGGCTGCCCGTCGAGTAGTATTTCCGGCCATTGAGCAGCCAGCTGCCATCGGGCTGCACCGTCACCGTCGTGGTGTGCTCGCCCAGCACCCCGTTGACCTCGGTCACCGCGTTCCCGACCACCTCCCCGGCCGCAATCCGGCGGAACCACCTGTCTCGGTACTCCTGATCCGGGTTGGCGAGCACCATCTCCACGTGCAACTGATGGGCCCGCAGCGCCTGCACCAGATTGGAATCGGCGGCACCCAGCTCCACCACGAACGGATAGAACTCACTCAGGCTCAGCCCGGCGCCGCCGTACTCGGTGGGTACCCGCAGGCTCGTGTAGCCGGCCGCCACCAACGTCTCAACCGCGTCGTGATCCAACGCCCGCGCCCGCTCGCGCTGAGCCGCCTTCTCGGCAATCCCGTCGAACACCGGTTGCAGCCGCTCCCACGCGGCGGAAACCGGTTCATCCACTCTTTGTTCCGCAAGGTGTTCGGCAAGCTGGCTCACTTGGTCTCCTCCGGCTTCACCGGGCGGACGAAGGAATCTGGCGACGGCGTCGTCCCGTTGATCAGGTACTCGCCCACCACCCGCAGCTTGTAGTGCGCCGGATTGTGCGAGGCCAGCACCCGGGCGTTGCGCCAATGCCGGTCAAAGCCCCGTTCCCGCTGCAGCACGGAGGCCCCACCCACCTCGAACAGCAGGTTGGTGGCCGCCAGCGCGTGCTCGGACACGGCCGCCGCGGCACTGTTCACATCCGTGACCGCCTCGGTGAACAGCTGCTGATACTCCGGGCTCGTGGTGTCGCTGAGCCGGCCGGCCCGGGCCAGGTAACCTTGCAGATCGGCAGCGCCCTGCCGGACCAACTGCTTCGCCGCATAGGCGTGGGAGGCAGCCCGCCCCACCACCTCCTGCACCTGCGGATCGTCCTTCGGATACTCCGCCGCCGCGTGCCCGTAGGTGCGCTTGCGTTGCCGGACGAACCACGCCGCATCCCGCACCGCGGCCTCGGCAATCCCAGCCTGGGCGGCCGCGTGAATGAACAGCACCGCCGGTGCCACCAGCAGGCCCGCAGGGGACTCGATGTCCAGCACCTTCTCCGGATCCAGCGCCACCCGTTCGTACACCGTGGTCCCGCTGGCGGTCAGTCGTTGGCCAATCCCATCCCAGTCATCCACCCGGTTCACCCCGGCGCCCTCGGCGGGGACCACATACATCAGTGGCATGCCGGATTCCTTGGTGCCGACGACGATGAAGATCTCGTCCGCGAACAGCGCCCCTGTGGAGTAGGTCTTGGTGCCCGAATACACCTCGCCGTCCTCGGTCTGCTCCACTTCACCGGGCCCGCCGAGGGCCACCATGCCGTTGGAGATCACCTTCCCGGCACCCACCTGACGCAGCCACCAGTCGCTGATGGGCTGCGGGCTGAAGCGGTGGATCTCGGTGAACGCGAAGTGCGCGTGCAGGATCTGCGGCAGGTTGGAATCGGCCACCGCCAGCTCGATCAGCAACTCGTACAGATCCGCCACCGCGATGTCCGCTCCGCCGTAGGCCACCGGGGCCTGTAGGGCCGTGAAGCCGGAGTCCACCAGCAGTTGCACCTGTTCGTAGGGCAGTTCGCGGTTCAGCTCGCGCTCCAATGCGCCGTGGGCGATGGCGTCAAAGACCGGGCGGAAGCGTTCACGCAGCTCGTTCAGTGATGGTCGTTGGGATTGCTGCGCAGATGTCGCCGACGTGGCAGTGTCCAAGGTTGCGGTCATGGAAAAGTCCTTCGAGGAGTCGTCAAAAAGTGTTCTAGTGTTGCCGGCCGGCGGCGCGCAGGCGCACTCGGGCAGGGCGATGAGGGATGGCAAGCTCACAGGAGCTGAAAAATGAGGGGTTGGGGAAGTGTCACCCTTTCCACGGGGCAGTACTTGTCCACGGCGAACAAACCGCAGACCGAATCCTCATCTGGGGCACCCCACTACGTGCAGAGGGTTGCCGTCCAACCAGCCAGAGCTTCGCGTTGGAACTCATGATTCTGCCCCCACCCTAAGACCTCGGACCGTCGCACCGAGAACCGGCCCCGTCACAAACGTTCATCTGGGCGCTGCTCGCCCCATCCAGAGCCGCAGAATCAAGCCGCAAAACTCGCGCCAAGAAAATCATTGACAGCAAACTGTGACACAGAACACAATTGGGTATAGCGCAATGAGTTGCACTAATCACAACTTCTTATCTCCTCCTCATTCTGTTAGGAGCGTGCCATGCACAAGGTTTGCCCGCTGAAGGATCTCGCCCGCGGCGAGGCCGTCCGAATCCCGACCAGCCCACCGATCGCCGTCTTTCACACCGACGACGGCGAGCTCTACTCCATCGATGACACCTGCACCCACCAGGACGCCTCGCTGTCCGAGGGCTGGCTGGAGGACTGCACCGTCGAATGTCCGCTGCACGCCACCGTCTTCGACCTGCGCACCGGGGACGTCCACTCCCCACCGGCCAAACTTCCGGTGCGCACCCACCACGTGGAAGTGATCGACGGGGACATCTACGTCCACGAATCAGCCCAAGAACCCAACCTGCCACCGGGCGTCACGCTCGCCGGCCAAGCCTAAGGAACCCCATGCATACACCACGCGTGGTCATCATTGGCGCCGGAATCGTCGGCGCCAACCTAGCCGAAGAGCTCTGCGCCCGCGGCTGGACCAACATCACCGTTCTCGACCAAGGCCCCATCCCACTGACCGGCGGCTCCACCTCGCACGCACCCGGGCTGGTCTTCCAAGCCAACCCGTCCCGCACCATGACGCGGCTGGCCAGCTACACCGCAGAAAAGCTCGCCTCGCTGACGCGCAACGGCGTCAGCGCCTTCAACCCGGTCGGCGGCCTGGAAATCGCCACCACACCCGAACGCCTGGCGGAGCTGCACCGCCGGGCCAACTTCGCCGCACTGGCCGGGGTCGACGCCCAGGTCATCGACGCGGACCAAGCCCGCACCCTCAACCCGTTGCTGGCCGGCGACGGGGACGGCCCGGAGCTGCTCGGCGCCCTACACGTGCCCTCCGACGGCCTGGCCTCCGCCCTGCTCGCGGTGGAGCTGCTCATCGAACGCGCCACCGATGCCGGCGCCACCTTCCTACCCCACACTCGCGTCACCGCCATCGAGGAGCGCGGCGGCCGGGTCAGCGCGGTCCGCGCCGGCGAGCACCGCATCCCGGCGGACATCGTGGTCTGCTGCGGCGGCTTCTGGGGCCCGGAACTCGGAGAAATGATCGGCATGCCCATCCCGCTGGTGCCGATGGCCCACCAATACGCCACCACCACCGCTGTCCCCCAGCTGACCGAGCTCGCCAGCGCCCTGCCGGCCAACCTCATCGGCAGCGGCAATAACGCCACCCTGCCGCTGATTCGCCACCAAGACGCGGATCTGTACTACCGCCAGCACGGGGACGCCATCGGGATCGGCTCCTACGCCCACCGGCCCATGCCGACCGCCCTGACGGAACTGCCCGACGGCGAGGTCACCGCAGAGAACATGCCCTCCATGCTCGCCTTCACCCCGGCGGACTTCGCCCCACAATGGGCCCAGAGCCAAAAACTGCTGCCCGCCCTGCGTACCGCGGAGCTAGCCACCGGGTTCAACGGTATCTTCTCCTTCACCCCCGACGGCGGCTCACTGGTCGGTGAAGCCCCGCAGCTAAAGGGCTGCTACCTCGCCGAGGCCGTCTGGGTCACCCACTCCGCCGGCGTGGCCAAATCGCTGGCCGAACTCCTCGTCGACGGGTACAGCCACGTGGATCTGCGGGAGCTGGACATCAACCGCTTCGAACAGGTCCAACTCACCGAGGACTACGTGGCGGAAACCGCCGCGCAATCCTTCATCGAGGTCTACGACATCAAGCACCCCTTGGAGCCGCGCACCTCCCCGCGGAACCTGCGCACCTCACCCTTCTTCGACCGCCAGCAGCAGCTCGGAGCCTACTTCTTGGAGGCCCACGGCTGGGAGCGGCCGCACTGGTATCAGGCCAACGAGCACCTGCTGCAGCAGCTGCCCGCCGACTGGCTGCCGCCGGCCCGGGACAGCTGGGCGGCCCAGCATTCCAGCCCCATCAGCGCCGCGGAGGCCTACGCTACCCGCACCAACGTGGCCATGTATGACATGACCCCGCTGAAGCACCTGGAAGTCACCGGACCGGGCAGCCTGGCGCTGCTGGAGTCGCTGACCACCTCGATCATCGACAAACCCGGCGAACGCAAGTTCAGCTCCGTCACCTACACCCTGCTGCTGAACGACGCCGGCCGCATCCGCTCGGACATCACCGTCACCCGCTGGGGTGAAGAGCACTTCCAGATCGGCGCCAACACCGGGATCGACACCGCCTACCTGACCGAGCGCGCATTGGCCTTCAACGCTGCCAACCCCGACGCCGAGATCACCGTCACCGATGTCACGGACCAGCGCTGCTGCATCGGACTGTGGGGGCCCAACGCCCGAGAAATGCTGCGCCCACTCACCGATCAGGACCTCTCCAACGCGGCCCTGGGCTACTTCCGGGCGGCCAGCACCACCATCGCCGGCATCCCGGTCAAGCTGCTGCGGCTCTCCTACGTGGGGGAACTCGGCTGGGAGATCTACGCCGACGCCGAACACGGCCTAGCTCTATGGGACACGCTCTGGGACGCCGGCCAACCGCTGGGGTTGATCGCCGCCGGCCGCGGCGCCTTCAACGGGTTGCGCTTGGAGAAGGGCTACCGCTCCTGGGGCGCGGACATGAACACCGAACATGACCCGGATCAAGCCGGGCTCGCCTTCGCCGTCTCCGCCAAGAAGGCCGACTTCATCGGCAAAACCGCCCTGCAACACCGCCGGCAGGACTCCGCTACCGCCCAACCGGTGCTGCGCTGCCTGCTCATCGATGACCCGGCCCAGCTGGTGATGGGCCACGAACCCGTCTTCGTCGGCGGGCGCTGCGTCGGCTACACCACCAGCGCGGACTACGGCTACACCGTGCACGCGCCGCTGGCCTACGCCTGGCTCGAACCGGAACTCGGCATCGGCGACGCCGTGCAGATCCGCTACTTTGACACCCTCGTGCCCGCCCGCATCGTCGCCGAGCCGCTGATCGATCCGGACATGCTCACCATCCGCGCCGACGACGACGCCCGCCCCACCGCCAGCGCCACCGCCACATCATCCTCCACCAGCTTCCCCGCTCCGCACCCGGAAGGAGTCCGCTCATGACTCAAACCCAACCGCAGGCTCACGCACCGGCTCAGACCATGCCGGCCACCCCGTCCCTGCTGCCCACCCTGCCGGGCACCGCGTACACGGACACCGGCCTGTTCACCGCCGAACAGCAGAACATCCTGGAGACCATGTGGTTCTGCGCCATCCGGGGCACGGACATCCCCAAACCCGGTTCCTTCAAGACCGTGCAGATCGGGCGGGAATCCATCCTGCTGACCCGCACCCGCACCGGGGAGATCAAAGGCTTCTTCAACGTCTGCCGGCACCGCGGCGTGCAGCTGTGCATGGAAGAATCCGGGCAGGCCAAGCGCGCCTTCCAGTGCCCCTACCACGCCTGGACCTACGACTTCACGGGCAAGCTGGTGGCCGCCCCGCACCTGACCAAGATGCCGGACATCGACCGCTCCGAGTTCGGGCTGTTGCCGGTGCACATCCGCGAATACCTCGGCAACGTGTGGGTGTGCCTGGCGGAAAACCCGCCCTCCTTCGAGGAGGATGTGCTCGGGGCCATCGGCGAGCGTCTGGGCGAGCTGACCGCGATCGATGGTTACGATATCGCCAACCTCTCCGTCGGCAAGCGCATCCGCTACGACGTCAAGGCCAATTGGAAGCTCATCATTGAGAACTTCATGGAGTGCTACCACTGCGCCACCATCCACCCGGAGCTGACCGAGGTGCTGCAGGAGTTCGCGGACGGGCTGGCCGCCCAGTACTTCGTCGGCCACGGCGCCGAATTCGGCGAGGACATCCAGGGCTTCACCGTCGACGGCTCCGCCGGCCACGAGGTCATCCCCCATGTCAGTCAGGAACAGGACCGGCGCTACTACGCCATCACGGTCAAACCCAACGTATTCATCAACTTGGTGCCGGACCACGTGATCATTCACCGGATGTTCCCGCTGGCGGCCGATCACACCATCGTCGAATGCGATTGGCTCTTCCTGCCCTCGGTGGTGGACTCGGGCAAGGACGTCTCCGCCTCGGTGGAACTGTTTCACCGGGTCAACATGCAGGACTTCGACGCCTGCGAGCGCTGCCAGCCCGGCATGGCTTCCCGCACCTACACCCGCGGCGGGGTGCTGGTGCCCAGCGAACACCACATCCGGCCCTTCCAGGATTGGGCGGAAGAACGCATCCGCGGCGCCCAACCCAGCGGGGTGCAATTACTCGGCGTCACCGCGGACACCCCGCCGTTGGCAGAGCGCGCCGTCCCGCAGGACCTCGCCGATCAGTCCGCCGTCACGGCTGACTCCGGGCCGCCGGAGTAACCCATCCGACGGCTCAACGCGTCCCCGGCCTGACGCAGCTGCTCCAACAGCTGCGGCTGGTCCCGGGGCGCAAAGCGGAACTTCGGGCCGGAGATGCTCACGCTGGCAAAGACCTTGCCCGCGTGATCGCGCACCGGCACCGCCACCGCAACCAGCCCGTACTCATATTCCTCGTCCGTAAACGCAAACCCGCTGCTGGCCACCTCGGCCAGCTCCCGCTCCAGCTCGGAGCGCTTGGTCACCGTATGGGAGGTGAACTGTGCCAACTTCGTCGATTTCAGCAACTTACCCCGCTCATCGGAGCCCAGCCCGGCTAGCAACACCTTGCCGCTGGCGGTGGCGTGCAGCGGCGTCAGGGAACCCACCCAATCCTGCGAGGCCAGCGTCGACGGGCCCATCGCCTGGTCCACGTTCACCGCGTAGCCGGAACGCTGCACCGCCAAGTTCACGGTCTCCCCGGCCTGCTCGGCCAGCGCCCGCAGCACCGAACCGCCCTCCTGCACCAGGTTCAGCTGACCGGGAATCGACGCGGCCAATCGCAGGATGCCAAAGCCCAGCCGGTACTTGCCGCGGTCGTAGTCCTGTTGCACCAGCTCGTGCGCCTGCAGCGCGGCCAGCAACCGGGAGGCTGAAGATTTGTGGATGCCAATCTCATCGGCGATTTCGCCGACCCCGGCCTGTCCGTCACGGGCCAGAATTTGCAGCACGACGGCGGCCCGATCCACGGATTGGACGCCGCCAGAACTCCTAGCGTCTTCGGTCATGCGCCTGTGCCTCTTTTCGCGGGTGTGAGCGGTGGTTTTTCTTCACTGTAGCCGAATCAGGAGTTACTCGTTAGTATTGAATGGCGAATTCAGTTGCACTATTATCAACTCAGCATGTTTTGTACCGCCGCTCAACCGATGACATTTTACCGACCTTGAGACGATCGATCACCTAACACTTGCGCCCACTGCGCAGCGCCCAACCCTGATGTTTCGCGCGCGCCGCCACCGCGGGAAGGCCACCAAAGTTACAGCCTGACACCAGCTCATCACCCCAATCCAGACCCAACCCAACGTCCACCAACCCCGCCTCGCCCATCCCGGCCAAGGCGGTCATTCGCCGGCCAGTGCTGATCGGCTCCGGGGCCATCATCATCGCCATCGCCCTGTGGGCCATCTTGGCCCCCGACCGCGCCGGCGAGATCATCGGGGCCCTGCTGGTCTGGATCTCGGAAACCTTCGGCTGGTACTTCGTGCTCACCGCGGCCGTGGTCATCACCTTCGTGCTCTACCTCGCCTTCTCCAAGATGGGCGAACGCAAACTCGGCCCGGACCACGCCAAACCCCAGTTCAACCTCTTCACTTGGGCGTCCATGCTGTTCGCCGCCGGCATCGGCATTGATCTGCTGTTCTTCGCGGTCGCAGAGCCGGTCTCCCAGTACATGAACCCGCCCACCGGCGACGGCGCGACGGTGGAGGCCGCCCGGCAGGCCATCGTGTGGACCTTCTTCCACTACGGCCCGGTCGGCTGGGCCATGTATGCCCTGATGGGTGGCGCGTTCGCCTACTTCGCTTACCGCCGCAACCTGCCGCTGAACATCCGCTCGCTGCTGGTGCCCATTTTCGGCAACAAGGTCAACGGCCCGCTCGGCCATGGTGTGGACATCATGGCGGTGCTGGGCACCATCTTCGGCATCTCCGTCACCCTCGGCATCGGCGTCGTCCAGCTCAGCTACGGCATGCACGTGCTCTTCGGCACCCCGGACAATCTGGCCATGCAGATCGCCCTCATCGTGCTCTCGGTGCTGATGGCCACCATCTCCACCGTCACCGGCGTGGAGAAGGGCATCCGCCGGCTCTCGGAGCTGAACGTGCTGCTGGCCATCGCGCTGCTGCTGTGGATCCTGATCACCGGGGAGACCCGCACCCTGTTCGAGGGCCTAGTCATGAACGTCGGTGACTTCGTCGCCCGCTTCCCGCACATGATCATGGAGACCTTCGCCTGGGACCGCCCGGATGAGTGGATGCAGGGCTGGACCATCTTCTTCTGGGCCTGGTGGGTGGCGTGGGCGCCGTTCGTCGGCCTGTTCCTGGCCCGCATCTCCCGCGGCCGCAGCCTGCGCCAGTTCATCTTCGGCGTCATGGTCATCCCCTTCGCGTTCATCGCCATCTTCATCTCCATCCTGGGCAACTCGGCGCTGGCCGTGGTGCTGGGCGGGGACACCGAATTCGGCCAGACCGTCATCACCGTGCCGGAGCAGGGCTTCTTCACCCTGATGCAGCAGTACCCGGCCGCACCGCTCGTCGTTGGCTTGGCCCTGCTGACCGGCCTGCTGTTCTACGTGACCAGCGCGGACTCCGGGGCGCTGGTGTTGGCCAACCTGTCCTCCAAGATTGAGGACCCCAAGCAGGACGCGGATAAGCGGCTGCGCGTCTTCTGGGCCGTGGCCACCGGCCTGCTCACCCTGGGCATGCTGCTGGTCGGCGGGGTCACCACGCTGCAACAGGCCACCGTCATCATCGGCCTGCCGGTGTCCATCCTGCTCTATCTGGTCATGGTCTCGCTGTTCCGCGCGCTGAAGGACGAGTCCGTCCACCAGGAGGGCTACACCGCGACGATGCCGCTGCGCTTCGGCCACACGGAGATCAGCTGGCGCAAACGCCTGCAACAGGCCACCACCTTCCCGGATGAGGCGGACACCGCCAAGTACGTGGACGGCGTCGTCGAGCCCGCGCTGGAGGACGTCTGCAAGGAGCTGGCCGGCACCGGGGTGGACTGCGCCGTGGAGCGCACGGACACCGCCATCGACGGCATCGCCTCCTGGCTGCTGCGGGTGCGCTTTGCCAACCAGCAGGACTTCGTCTATCAGGTGTACCCGGTGGCCCAAGAGATCCCGACGTTTGCCACTGGCAAGAACATGGACATGAGCACCTACTACCGGCTGGAAGTGTTCACCGTCTCCGGTTCGCACGGCTACAACGTCTACGGTTACAGCTTTGACCGGCTGATCGCCGATGTGCTGGGCCACTTTGAGTCACTCTTGGAATACCTGCGCATCTCCGATGGCCGCACCGACGCCGCCGTGGCGGAGGAGGCCACCCGGGTCACCGATTGGAAGGACGATTTCCATGATCCGACCCCGCAGCAGCAGCCATAATCCACCACAATTCGACCACACCACAACACCCGTTGAAGGAGCATCCTAAGCATGTCAGCAACGCTGTACATCAACGGCGCTTGGCGCCCGGCTACCGCCGGCGGCACCCGCACCATCACCTGCCCGGCCGACCAGTCCGAGGTCGGCATCGTCTCGGAGGCCACCGAGGCGGACACCATCGAGGCGATTCAGGCCGCCCGCGCCGCCTTCGACTCCGGTGTCTGGTCCGAGGTCCCGGCCGCCGAACGCGGCGACTTTGTCCTGAAGATCGCCGACACCCTCGCCGAGCGCAAGGAAGACTTCGCCCGCGCCGAGGCGTTGGACACCGGCAAGCGCATTGTCGAAGCCCGCATGGACATGGATGACATCATCGCCTGCTTCCGCTACTTCGGGAAGCTCGCCGATGCCGACGCCGGCCGCGTCGTTGACGCCGGGGACCCGAACGTCGCTTCCGTCATCGTGCACGAACCCATTGGCGTTTGCGGGCTCATCACCCCGTGGAACTACCCGCTGCTACAGGCCGCCTGGAAAGTCGCCCCGGCCCTAGCCGCCGGCAACACCTTCGTCCTCAAGCCCGCTGAGCTGACCCCGCACACCGCCATCCTGCTGATCCAGCTCCTGGAGGATCTTGGGCTGCCCGCCGGGGTCGCCAACCTGATCACCGGCGCCGGAGCCAATTGCGGTAACCCGCTCTCCCAGCACCCGGACGTTGACTTGGTCTCCTTCACCGGCGGTTTGACCACCGGGCGGATCATCGCCGCCAACGCCGCGGACACCGTCAAGAAGATCGCCCTAGAGTTGGGCGGGAAGAACCCGAACATCATCTTCGCCGACGCCGACTTCGACGCCGCCGTAGATAATGCCGTCAACGGCGGCTTCGTCCACTCCGGCCAAGTCTGCTCCGCCGGTGCCCGGATCATCGTGGAAGAGTCCATCGCGGAGAAGTTCACCGCCGCGCTGCTTGAAAAAGCCGAAGCCATCCGGCTGGGCGGACCCTACGACGCGGCCGCCGAATCCAGCCCGCTCATCTCCGCCGAGCACCGGGACAAAGTCCACCAGTACGTCCAAGACGGCATCGCCGAGGGCGTCCGGGTGCGTTGCGGTGGACGCTTCGCCGAAGACGCCGACGCGGACCACGATGTCGCCGCCGGGCTTTCGGCCGGCTACTACTACCTGCCGACTGTTCTGGATCAGGTTTCCCGCGGCATGTCCGTGGTGACCGAAGAAGCCTTCGGCCCGGTCGTCACCGTGGAGACCTTCCGCACCGAAGAAGAGGCGATCGCCACCGCCAATGACACCATCTACGGGCTGGCCGGCGCCGTCTGGAGCAAGGACACCGGCAAAGCCCAGCGCATCGCGCGCAAACTGCGCCACGGCACCATCTGGATCAACGACTTCCACCCCTACCTGCCGCAAGCCGAGTGGGGCGGCTTCAGCCAATCCGGCATCGGCCGGGAACTCGGCCCCACCGGGCTGGCCGAATATCAGGAAGCCAAACACATCTACCAGAACCTCGCACCGGCCGTCACCGGCTGGTTCGGTCCAGAGAACTCCAACGCCGAGCACGCCAATACAGACGCCTAAACCACCGACCAACACCCGACTTACAAGGAGAACTGCATGGAAACCACTCATACCTTTGACTACGTCGTCGTCGGTGGCGGTTCTGCCGGCGCGGTCGTCGCCGCCCGGCTCAGCGAGGACCCCTCCGTCACCGTGGGGCTGCTGGAGGCCGGCGCCTCCGATGTTGACGCCGACGTCGTGCTCCAGCTGGACCGCTGGATGGAGCTACTGGAATCCGGTTACGACTGGGACTACCCCATCGAACCGCAAGAAAACAGCAACTCGTTCATGCGCCACTCCCGGGCCAAGGTCCTGGGCGGCTGCTCCTCCCACAACTCCTGCATCGCCTTCTGGGCCCCAGCGGAAGACCTCGACGAGTGGGCCGGCAAATACGGTGCCGAGGGCTGGGAGTCCGAGAACACCTTCCCGCTGTTCAAGAAGCTGGAAAACAACGAGGACGCCCACGCCGAGGGCGGCGAACACCACGGAACCGACGGGCCGGTCCGCCTGCAGAACGTACCCGCCGACGACCCTGCCGGTGTAGCCCTGCTCCAAGCCTGTGAACAGGCCGGCATCCCAAAGGTGAAGTTCAACAGCGGCAAAACCGTCATCAACGGCGCCAACTTCTTCCAAATCAACCGCAAGGAAGATGGCGCCCGGTCCTCCTCCTCGGTGTCCTACCTGCACCCCATCATGGACCGGGAAAACCTGACCATCCTCACGGACACCTGGGTCACCAAGCTGGAATTTGACGAGCAGAACAACTGCACCGGCGTACACGTGGTCAACAACGCCTTCGGCCGCCAGCACCGCATCGCCGCCGCCAAGGAAGTCATCGTCTCCGCCGGGGCCATCAACTCCCCGCAACTGCTGATGCTCTCCGGCATCGGCCCGGCCGAACACCTGCAAGAACACGGCGTGGACGTCCTGGTTGACTCCCCGGGCGTGGGCGAAAACCTGCAGGACCACCCCGAGGGCGTCATCCAATGGCAGGCCAAGAAACCTATGGTGCGCACCTCCACCCAGTGGTGGGAGATCGGTATCTTCACCCCCACCCAAGAGGGGCTGGACCGGCCGGACCTGATGATGCACTACGGTTCGGTACCCTTCGACATGCACACCTACCGGGCCGGCTACCCAACCTCCGATGACATGATCTGCCTGACCCCGAACGTCACGCACGCCAAGTCCAAGGGCACCGTCCGGCTGCGCTCCCGCGACTACCGGGACAAACCAGCGGTTGATCCACGCTACTTCACGGACCCAGAGGGCCATGACATGCGCGTGATGATCGCCGGCATCCGCAAGGCCCGGGACATCATGGCCCAACCCGCCATGGCCGAATGGGCCGGGGAAGAACTGGCCCCCGGCATCGAGGCCCAGACCGATGAGCAGCTAGAGGCCTACATCACCAAGACCCACAACACGGTCTACCACCCGGTCGGCACCGTCGCGATGGGCCCGGCCTCGGACCCGCTGACCCCACTGGATCCACAGCTGCGCGTCAAAGGCGTGAACCGGCTGCGCGTCGCGGACGCCTCAGCCATGCCGGAGATCGTGACCGTCAACCCCAACATCACCGTGATGATGATGGGTGAGAAGTGCGCGGAGATGATCAAGGCGGACAACAACTAACCCGCCCCGCACGGAACTCAACAAACGCCCGATGGCGGCCGACCACACCACGTGGCTGGCCGCCATCGGCGTCCCTGCCCCGGCCAGCAGGCAGTGTGAGCAAACCCATCGAATGTTCCCAAAGTTTGCGGCGTAGACTAAAGGCACGTTCCCTATTCGCACGCACCCCTAGGAACTTGTCATGGCTGAGACCGCAGACCTCAAACCCCGCCTCACCCAAGCCCTCGGCGCCGAGTTCATCGGCACCTTCTTCTTGGTCTTCGGTGGCGCTGGCTCCGCCCTCTACGCCGCGCTCGTGTTGAACGACGACGGCACCCAACTCGGCATCGGTTTTCTGGGCGTCGCGCTAGCGTTCGGCCTGACCGTGGTGACGATGGCGTACGCCGTCGGCCACATTTCCGGTGGACACTTCAATCCGGCGGTCACCCTCGGAGTCGCCGTCGCCAAACGCATCAGCTGGAAAGAGGCCGCAGCCTACTGGGTCACCCAGCTGATCGCCGGTATCGTCGCCGGTGCCGTCTTGCTGCTGGTCGCCTCCGGCAAGGACGGTTTTGACCCGGTCGAGTCCGGCTTCGCTTCCAACGGTTACGGCGACCGTTCCCCCGCCGGCTACTCCATGCTTTCGGTGTTCGTCGCCGAGGCCCTGCTAACCTTCATCTTCCTAATCGTCATCCTCGGTTCCACGGACCGCCGCGCACCGATCGGCTTCGCGCCGCTAGCCATCGGCCTCTCCCTGACCCTGATCCACCTGATCTCGATCCCGATCTCCAACACCTCGGTCAACCCGGCCCGCTCCCTCGGCACCGCGTTGTTCGCCGGACCGGAGGCCATCGGACAGGTGTGGATGTTCTTCGTCGCACCCCTGCTCGGGGCCGCCCTCGCGGGTCTGGCCTACAAATTCTTTGAGCCCGCCGCCAAGGAACAAATCGCCAACGCACCCGAACGCGTCAACGACTTCGAGTAACGTCTGACCCTAGGCATGCCGAATCGAATCCGGCTCGTTCGCGCACAGATACGCCGGCTCCACCTGAATGGTGGAATGCTGGATGGACACCTCAAAGTGCTCGGCCACGCACTCGCGCACCTTTTCTAGGACCTCGAGGGCGTGCCCGTCGGTAAAGCACTCCTCGTCCAACACCACGTGCGCCGTCAACGTCGGCAACCCGGTGGCCACCGTGCTGGCATGCAAATCGTGCACCTCACGCACATGCTCGACCGAGAGGATGTGCTCCCGCACCTCATCCAAGTCCAGGCCCTCCGGCACGAACTCCATGAGCACCCTGCCCGTGGCCACCATCAGCCGGAAAGCACGCGGTACCATCAACCCGGCGATCAGCAGACCGGCAATCGCGTCCGCCCGCTGGAAACCGGTGGTCCCGATGACGACGGCCGCCGCGATCACCCCAACCGAACCCAACGCATCATTCAAGACCTCCAAAAACGCTGCGCGCATATTGAAGTTCACGCTGCGCTTACGCGCCAGAATCGCCAACGCAATCAGGTTCGCCGCCAGACCAACCACACCGAAGATCAGCAGTTCTGTGGCCGGCACCTCCGGTGGGGAAAACAGTCGGCGGACGCCCTCGAACGCGGCATACAAACCCACCGCCAGCAGCAGGACCGACTGGCCCAAGGCCGCCAACACCTCGATGCGGCGGAACCCCCACGTCCGCTTCGAATCCGCCGGCCGCAACATCAACGTCGCGGCAATCAACGCCACCAACAGCCCCGTCGCATCCGTGATCGCATGCGCCGTATCCGTCAACAGCGCCAATGAACCGGTGACCACCGCACCAATGGCTTGCGCGAGGACGATGACCACGGTCAAACCGAACACGATCCACAACGTGCGTCGGTGATCTCCCGGGCCACTGAGTTCTTCCACGGACGGACCGTGATGGTGATGATGCGCGCCCACAACTACTCCTTCTGCACTGCGTTCGGGGCACGCAAGTGCTCGCACAGCTGCTCGTCCTTGCCGGTCGCCTGAAGCAAGGCTCCGGCGGCATTGATCACATCCGCCAGCAACACCGGGTGTGCCAACGAATACCAGGAAGACCGCCCCTGCGGACGCAGCCGAACCAGCTCACACTCGAGCAAAAACTTCAGATGCTTGCTCACCGTCGACTGGCTGATGTCCAGATGCTCCACCAAATCACACACCCGATGCGGACCATAGGCCAGATGCTGCAGCACGGCCAGCCGCGATGGATCCGCCATCGCCTGAAACAGGTGGGCATACACGGCAGTCGCGGCCTCGTCGAGCTCGCCCACCGCCACCGCAGCTTTGACTGTCATCGCCTCGGTCTCCTCACGAATAAATTCTTTTCACCAGCAATACATCTCTCACTAGCGATGATACCTCTCAAGCTGAATGAAAGGTAGTGTCCCCGGTCACCTCAGGTTCACGCAACCGTCGTTTTCGTCACCTCGCCGGAAGCCATATTCCGCGTCATTCCGGGGCTCTGATGCTTACAAAGACTTCAATCCGAAGTGCTCTCGCCGCGCGGCCACACCACTAGAGCACGTCGGACAACAAGTGGCTGAGCCGTTCAAATACCCGCCGCCAAAGTTTTTCCTCCGTGCGCCACCACGTTAAAACTCAGCGCCGAAAGTATGAAGGGTCACCCTTTCACCCCCTCCTTTAAGAAAGAGACACCATGATCCCCCAGAAAAGCCTGAAGTCTGCGTTCGCAACCGCAGTATTACTTGGCCTAGCTGCAACGGCCGCACCAGCTGCACCAACCGCCAGCACGGCCAGCGCACCCGCCACACCCTCAGCCCTGAGCTCCGCGTCCGTCACTGGCAGCACCACTGCCCTCACCCCGTTCGCACCCGGGACCGGAGCAGACTGGCAAGAGAACGCCTATCGTGGCTCCGTCCACGTAGTGCCGGGCCCGGAAAAGAACAACCGGAAGTTTGTCCGCGGCACGGTTTTCGTGGACCGTAACCAAAACTCCCGCCAGGACAAGAAGGAACGGGGACTAGCCGGCGTCACCGTCTCTAACGGACTCGACGTCACCACCACGGACAAGAAAGGCAACTACAAGCTGCCCGTCCGGGACAACATGAACGTCTTCGTCACTCAGCCAGCCGGTTACCGCGTGCCGGTCGACGAGGATAACATCCCCCAGTTCTCCTACACCCACCTACCCGAGGGCTCCCCGACGCTGAAATACGGCGGAATCGAGCCGACCGGTGGAATCCCGAAACAGGTAAACTTCCCACTGGCCAAAGACCGACTCACCAATCAGGACCGGCAGAACTGCGTGGTGGCCGGAGATGTGCAGACCTACAACAAGAAAGAAGTTGAGTACGCACACGCCGGCGGCATCAAGGATCTGGCCAACCGTGACGACTACGCCGGCTGCGGCGTCATCTTCGTGGGCGACATCGTCGGCGATGACCTTTCCCTGTACCCGGACATCCGCACGATGACCGCCCGCCTGAATGGTCCCGCATGGCTGATGCCGGGCAACCATGACATGGACTTTGATGCCCCGAGCCGGGACCACGCCTACGACACCTACCGGAATCAGTTTGGCCCCACCTACTACTCCTACGATTCCGGCAAAGCCCACGTGATCGCGCTGGAGACCGTGGACTATCCGCTGGCCGGCGCTTCCGGTTACAACGCCTCCATCGACGAAGACCAGCTACGCTGGCTGGCACGAGACCTAGCCCGCGTACCTAAATCAAAGACCATCGTCCTCGCCGGGCACGTCCCACTACTTGATTTCGCCGACGCCGGTTCTACCAAGCACCAGATCGACCAAGTCAAGAAGATCTACTCCTTGCTACTAGGACGCAAAGTCGTCAGCCTTGGCGGGCACACGCACTCCTTGGAGAACTTGCGCGCTGGGGATTCCCTCACCGAGTGGTCATCGGTCATGGGCGTGGACAAGCTCCCGTTCACCCACCTGACGGTAGGAGCCATCTCGGGTGACTGGTACAAGGGCAAGCTCAACGCGAATGGGGTGCCCTCTGCTGTTCAACGCGACGGCGCATACCCGGGCATCCTGACACTGGAATTCAACAAGAACTCCCTCACCGAACGCTTCACGGTACGCGGTGAATCCGCCGATCAACAGATGTCCCTCGGACTGAACACTCCGCGCTACCGGAACTTCTTCGAGGAATTCAAGAACGCTCGCGGCAAGGGGCACAGCTATAGCGAACCCATGTCGGTGACCCGCAGCGAACTCAAAGACTCGTGGTTGACCACGAACTTCTGGATGGGCTCCAGCGGCGCTTCCGTGCGCGTGTCCATTGACGGCGCACCTGCTGTTGAGGCCGAACGCACCCAGCCGATGCGGGGTGAAACCGTCAAGGTGGGTGCCGAATACTCCGATCCGGCGGCAGCCATCCAGCAAATCGAACACGGTGGTTCCCTCGCCGATCGCTCCATGCACCTGTGGCGTTCTCCGCTGCCGCACAAGCTGAAGGCTGGCCAGCACACGGCCACGGTCACGGCAACAGACGTCCACGGCCGCACCTTCACGGAAACCATCGAGTTCACCGTCACCAAATAAATAGTTCAGCCTGCCCTCACCTGCAGTGCTGGGCAGCATCGTTGACCGTCGCAGCATCCCGGTCGCTCGGTATCCGGGGTGCGGCGGCGGTCTTCGTCATGCCCGCCTCGTCACACCAGGCACCTTATTTTCGCCACTTGTAGACAAACCTCATGCACGCACGTTAAAGCTTCTGCGCTGTGCGCTAAGCCACACTTGAAGACATCAAGACACCGAACACCACTACAGCCCATGTTTTAGGAGAAACACCATGAAGCACTACGTCGGTAACCTCGATTCCGCCCAGTTCCAGCCTTTCCCGCACCCGGCCGACCCGTCCCTGTCCGCCGGTGAGTTCGCGTGGATCAAGGAAGACCGTGTCTCCTTCTGGCGCGCCAACGAATCCAACATGCCACAGGTGGCCCCCTACCCATTCCTGCGTGAAGAAATCATCCACGTCCTTGAAGGGGCCGTGCAGATCGAGATCGAAGGTGGCGAAACCATCTCCCTGAAGGAAGGCGACGTCGCGTCCTTCGACAAGGGGCTGAACTCCACCTGGACCTTCACCTTCCCGTTCACCAAGCTCTCCGTCTTGGCTGACTAAGCATCCGGCACGTTTTACTGAAAGGCAACACTCATGTTTGACGCACAGGTAGCTGTCATCGGCCTCGGCGCTAACGGCGCCCAAGCCATGTATCAAATGGCCAAGCGCGGCATCAAGGTCATCGGCTTTGAACAGCACTGGACCCCCAATGAGCGCTCCGGGCACGCCGGCGAACACCGTCTGCTGCACCCGCTGCCGTTCACCCCGCAGGGCTCGGCCGATCACGAAATCCTCGAAAACATCATGCCTGCATGGAAGAAGTTTCAGAAGGAAACCAAATCCAACTGCCTGATTGAGTCCGGCGTGCTCTGCTTTGGCTCCGCCACCGATGACGAGTTCCAAGTCGTCGCCGAGAACGCCCGCATTCGGGACGGTCACGACCGCAACGTCCTCGACGCCGAGGCCATGCGCAAGAAGTACCCGCTGTTCAACACCAAGGATGACGGCCTAGGTGTCTTCGATGAACAGGGCGGTGCCGTCCGCTCGGAGATGGCCGTGACCACCGCGGTCAACGGGGCCATCAAGAACGGCGCCCAAATCGTCACCGGCACCAAGGTTCACGGCTGGGCCATTGACCCGGACAAGGTCCGTGTCTTTACCCGGGACAAGGAATACGTCGTCGAAAAACTGGTCGTCACTCCCGGTGCCTACATCGCCGAACTGCTGCCGCACCTGCCAATCCGCGTCCGTCGCCTCGTGATGGGCTGGTTCGCTCCAGAGCCGGAGTACATGGAAGCCTACTCCTCCCCTGACTTCCCGGCCTTCCACGGCTCCATCCCGCACCGTCGCGGCGAGATGATCTACGGGGCCCCATCGCTGGACCGCCCGTACGTCAAGATCGGTGGCGACTTCAACTGGGGTCTGGTGGACGAGATCGACCAAACCGATTTCAAAGTTCTCCCCGAGGACCTAGACGGCATCCGCATGATGGCCTCCGAACGCTTCGTCGGCCTGCAGAACGCCCCGATCCGCTCGGTGAAACTCGTCGATGGTTGGACCGTTGACTACGAGGCCCTCGTCGGTAATTACGGCCCGTCCGGTCGCGTCATTCTGGCCACCGGGTTCTCCGGCTACGGCTTCATGGTCTCCCCGGTCATGGGTGAGATCGTGGCCGACCTGGTGGAGAAGGAATCCACCAGCTACAACATCGATCACCTGAACCCGAACCGGTTCACCGACAACCACAACAACCTCTACGACTGGTACGCAGAGACCGGTTCGTGGAACCGAAAGTGGGCCAAGCTCTAAGCCACCTACTTCGAGCTGCCACTGATGTATAACTGAATACCACCTCATAGCCCCGGCGCCACCCAACCCATGTTTCTCTGTCCAATCCCCTTGGACGGGTTGGCCGCGCCGGGGTTATACCTTTTAAGCCCGCCGATGGCGTAGAGTCAGCTAACGTCATCCCACCCAAGAGAGCAGGAGCATTCGTGGAGTTCGCAGACTTCGTCCCCTCCGGCAACCAAGCCGTGGACCCGCAACTCTACGAGATCGAGAACCAGGCCATCGACCGGGATGGCATCATGTGGAATCGCTTGCAACGTCTCGCCCGATGGCGGGGCAAAACACTGCTGGACCTGGGGTGCGGATCCGGTTACTGGTTGCCCAAGTACCATGACGCCGCCGAGGTGATTGGCGTGGAACCGGACGCCAGCCTCATCGGATTGGCCCGCTCCCGCCCGGGCGGGGCAACCGTGCTGTCCGGTTCTGCCGAACAGTTGCCGCTAAAGGACGCCTCGGTGGACGTCGTCCATGCCCGTTTCGCCTACTTCTTCCCGCACCCGGGCTTCGATCCCTCCGCGGGGTTAGCCGAAGTTCGTCGGGTGTTGCGCACCGGCGGCTCTCTCATCGTCATCGACAATGACACCCAAAACGGCGAGTTCGCGGAGCTGCTGCGCAACAGCCCGTGGGCCGAACAGCAGGGGCAAGACACCTACGCCATCGACTGGTGGCAACGCCAAGGCGCAACTACCCACCCGGTCATGAGCTCCTGGCAATTCGACTCCCGGGCCGACTTGGAAGCCGTGCTCCGCTTAGAGTTCCCGGCCGACGTTGCCGATGAGTGGCTCACCGCCCACCCGGACCGAACCCATCTCAGCTACGGCTACCTGCTGCACCACTGGCGGAAGTAGCCCTCTTCCTAACTGTAAACAGCGTGTATCTTGCAAGAAGTCTCTGCGTCACACTAGGACTTTAAAAAGCCAAGAATCTCTTCGGTCAGCTCCGCCGGCGTATTCTCACCAATCCGCTCACCGATGCTGCGCGGCGCCAACACCAGCGTTTGGAGCTCCTGGGGCTCAAACTCCAGATCCAGCTGGCGGCCAAGATCGGCCACCACATGTTTCGCCATGGAGTAGGCACCACCTTTCCGGAACGGTTTGTCTGCGGCTGCCGCACTGGTCAACACCACTCGTCCGCCCGGGTTCTTCCGCCAGTACGGGCCCAACACTTCCAGCATGCGGGTCACCGGATAGACGTTGGCCTCAAACAGGGACTGAAACTTGTCGGTGAAGCCCGCCTCGCCGATGCCCTCGTCCTTGCTGTAGGCACCGTTGATGAAAACCGCACCGGAAAGTCGCTGGGCGTGTTCTTCGGCAGAATCTACAAGTCCCTGAACGAAGGCGGCATCGTCAAGATCTCCCTCATGAATGGAAATGTTCGGGAACTCGTAGCGCTCTCCTGCCACCGGGCGACGAGTGTGCACCAACACGTGATAACCGGCCTCTGCGAGCGCGGGAACGACCACACCGCCGAGGGCGCCCGTTCCCCCTAGCACCACGACGGCTTCGGCTGCTTTGGACATGAGGTACCTCGTTTCATCGCCAACGCACAGCACCGTGCGCTCGCACCGCTAGAACTCTTGCTTCTATGCTGTCGCAGTTCGCCGTCAGGGACAAGGAAAACGGGCTCGGGGACACTTCGGCCGGTCGTCCCTCCACAGGCTCCCACTGGAGCAAAACAGCTGATCAGCAATAGAGGCAAGCACAGCGGCAGAGCAACTGTTCAGCCTACGCTGCTGCCTAGAACCGGACACCGTCACCCCTGATAACGGTTCACCAAGGCGAGGAGGAGGTCAGCATGGATCCGCAAACATGGCTCGCAGCTATCAACGATGCCGCCGAGATTTCCGCTGCCGACTCTCCTTGGGTGCTGGAAGCAGAGGACCACTTAGCGGGATTCCTGTATGCCCAGCGGATCCGTCGCGTGCACCGCAAAATGGTGGCCATTGCACAGGAAGATTCCGAGAATTTCACGTCCGACCAGTTGACCGTGGCCTACTTGGAGGCGAACAACGCGGTCTTCCGTCGAAAAGTTGAAACATCCCTGTTGCAGGGCTCCACACTGACTAAATCGCAGGCCAGCGAACTCCTCTTGCACAGCGCAAACCTGCATCAGCACGCACCCGAACTCCTGGATTTACTCGAGCAGGGCAAGACCACCGTCGCCGAGGCAACGCTCATGGCGCAAAAGCTCCGGACCATTCGGCCGCCAAAGAAAACCCAAAAACCTGACGGCGACCAATGGCAGCCTGGCGAGTTCGAAGCTGCCACGCGGGCAACGGAAGAGGCCAAGAACGCCCTCGGCGAAGGCCTGACCAAGCTTGCCGGCAGTAAGAAAGATCTGCCTGATATTCAGCACGAGGCCGAGCAGCTACGGCACCGGCACCACCCTGAGTCGGCGCAGCAACGTCATCGGGCAGCCAACCAGACCCGGCATGTCCGGATCACACCAGCCCCGGACGGTATGGCCCATCTTTTCGCTCGCATCAGCGCCGATGATGGCACTAAGATCCAGCAGGCTCTCGCTGCCGCAGCACAGCAGCTCGCAGCCGACGGATCCGCAGCCGACGGATCCGCAGCTGGCCGCACTCGGACTCAATTGGAAGCTGACCTCCTCGTGGACGCCCTTGCCCAAACCCGCAGCCCCGCCAACGGTTCCGGTGCTGCGCCAGCGTCCTCGGGCTCCCGGGAGCCGAAACCTCATTCACAAGCGTCTCTGCCGGGCTTGGAGCTATCCGCCACTCCGGCAAACGGGGTATCACCGGGCAACTCCACTTCCGGGGTCACCGTGATGGTGCTGGCAACACTTTCTGAGCTCGTGAACCTTGGTGGCACCGTAGATCCAGACCGGATGGGCTTTCTCAGACAGCACTACCCGGATCTCTGGGCGCAAGCCGAACGCAACAGAGTTTTCTATCAAACCCCACCGGCGGAACGAGAAACCACGCATCCACCCGGCGTCCTTGAGGCCGGGGCTAGCGTGAAGATCGTTGGTTCCAGCGTTCAACCTGGAACGAAAGCTTCGGCAGAATTAATCGGCTCTTCGGAATTTTGGGTGTAGATCGGTTTTGTGATCGGGGTGTGTTGAAGGCATAAAAAGTGTCGAGGTCTTTCGAAGATGGAAGTGCTGAAACAACACAT